>JAUNUB010000049.1 GCA_030538375.1 Moraxella sp. | reverse complement strand
AAAACACAAACAAAGCGAACTTAGCGGTGCAAGCAGTGCCTGCCAATGAGTTTGACGAAGTTGGTTATTTTGGGGAGAGTATTAAGTTGTTATCAGCAGGGTTGTTATTGCAGGGTGTCATGATTGACACCCTGTTTTTTTATGCGTGTGTGTTGCCAAGATGATAAAAATACAAAAAATTGTAAAATCTACTTTAAATCCTTACAAAAAATAGGTATATTAGAACATACTGAGTATTCATCACGCAAAATTACACAAAAGTAAGAAATCTTACGAGTTTTCTTGCTTTTGGTTAAAAAATGACTGAATTTGGCACTAACTTTGGCATTATAGTCAATAAATGTAACTTTAAGACAAGCAAAACCAGCCAGACAGTATAAGTATAGTCGATTAAAATAAAAATGAGACAAGGCGACAGCGACCGCCGTGTACTGGTAGTACATAAGGGAGCTGGCAACGAAGTATCATTGCAATTTTAATTGACTATAGTACTTGCCAGCGAGTTTTGATGACGTAAAGTGAATTTCAAAGGCTTAAATTTAGCTCGTTTTTTAATTCAAAGATGAATACAACAGTACACCCCAAGTGGGGGCGTTTAATATTTTTTTGGCGGTTGCCAGTTTTAGGAGAAGTGCAATGAAATCTAGCAAATTATTGAGTATTGGTGTATTGGCGGTGGCGGTGAGTTTGACGGCTTGTGGCGGCAGTGAGCCTGCCGCAGACAAAAAACCAGCCCAAGCCCAGCAAACACCGCCAGTCAGCGAAACTCCAGCCCCAGCACCAGCTGATGAAACACCAAAAGCCGAAGTAGCCCCAGCAGAAGAAAGCCCAAAAGCTGAAGAAGTCGAAAAAACTGCCGCACAAGACACCAAGGCAGAAGCCGCACCAGCAAAAAGCGAGCCTGAAGTGGCGTTGGCGGCAGACGCTGGCAAAAAACGCTATGAAACGACATGCCATGTATGCCATGCTCAAGGTCTGCTAGACGCACCAAAGCTCACCGACAAAGCCGCTTGGCAAACTCGTCTTGCACAGGGTAAGGAAGTTTTGTACACCCATTCTGCCAAAGGCTTTAATAAAATGCCTGCTCAAGCGGTTGGCGACATCAGCGAAGCTGAAGTTAAGGCGGCGGTAGATTATATGCTTGGACAGGCAGGCGTGTCTTGATGGGACGTGCTTGTGGTTTCGCCTACATAAAAAATGGTGCTAGCAATTAGCACCATTTTTATAAAATTGTGTGAAGTTATGACTTTGCGGCGAATAATTCGGCAGCTGCCTGCACCAATTGTACGGCAATCTGCGACTTGGGGGCTTTGGCGAGTTTCAGAGAATCTCGCCCATAGTCTTTGGCAAAAAATACCGTCATGGCATTGTCATCACTGCCAAAACCTATGCTTGTATCAGACACGTCATTACAGGCTATCATGTCTAAATTTTTGCTGATGAGCTTGGATTGGGCGTAGCTTTCGGTATCTTGGGTTTCGGCGGCAAAGCCCACCATCAAAGCCTGTGGATAGGCTTTGGCAACGGTGGCAAGAATGTCAGGGTTTTTGGTGAGTTGTAGTGTTAGCTCATCATTGTCGGTGGTTTTTTTGATTTTTTGTGTGGCGATTTGGGTAACTTTGTAGTCGGCAACCGCTGCTGTGGCGATGAATATATCGGCTGTGTGCATGGCGGACAGGCACGCCTTGAGCATATCATCTGCTGTACCGACATTTAGGCGGCTCACCCCAAACGGTGTGGGCAGCACAACACGGCTGCCACTGATGAGTATCACGTTTGCCCCCATATCTCGGCACGCCACCGCCAACGCAAAGCCCATTTTGCCTGTTGAATGATTGGATAAAAAACGTACAGGGTCAATGGGTTCGAGTGTCGCCCCTGCGGTAATCACCATGGTTTTATCGTGTAAAGACTGCGGCAAGGTTCGCCTTGCGATAAATGCCAAAATCCGCTCGCACAAGTCTTCTGGCTCTGGCAACCGTCCTGCCCCCACATCACCACAGGCTTGCTCGCCGCTGTCAGGGCTTAGCAGATGATAGCCAAAATTCTGTAGCTTGGTTAGATTGTGCTGTGTGGCAAGATGGCTGTACATGGCTTGATTCATGGCAGGGGCAAGTAAGACAGGGGCGGTGCTTGCCAAACATACCGTGGTCAAAAGATTGTCCGCCATACCGCAGGCGAGCTTGGCGATGGTGTTGGCGGACGCAGGGGCGATTACCAGTACATCTGCCCACTTGGCAAGCTCAATATGCCCCATGCCAAGCTCTGCGGTTTCGTCCAGCAGCGTGGTATGCACGGCATGACCTGTCAAAGCCTGCAACGTCAAAGGCGTGATAAATTCACACGCTGATGGGGTCATCATCACACGCACTTGGCAACCTGCCTTGATAAGCAGGCGTGCCAGTACAGCCGACTTGTAAGCGGCGATACCCCCTGTGATACCAAGGAGAATTTTTGCGGTGGGTTGATTAATCATGGTTCATAATCCCTGCCAAACTGCTGGCTAAAAGTCGCCATTATACCCCAAAGTGGTGCGTGCGATGGTAAATTTCGTGTGTGGTTTGGTTTGACAAGGGTGATTAACTCCACACCAGCTTTGCCACCATGGTAAAGCACATCAGTACAATGACAGGGCGGATAAACTTCGCACCGCCCTTGACCACCATTTGACTGCCAAAATACGCCCCTATCGCTTGCCCTGCCATCATCAAAAGCCCAACTTTCCACAACACTTGTCCGCCCAGCACAAAAAAGATGAGCGAAGCAAGATTGGTGGCAAAATTGCACAGCTTTGCCATGCCTGTTGCACGCACCAAATCCGCCCCACGCAGCACCACGTTGGACAGGCTAAAAAACGTTCCCACCGCAGGACCAAAATAGCCATCATAAAAGCCAATCACAGGCACGACCAAGCGTTGATACGCCTTATCCGAAATTCTTGGCACTCGCTCTACCGCCCCAAGGTTCGGCATAAAAAGCGTGTACAGCCCAATCCCCCCAATCAAAAATGGCAAAATCTTGGTAAGCGTGTCAGGCGGCATCATCTGCACGGCAATCGTACCCAGTGCCGAGCCAATAAAGGCAAAAATCAAGGCAGGTATCATGGTTTTTGGGTGAGCAATGCCTTTTTTGACCATGGCGAGCGATGCCGAAAAACTCCCTGCACAGGCTTGCAATTTGTTTGTGCCAAGGGCGGTAACAGGGGGTATGCCTGTCAATAATAGGGCAGGTATGGTCAAAAGTCCGCCGCCGCCAGCCATTGCGTCAATAAAGCCTGCCACCAATGCCACGCCCACCAATGTCATGACAATCTCTGTACTAAGCACCATATCCATCAATCATTCTCAAAAAATCTAAAAAAACCCTGCATTGTAGCACAGATTGCCTGCGGTGATGAGTGATGAAAAAATAAAGCGATTTGTTTGGGGTGTGCGAGCTTGGAGTGTGTGAACTTGATTTATTCTGCTTTCATTTGGTTGTAAGTGGTGTAATTTTGTACAGTGGTGCAGTTGGTGTATTTATGTTTTGCAAAATTGTGATATACTTTGTATCAAATGTTAAGACAGAGTAACCAATTATGAGTGTGCAATTTCCCAATGCTAGACAATCTCAATCCCCCTATGCCGCACCGCAGGCAAACATGGATAACGAAGAAGACTTTGAGTATTATGACGACACGCCATTTTATAAACCCAGTGGACGGATTGGGCGGATAAGGTACATGGCTTATAACGTCATTTGGGGATTAATAATGACACCTATCATGATGGTGGTTGTTGTGCTTGCGACCTTCTTAGGCTCTAGTACACCAGACGTTATGATGGCAGTTATAGGCTTTAGCTATATTTGTATGATGTTGGTGCAGTTTTATATGTTCTTTACGCTTGCAAGACGCAGGCTTAATGATACCAATCAGACAGGCTGGTGGTCTTTGTTGATGATTGTGCCAATTGCCAATTTTTTGCTTGGGTTGTATTTGCTGTTTGCTCGTGGTACAGACGGTATGAATGACTATGGTGCACCTGCCGAACCGCCTACCACCTTAATGTACATACTGGCATTGGTACTGCCCCTTGGTTTTATTGCATTGGGTATCTTTGCGGCGATTGCTATTCCTGCGTATCAAGAGTATCTTATGCGAGCTGGGGCTATGTAGCTTGGTGCATGGCTAGTATAGTTGTATAGTATAATTGTGTAATGTTTGCTTTGTGCTTGGCTTATCTTGATACATCTCGTTCATACCGTACAAAACGAAAACCGATACCAGAGACTGGGTCGGTTTTTTTGTCGGATTGCCACGTTTGCACAAAATCATCAGACACCGCAGGATAAAACGTATCGCCATCAATCAGCGTATCCACTAAGGTCAGCTCCAGCACGTCAGCAAGCTCAAGGCTTTGCCGATAAATCTCACCACCGCCAATGATGAATGCCTTATTGTTATTATTGCTAAGCGTTTTGGCAAGCTGTAGTGCTTCGGTAAGTCCAGCCACTACGCTCACACCATCTGCGACAAAATCACGATTGCGAGAGATGATGATATTCGTGCGTTTTGGTAGCGGTCTACCGATGGATTCAAAGGTCTTACGCCCCATAATCACCACACCATCAATCGTCAAAGCACGAAAATGGGCAAAATCTTCAGGAATGTGCCACGCCATTGCGTTGTCTTTGCCGATACAGCGATGATTGTCCATGGCGACGACGTGAATGAGTTGCATATATTATCCTGTTTGGGTGGTTATGCTGTGGGCTGGATAGGGAGTGATGTGCTAAACTGTTAAGGTGCTTACACCGCCACATCTGCCTTAATCGCTGGGTGAGATTGGTAATTCACAAGTTCAATATCATCAAAGGTGAAATCAAAAATATCGTCAATATTGGGGTTTAGCCTAAGCTGGCATAATGGCATAGGTGTACGAGACAGTTGTAATCTCGCCTGCTTGGTATGATTGTCGTACAGATGTGTATCGCCACCTGTCCAAATAAATTCACCCACACCAAGACCGCACACCTGTGCCACCATGTGCGTCAGCAAGGCATAGCTTGCGATATTAAACGGCACGCCCAAAAACACATCAGCACTGCGTTGATACAACTGGCAGGACAGCTTGCCATCTTGTACAAAAAACTGAAACAGTGTATGACAAGGCGGCAAAGCCACTTCACCAGCTTCTTTGGGATTCCACCCCGAGACGATAAGACGGCGTGAATTTGGGTTGGTCTTAATCTCGTTAATCAACCAGCGGATTTGGTCAAAGCCATCTGCATTATAGCTGTTGTCAAGGTTTTTACTCGCCCCAAAATTTCGCCATTGATGACCGTACACCGCCCCCAAATCTCCTGCCTGCCTGCCAAAGCGTGCGGTCTGCTCGGCAGTTGCCCACTCGTCCCAAATGCTGACACGATTGTCCTGTAAGTACTGAACATTGGTATCGCCTTTTAAGAACCATAACAGCTCGATGACGATAGAGCGAAAATGCACTTTTTTGGTGGTGAGCAGCGGAAAGCCCTTCGCCAAATCAAAACGCATCTGATAGCCGAATACCGAGCGTGTGCCTGTGCCTGTGCGGTCGCCCTTGTCGCCACCAGTGTCCAAGATGTGCTGTAGCAGAGTAAGATAAGTTTGCATAATAACCTTATTGCTTAATAAAGCTCAAATCTTCGTCAGGGCGTGCGGTAGTTACGATACAACCATTGTCCGTAACGATAAGCGTATGCTCCCACTGGGCGGAGAGCTTGCGGTCTTTGGTGATGGCGGTCCAGCCGTCTTTCATGACTTTGGTTTGCCACACGCCTTGATTAATCATGGGTTCGATGGTGAATGCCATGCCTGTACGCAGCACTTCGCCTGTGCCAGCTTTGCCGTAGTGTAGGACTTGCGGCTCGGCATGAAAGACCTTGCCAATGCCATGCCCACAAAACTCACGCACGATACTAAAACGCTCTGGCTCGACCACTTTTTGAATGGCTGCCCCAATATCGCCCAAACGCACGCCGTCCTTGACCACGCTCATGCCAGCGTACAAGGCACGCTGTGCAGTTTCACAGATACGTTTTGCCATGACAGAACCGTCGCCGACAATCCACATCATCGACGTGTCGCCATAATAGCCGTCTTTAATCACGGTTACGTCAATATTGATGATGTCGCCGTCTTTTAAAATGCGTGCGTGGTCTGGCATACCGTGGCACACCACATGATTGATAGACGTGCAAAGTGTGAACGGATAGCCCTTGTAGTTTAAGCACGCTGGAATGGCGTTTTGGACTTCGGTGATGTGCTTGTACGCCAAATCGTCCAAAAATCCTGTACTTACGCCTGCCTTGACGTGGGGGTCTAGCATTTGTAGTACTTCGGCGGCAAGCTGTCCTGCCACTTTCATCTTGGCGATGTCTTGTTGGTCTAAAATTGGAATGTTGCTCATAAAATATCTTAAAAAGTGAGTGTCTTAAAAATTTGAATGATGAAAGCCGCCTATTATAACAAAAAACCAAGCCTATCACAAAAAAACCAAATCTTGCTATAAGCCTTGCCAAAACATAGGAGATACCCATTTTTTTATCGCACAGCCTTGCGTGTCGTATTTTTAAAGTAAAAGTTGCCTTTGATGTAAAGCCAACACCCAAGGCAAATACGGCTTAATGAAAAAACACCAACCAGTCTTGCCAGTCGGTGTTTTATTGTCTTATACAATCAATGTTAAGTTATCAATCACAAGGGGTCCATGGCTTCATCAACCGCACAGCCTTCATAAGTTGTCGTACCGTAGTCAAAGGTTGCTTTGGATTGCAACTGATGACCTTCGTCATCGGTGCAGTCTTCGGTGCGGATATTGAGATTGATGTCGGTGTCGCCCAATTTGCCAGAGAACTCCACACCCTTGGCATATGCCGAGCGTGTGGCAGGGATTTCGCCTGTAAGCCCTTCACCATCGATGGATAAGGTATTGCCTTCGGTTTCGCCATTGCCACGCACCACCACACGCCAACCACTTGGCTTGTTGCCATAGGCGGTAAAGCCTTTAACCACTTCATCAATCACCACTTCGCCGTCTGTGGTGGTTTGCTCGGCTTCATGTTGGTGGGTTTCACTGGCAGTCATGTCGTGCGTGGTGCTGTCGGCAGGGGCGGCGGTTTGTTCTTGTGCTGGTGTTTCGGCGGGTTTGTCGGCTGGGGCGTTGTTGCCACAAGCGGTCAATAAGCCAATCATCACCAGTAAGGCTGGGTATTTCATAAATGTACTCCGTCAATTGTCCATAAAATATTTTGACATTTGATTGTCATGGCTTTTTATTGTACTGCACTGCGTGGGTTGATTGATGGGTGATTTGTTTGATTTATGTAAGGTTTTCTGTTAGAATACGTTCCTATTTCTTTTCTAATTTATTTCAAAATATTTTCATCGTGTAAACAAACAAGCAAATTTTAGAGATTTTTGCAATATTGGCGATTTTTTGCATGATTTTTGCAAATTTCTGCGAATTGTGCAGACAATCAAGATTTTATGATTTAAAATATGTTACATAGATAGTTTAGTTTTTTGAAACAGTTGTTTATGAATGGCAAATACAGCTTTGCAAATATAGTCGATTAAAATAAAAATGAGACAAGGCGACAATGCCTACCATGCGACCGCGGTGTACAAGTAGTACATAAGGGAGCTGGCAACGAAGTATCATTGGTAAGTATCATTGCAATTTTAAGCGACTATACAACTTTTTTGCATTTTTTGATTTTAGGAAGTGAAGTGATATGTATACACAAAAATCCGCGTTGAGCTTGGCAGTGGGGCTAAGTTTGCTTTTGACAGCTTGTGGGGGTGGGAGTGATGGCGGCAGCAGTGCAACATCTGGTGGCACGACAAGCACGCCTACCGTTACACCCAGTGGCAATAACACCGCCAATAGCACCAACACCAAAACTACCGCCAGTACAGACGACATAACATCAAGGTCTACTACAAGCGATAGCACATCAAAGCCTGCCCTGCCTGTCATTACGCCTGCCAGCACACCTAAAGAGCGGATTGATGTCGCCTTGGCAACAGGGGACGCTAGTGTATTGCAAGCGGCAGATGAGACCACATTGCTACAGCAACTCATCACCGAAGCCAGTGCCAAACAAAAACACATGCGTGATATCGTGTATAGTATCTTGCATGACGCTAATGGCAAAGCGTTGGATTTGCGATTTACTGGCACAACCAATAGTATCACCTTGCGTGCCAGCAATCCCTTTATCAGTCGCAATCTACTGGTGAGCAATACAGGCACGCCGCTTAGCACCATTGCCGATGTCGAAGGGGCAAGGTTTTTGGGCTATGGCGTAAGCGTGATGTATGGCGTGGTGAATGACAACAACTATCCGTATTTTAATCACACATCAGTGCTGAACCGTTCACTCAATTGGCTGGTTACTGGCAATGCCAATACCGCCATGCCTGCCAGTCTTACCATTGCCTATCAAGGCTATCCCAGTGGCACGCTTACTAACTATTTTAAAAAACATTATCCCAATACCACGCTCAAGCTGGTTGAGTGTCAATTTTTTAATCCAAACAATACTTGTTGGCAAACGGCAGATTTGTTCGTCATTGGCAATCGCACGCCAACCGCTGCCGACCTACAAAACTCCGAAGCGATGTTTGCTAAATACAAAGCCGCCAAAAAACCTGTATTGTATATGGGGTCTGGCTGGGGTGCAGGGGATAACAACCAAAATCACTTTGTGAATTATTATGGTATCGGCAGTAACAGCTATCCGGGCAATTATTTTGATAATGCCAATAACTACAAATCTGACAATACCAATAACACCACAGACAAAATCCTAGCCAATAGCGAAATGCTAAATTCTTTGATAAATGTGTTGCAAACCATCAATCAAAACAAAGCGGTGAATGCCAGCGAGCTGAACGCAATGAAATCGGTCGTTACCACTTTGCGAAATTTTTATTACCAACAAAACAACGCAGGGCTGTCGGTATTTGACAAATCCGAGAACCAAATTGCCCAAAAAATGGCACTCTTAGCCGACTCATGGCGTAAAGACGTGGTGTATGACGGCTTTAATTATAGCAATGTAAATTTGGCTAATAAGTACCTTAAAACCTTGATAGCGGACAACTGGATTGACTTTAATCGTCCTTTGAGTATCGCCCCTACCAAGGGTGCAGGCGATTATATGCCTGCCAGTGCCAACAGCTTGCCAGTGTCTAGCACATGGGAAGAGATTGACGTTACCCTACCCCAAGGCAGTGGTTATGCCACCATTGGGCGTGCCAGTATTCCTGCCAAGGGTGTGCAGGTTGAAGTGGTGAATAACGGCACAAATGCCACCATAAAATCTGTGCCACGCCTGCACATACAGACAGGCAATATCCGTGCAGTACAGGACAGAGACATTCAAGACGGCAAAAAAACCACCTATGTACGCCCAGACAAGTCCACCAGTGCCAGTGTACTGCTAAATGGCGTAACGGATTTTAACAGTCCGTATGGCGGCGTGCTGATGCTGCGTTACAACAACGCCACGGCAGGGCAAGTGGTGCGTCTGCGTATCAAAGGCGTGGCAAAATATGCCCACTTTGACTTCACTCGCCCAATGAGCAACACCGAGATAAACGAAGCCGTTCAAGCGATGAAAGATAATAAATTCGGCTGGAATACCTTTAAATTCTTGGGTGCAGAGATTCAGCAGACCAATGCCTATGCCCTAAGAGCAGTCGGCAACCAAGACCCTAAGGTATACGTTGATAACATCAAGACCGTCATCTTTGACAGCAATCATATCGCCAATGGCTATAACAACATGCCGCTGGACAGCTCTACCGCCCAATATTGCACTACCCTAGGCTGGAACTGTACAGGCAATCTGCATAGTCCGCCAAGCGTGCAGTACATGGTAGGCTGGATTGCACAGTGTGGCTATCTGTGTTCGGGCAATCCTGTTGACGCTTATACAGGTGTAGACTTGGGCTGGGGCTGGGTGCATGAGCTGGGGCATAACACAGTACAACGTGTGCTAAGCATGGACTTTAACGGCAAAGGCTGTCAAGCAGAGTGTGATAACAATATCTTGGCAGGGCTTAGTATGCTACGCAAAAGAGAGCTGCTTGGTCAAGACAGTAACGGCGGCAACTTCGCCCACTGGACATTGTACAACCAAATCAAGGCAAGCCGTGAAACCAAGGTCGATGACAAACTATTAAGCGGTGAAGCACTGCGTGTCAACATGGAAAACCGTCTGTGGAATGGTGATGGCTACACCAACCCAAACGCCAAGCAAGCGATGACCATGCAGTTGGCTTTGCTGTACACCAAGCACAAGCAAGGCAAGGCTAAGCCAGACAGTCAAGGGGTGTTTGAGTTTTTCCGTTTGATTAATATCGCCAATCGTTTGGTGGATAATCTGAACATGACTACCGCCACTGCCGCTGACAAAGCCAAATACGGACTTGGTGGCTACAGCGATAAGGGCTTTAACACGCCAGAGTTGGTATATATGCTGTCGTCCAAGATTATTGGCAAGGATATGAAAGACGTGTTTGAGATGTATGGCTTGCCAGTATCTGCCAAGGCACATGGCTCTGTGGCTATGCTGAATTTGCCCGTTGCACCGCTGGACTTCTACGCCCAGCCACAGAACCGTGCCAACTTCCTAAACGAAGGGCAATGGCTCACCGTTCCTGCCCCTGCGACAGGTACGATGGTGGTGTATCCTTATACTATTAAGTGAGTATTCTGCCAAGTAAGTATCCCAGCAAGTAAGCGTAATTAAATTGATTGTAATCATTAAAAACCGCTGAGTTAAGACTTGGCGGTTTTTTGTGGGTAAAGGTTGAAAAAAGTGGTAGGTTGCTTTGTTCACCCATTATAAATAAGCACGGTTTGACTGTTGGTGCAGCATTTGGCACAATGTTTTGAATTATTTATACAAATGCTAATTGGTATCATTAAAATCAATTATCCAAGCAACAAAAATCGTCCTATAATAGGCTTATAAAAATTAAGGGATTGGTACTGTGCCAATCCCTTTATCTTTTTAAAAAAAGCCCAAAGTTGGCTGCACCCCAATAAAAAAAGAGTGATTATGATTATACATGCTGCTTTTAAACCGATACCGACAGCGATTGCTGTGGCGATTGGGCTTGTGATTTGGTTTGTGATACCTGTGCCTGCTGGCGTTGCTCCGAATGCGTGGCATTTGCTGGCGTTATTTGTGGCGACGATAGTGGCGATTATTGGTAAGGCGTTGCCGATAGGGGCAATCTCGATGATTGCGGTCAGCCTTGTGGCGATGACGCATGTTACCGTGGGGGCAGATGTCAAGGACGTGCCTAAGCAGGCGATGATTGATGCTTTGTCGAGTTTTTCTAGCCCTTTGATTTGGTTGATTGCAGTGGCGGTGATTATCTCTCGTGGTCTTGTCAAGACAGGGCTTGGGGCGAGAATTGCCTATAACGTCATTGCCATATTTGGCAAAAAGACGCTGGGTATCGGCTATTCACTGGCGATTGCCGAACTGCTGCTTGCCCCCATCACGCCATCTAATACCGCACGTGGTGGGGCGATTATTCACCCCATCATGCGTTCGATTGCCGACAGTTTTGGCTCTCATGCCGACGATGGCACAGCGGACAAGATGGGCAAATATTTGGCACTGGTGAACTACCAAGCCAACCCCATCACGTCCGCCATGTTCATCACCGCCACCGCCCCCAATCCGCTCGTGGTGAATTTAATCGCCGAAGCCACAGGCAACGAGATTACACTGTCGTGGACAACGTGGGCTTTGGCGATGTTCTTGCCGGGACTGGCTTGTATTTTGCTCATGCCGCTCATCATTTATGTCTTGACACGTCCCCAAATCACCGAAACGCCCAATGTGCGTGAGTTCACCAGTAGCAAACTTGCCGAGCTTGGCAAAATCAGCGTTGATGAAAAAATCATGCTGGGGGTGTTCACAGCTATGCTGCTGCTGTGGGCGAATATTCCTGCCATGCTGTTTGGGCAAGCGTTTGCCGTGGACGCAACGGCGGTGGCATTTTTGGGCTTGGCGGTGATTATTCTAACAGGGGTGCTCAGCTGGGAAGACATCTTAAAAGAAAAATCCGCTTGGGATACGCTCGTGTGGTTTGGCGTGCTGATTATGATGGCGACTTTTTTGAACAAACTTGGGCTGGTGGCGTGGTTCTCTAGCAGTATCGAGCAGAGCATTGCGTCCATGGGGCTAGGCTGGATTGGTGCGGTGGCGATTTTGACGGCGATATATCTGTATGTGCATTACTTTTTTGCCAGTACGACGGCACATATCACGGCGATGTTTGCGGCGTTTTATAGCGTGGGGCTGGCACTTGGCGCGCCGCCCATGTTATACGCATTGATTTTGGCAGCGACCAGTAGTCTGATGATGACCTTGACACATTATGCGACAGGCACAGCCCCTGTGATTTTTGGTTCTGGATATGCGACACTTGGGCAGTGGTGGAAAGTCGGTGCGGTGATGAGCGTTGTCAATCTTGTCGTGTGGATTGCGGTGGGGTTGGTGTGGTGGA
The DNA here is from genome assembly GCA_030538375.1 of Moraxella sp. Taxonomy (GTDB): domain Bacteria; phylum Pseudomonadota; class Gammaproteobacteria; order Pseudomonadales; family Moraxellaceae; genus Moraxella. Next base: position 2,725 of record JAUNUB010000049.1, on the reverse strand, counting down.
AAGTATTGGGCTTTTATTAAGCCTTCTGCCCTTGCCATTCAATCAAAAAACAGCGGCTAGATAAGTCGCTGTTTTTGGTGGGGTGATGGCTATCGCTTTTTGGGTTGATTATTTGATAGCGTTATACTGGGCTTTGGTCATGCGAGTGAAAGCTTTGTTATCGGCTTCAAACACATTGGATGAAATAACCATCAGTTTTTTGTTGTCATAATTTGTTGCTGTGAAAATCCATAGACCACTAGTTGGACTGGGGTTGGATAGAACATGGCTTTTATTTTGGACTTTATGATTGGCAAGTATCTTGCCGCTGCAGTCTCTATTATTTTCATACTGTACTTCACGGTAATCAACTTCTCTGAACTCTGTGGCAGAGCTTTTTGCCAATTGGAAGTATGTACGCCAAGAGCCAGCTTGACCTGACTTATAATTGCATGAACCCTGCCAATAGCCTACAAGTGTATTGACGGCTTTTTCAACTTCTCCAGTGGCTATCGGTGGCTGTACTGGTGTGGCACTCCAATCTGTAAAGCTGGTGCGTTTGGCGAAAGCACGAGCTCGGTTGGTGTACCGAGTGGCACTGTCCCATTTGATATTTGTTGTGTCTGACTGGATATCACTTCCATAAACGCTTGTCCGTAGAATGCGTACCGTGCCATCAGCATTGATGCCTAAGATTTTTAGGCTAGTGCTACCAAGATAGTCTGATTTATTTTCGGAGGTGTGTGTACCAGTACAGTTGGGGTTATCATATGTGCGAGTCATGTATTTGCTTGTGTCTGTCACCAGCAGTGGGTTGGCAGGGTCTACTGTCAGCTGAGAAATGGTTCTCTGAGCATATCCTCTGCCACCACCATAATCGTTCCATATACAATTCCCTTCCCAATAACCTTCAAATTTTTTGGCGGCAGCGATAAAGGCAGGCTGGGCTTTTAGGGTGTCGTCAAAGTGTTTTTGAGCGTCATCTCGGCTCACAACTTTTTGGTTGGTGTTCAGTTTTGGGGCGATGTTTTTTGTAAATTCGCTGTCATCGCTTTCTTCTATCAAGGCTTTGTTATCCGCTTCGACAAAGCGTTTTGCCACGTCTTCACTGATGGTAATTCCGTTGCTGGGGTCGTTGTCCAAGGTCTGTAGGATTTGTAGAATGCGTGTGGTGGTGTCTTGCTGGTCGGTTAGGTCGGCTGGGGTAATGATGTCTTTGGCAGCTGTTGAACCGAGCAGCATTTCACCCAGTTTAAAGGTTAATGCACCGCCTGTGCTGTTATAAGTGAATTTGCCGTCTTTGTCTGTTTTACCAAGGGATTTGCCGCCTTGTACGACTTCTAGCCCTTCGACAGCAGCGTCTATGAATTGTCCTTGTTTGTCTGTGCCTTGCTTGTCTACACCTTTGGCAGTGTTATCGTCGCTACCCCCCCCCCGCAGGCAGCCAGAGCAAGGGCGAGCGAGATGGCAAGTGTACTTTGATGAAGCTTCATGGGATTTTTCCTATATGTCGCAAAAGAATTTAATTCGTGGTACGTTGTCAAACTCACTTGCTGTACTAATTGTACTATCTGCGTTCGTTTTCCTAGTACCACTTTTTAACTTCTTTCGCTATTTGATTTATGAAAAGTGCTGTCTTTCACATCAGCCAAACAGCCAGTAATAATAAGCAGTGAACAACTTAAAAAAACACACCATCACTGTCTATCATCACATCTTAATCTACAACATCTGCTTACAAAAATCCAGTATTTTTTACACAATCTTAGCAATCTGTTCAGATTTCCGATGAATTGCATAAATTGTGTGTTTAACTGTATGGGTTTATGACAAGTTTATGACAATTGTGTGAAAAGTAAAATTTTTGTGAATGAAATAGTGGGGTGGTGATATTATAATAGGGTCTGTTAACAATTCATCACGCCAAACAATTAAGTTTGAAATTTGTGGTGAATGTACGGCTTTTGTGCTAAAAATGGCTAAATCTTGTCTTTCATCGTCAAAAACTTGCTTGATAGAGAATAACTATCAACCTGCGTTTTTTCCTTGAAATAACTACGATTTATCTCATTTTTATCTACAAAGACGAAATGTCAACAGACCCTAGAGCAGATTTTTTGATTGAGAAGATGATATGAATGCAGAGTTGATATGGAGCTTGTGCCTTGGGATAGGTTTGGCGGCAAGTTCTGGCTTTCGGGTGTTTGTGCCGCTGTTTGCCTTGTCGATTGCCAGTTATTTTGGCATTGTGCCATTGGGTGAGAGCTGGGCGTGGCTTGGCAGTACGTCCGCCCTTGTTATTCTAGGTGTGGCAAGTATCGCCGAGTCGCTGAGTTATCTTGTGCCGTTTGTGGACAATTTGCTTGACAGTATCGCTGTGCCATTGGCAGGCGTGGCAGGCACACTGGTGATGGCATCTAGCCTTGCCGAGCTTAGCCCAGCGATGACATGGGCATTAGCCATCGTGGCAGGGGGTGGGGCGGCGACAGCGGTCAAGGCGAGTGCAGCGACCACACGAGCCGTCTCTACGGTCAGCACAGGCGGTGTTGCCAACCCTGTGATAGGTATGGCGGAGACAGGCACGGCGATAGGGCTGTCTGCGTTGTCGATATTTATTGCCCCTGTGGCGGCGATGGTGGCGGTGGTGGGCTTGGTGCTGTTGATTTGGTTGGTTATGCGGCTCAAAAAACGCCTAAATACCAAAGCGGTTGGGGAGTAGCTTTTTGCCTAACATGACAGGGTTAAT
>JAUNUB010000048.1 GCA_030538375.1 Moraxella sp. | reverse complement strand
AACTGCGATTTATCTCATTTTTATCTACAAAGACGAAATGTCAACAGACCCTATACAACAAGGACACATTATGACCAATCTTTATCAAGACCATCTAAATACTCGAAAAAATCAAGAAAATCAAGCGGTTGAGCTACTGGTTGCCTTAAGTGCGTTATCCGCTCAAGGCGTGGCGGTGAACTTTTTGGGTAATCGTGTCGCCTTGGATATTGCACGAATTATTGCCTTGCATGACGACAGTGGCATTGCACTTGTGGACAGTGTGGCATTGGCAAGCAGCTTGGTGAATACAGGTGTGGCGAACATCAGCTTGGACATTGCTCATGCGGTGCGTGCAGGCAAGACAGCCAGTGATTTTGTGAGTGGAAAAGCCGCAGCGGCGACAGATGTGGTGCTGTATGGCTTTGGGCGTATTGGGCGTATTTTGGCACGTTTGTTGATGAGCGAGCCTGCGTCTGACACAGGTTTGCAATTAAAAGCCATTGTGGTACGTCCTGCTGGCGATGGCGATTTGGCTAAGCGTGCGTCATTGTTGGCACGTGATAGTGTGCATGGCTGGTTTAACGGCTCGGTGCTGGTGGATACCGACAACAACGGCATGATAGTCAATGGCAGATTTATCAAAGTCATCTATGCGTCAGACCCCAGCGAAGTGGATTATACCGCACACGGTATTAACAATGCCATCATCATCGACAATACAGGCAAATGGAAAGACGAAGCAGGGCTTGGCAAGCACCTACAGTCCAAAGGGGCTGCTAAGGTTCTGCTTACCGCACCAGCCAAGGGCGAGATTAAAAACGTGGTGTACGGTGTAAATCATGACAGTATCGGCACGGATACCATTGTCTCGGCGGCGAGCTGTACAACCAATGCCATCACCCCAACGCTCAAGGTGCTGCATGACAGCTATGGTATCGTGAATGGGCATATGGAGACCATTCACGCCTTTACCAATGACCAAAATCTCGTGGACAATCATCATAAAGCCGACCGCCGTGGACGTGCTGCACCACTTAACATGGTCATGACCAGCACAGGGGCTGCGTCTGCGGTGAGCAAAGCCATTCCAGAGTTAAAAGGCAAGCTAAGCGGCAACGCCATTCGTGTGCCAACGCCTAATGTCAGCCTTGCGATTTTGAACTTAAACTTTGAGAAGTCTGTAGGCAGTAGCGATGAGTTAAATGCTTTTATCAAGTCTTGTGCAGACAGCGAAGAATGGCAAGCTCAAATCGACTATTCAGACAGCCCGGAAGCGGTGTCGACCGATTTTGTTGGCTCTGAAAAAGTCGCTATCTTTGACGCCAAATCCACCATTGCCAGCGATAATCGTGCCACTTTGTATGTGTGGTATGACAACGAAATGGGCTACAGCACCCAAGTGCTGCGAGTGGCAAAAGTGATGGCAGCGTGATATTTTGTATTAGTTAAAACAAACAGGCTTGTCGTGATTGGCAAGCCTGTTTTTTTATTTAGTGGTGATGAATTTTGTGTATTCACCAGCTTATCTCTTTTTTTATAGTCGATTAAAATAAAAATGAGGCAAGGCGACCGCGACTGCTGTGTACAAGTAGTACATAAGGGAGCTGGCAACGTAAGTATCATTGCAATTTTAATCGACTATAAGATAAGCTAAATTTATTGGCAAGTGCGGTTTATGCTTGGGGTGCTGTTTAATTCATCAACCACACAGGCACATCTCGGTGGGTGTAAGTCAAAATATCGGCTTTGCCATGTTTATAATAGGTGCGGTAGGCGGTTATCACATCGGTGTTTTTGTATTCATCGGGCATGACAGCAGGCGGCGGCACGAATGGCGTAGTATCGATGGTTATGGGGCTGATGGGGGTAATAGGATTGTGGGCGAGTATTGCGGTGAGTTTGGTGTCGGTAAGATGAGTGCGAGCATAGCGGTGCGTGTACTCTTGGCATAGGGCAATAAACAACCGATACGTCCAATCGTAATGAAGGTAAGACGCACGCACCCATATAGCACAAGGGTGATTTTGGTGCGTGAGACGGTACAAGCTGTCAAGCGATACGCCATCAGCAGTACCGCACAGATGATGTGCCGAACACAGCAGTTGAGCGGTTTCTAGTATCATCTTGACGACGTGTTTGTCGCAGTGATAAGCAGCACATTGCACAGGGTCATTATCAAGATAAAAGATGTTCATCAACAACCCCAAAAGCAATCAATGCAGTACCGAGACAGGGTCGATGTAGCTGCCATTTTTGGCGATACGGAACTCAAATAACGCCAGTCCGCTTTGGGTCTGCGCCATCATATTGCCAAGTGTCTGACCAGCAGCGACACTTTGTCCTGTACGTACTTGAATATTTTTGACATCAAAATAACTGCTAACATAGCCATTGGCATGCTGAATCATCACCACAGGACGGTCTTGGGTGGCGATATTGGTATCGGCATGAATGACTGAGCCTACCCCTGCTGATAAGATACTATCTCCGTCCTTGCCCGAAAAAAACATGCCTTCGGTCATGCCTGTAGAAGTGGGTGTACCGAACCGACGAGCCACAGGATTGCTCTTGGAGACAGGATAGCTAAAACTTAACAAGCTAGAGCCAATCGATACAGGCTGGGCGGTGATGGTGGCGGTAGGCAGTTGTCCATTATTATAAGTGTAATTGGGGGTGGGGGTACTGGTGGTTTGGCGTACGACTGTTGGTCTGCTGGACGATTGATTGCTGTTTTTTGTGCCATTGTGCAGGGTGAGCCATTGCCCTACATGAATGGTGTGGTTGCTGTCCAGTCGATTCATGGCGGAGACTTCTCGCCAGTTCAACCCATAGCGAGCAGCAATTTTACTCACGGTGTCGCCTTTTTTGACTTGATAATGACTGGGTACGCCGTTTAGATTGGTGATTTTGGTGGGGCTTTTGCCTTGATTAGCAGGTTTGCTGGCACAACCAACCATTGTCAAGGCGACAATTAATGCCCCCATCATCGCACGAGTGGGGGTGTTGGATTGGGTGTGTGTTAATCGCATATCAACCTCATAAAATCAAAAATCATTGCCATATCTTTTTTTAAAAATTTTATACAAATTTTCTTTTGTGGCGTGTGCTTGTCTTTTACCTTATTTCTTGATTTGAAAAGATAAAAAGGTGGACACGTTTTAGCAAATTTGCCATTTTTGCGTCAAAACCCTTATGAACACCAATAAGCATTCCTTTGTAGATTACCTTAAACCACCTAATTTATCTTGTGTTTAACTTAGCTTGTCTTTTGGCTCAAAAGGCGGACACGCCCCAAAAAGGAACGTACTGGTTTGTTTTCTTGAAAACGGTTCGGTGTTGCAATCCAGCCAAAAAACATTGTAGCATGAGCGTTTTTATTTTTTGGCGAACTTAAAAAAACCTTACCAGCAGTTACCTAATCTGTACAATTAAGCAAGATTATTTTGGTTCGATGGTTAATTGCTATCGGTGTTTGGGCTGTCCTTCGTGTTTGGGTTATCTGGTGCGACACCAAAACCAAACAACACTTTTTCTAATTCTGGCAGTGCGGTCTGCATTAATGCCCCCACTGCCATCTGTGGCTCGGACGGTGCAAAGCCCATCAAGGCTTCACGTTCTGCCACTCGTCTTTGCGTGTGAGTGAATACATTGGCAAAAGTGGTCTGTTCACGCATACTTTCGGCAAAAAATGCTCGCCCAAAATACGTCAAATCCGCTTCGTTGGTGCAGCCGAATGATGGGTTGTCCGCACTGGACGCGGTAATGATGGCGGTTGTAGGACTAGATAGCGGCTCAATGAATGCCCCCGAATAGCACGCCGATACCACAATCACTCGCCAGCGGATACCCGATGCGTCCAAAGCTTCTTTGAGCCATGCACCGTCAATCGGCTCTAGCTGAAGTGGTGGATTGGCAAGCTCAATCTCGCCTGTGGGTACATTGCTGTCATCGATGATACCATGAGATGATAAGGTTAAAAACAGTACATCTTCTTCGGTATTCATCTTGCTGCCAATATCTTTGAGTGCAGCTTGAATGCTGGTGCGTGAAGCGACAGGGCTGTGTTGCCATGTATTGACATTGTTCACCAACGATATCGAACGTCCCTGTGTGCCAAAACGCAAATCAAACAATTGGCGAGCTTGCTCAATTTCACTGGCGAACACATTTTGTCCTGCATATCCTGCCACCCCCATAAAATACCACTCGCTTTCGCCCAGCTCTCCTTGTGCCACATCTGTCAGTGCTTCGGTGAGCAAGGTCGGCTGTAGATAAAAAGCGTCTTCGCTGATACTTGGCGGGCTTTCTTGGATTTTGAAAATAGGCTGGTCAGAGACGTTTTTTTGCCATACAATCAACATGGCAATAGCCCCTGCCAACATCAACATTTGCTCCCACCAAGGCCAAGACAGACGCTTGGCAAATACCCAAAGCAGGGCTGCTGTCTGCCATACAAACAGCAGCATAAACAACAGCTGAATGCTGCCATGTAGCCAAGTGGGTAAAAATCCCTGTATGCCCAAAAATTGAATGAAGCTCTGAAACAGCACCAGCATGGTATCTGCCGCCAGCCACAAAATCGCAGGCACGAACACCAAGGCATAGTTTTGTGAGCGTTTGGCAAGAATAATCCCTGTTACCAGCATAATCACAGGAAATATCAAGTAGCTAATCAGTCCTTGTTCGTTAAATTCACTGCCCATATCCGCCGCCAGCCACGCAAATAGGATATTGGCAAGCAACGCAAGTACCGAAAAACACAAAAACTGACTGATGGTAGGCTTAATCCAATTAAAGGCACGTATCGAACCAATAAGCATCCACAATGCCGCCGTGATATTGGCGGCAAAATTCAAAGAAAAGCGTTGCAGTAGATTGACTTTTAGGGTAGATAGGGACAAGTTTGGTGCTTCCGTAGTGATATGTTGTTAGGGTGTATCATACTTGATTGAATGTGTTTTGGCTAGTATTCACCATAAAAAATGTGTAACAAACGGACACAAAAGCCGTGCAAAATCAACAGACTTGACAGCGATAAATGATTGTTTAACTTACATTTAACAAAAAGTTGATAAGCAGTGCGTCATACCATCGTGGGGTCAGCCACGTTACAGCCAACGATACGATACAGTACAATCGTGGGCTTACGCCACACGCTGCATTCGCTCTTGCTTGATGAGTGGTTTATCAAGTTAAAACACCCCAGCGGCGGAATTGGCTAGGGTGTTTGTGTTATGACTTTAATGATATGCTAGCCGACATCATTTTAACAACAGGGCATTCACACGCTTGAGATAGCCTGCTGGGTCGTCCAGCTGTCCACCATCGGCAAGCAAGGCTTGGTCAAAAATCACCTTGGCAAGGTCGTCAAATTCGCTGCTATTGTCCAGTTTTTGAATGAGTGGGTGTGTGGGGTTAATCTCAAGCGTGGGCTTGGACTCTGGTACGGCTTGCCCCATTTGTTTGAGCATTTGCACCATCTGTGGTGATAATTCCCCATCGCCCACCACCAAACAAGCAGGGCTGTCCACCAAACGAGTGGAGACACGCACATCTTTTGCTTTGTCGCCCAGCACGCCTTTTAGACGCTCAACCACAGGGGCAAGGGCTTCACTGGCTTTTTCGGCTTCGGCTTTTTCGGTCTCGTCGGTCAGCTCGCCCAAGTCCACCGCACCTTTGGCGATGTTTTGTAGGGGTGTGCCGTCAAATTCGTGCAAGAAATTCATCGCCCATTCGTCCACACGCGCGGTCATCAGAATGACTTCAATGCCTTTTTTGTTAAACAGTTCTAGCTGCGGACTGTTTTTGGCGGCGACAAGATTTTCGGCGGTGAGATAATAAATTGCCTTTTGACCGTCTTTCATGCGTGCCTTGTAGTCGGCAAAACTTGTGCTGACATCATCGTGCGTGCTGGTGGTGTAGCGTAAGAGCTTGGCAATGCGTTCTTGATTGCCTTGGTCTTCGCCTAGACCTTCTTTTAGCACGTCGCCAAATTCACGATAAAACTCGGCAAATTTGGCTTGCTTAGCTTCATCTTCACTATTGGCAAGGCTTGCCAGCAGGGTCAAGACACGGCGAGCGTTGCCATCACGGATAGATTTGACATCACGAGATTCTTGCAGGAGTTCACGGCTGACGTTGAGCGGCAAATCGCTAGAATCAATCACACCTTTGACAAAACGCAGATACATAGGCAGCAGCTGTTCTGCGTCGTCCATGATAAAGACACGCTTGACGTAGAGTTTTAGACCGTGCTGCTGTTCACGAGCGTATAGGTCAAAGGGGGCTTTTTTGGGAATGTACAGCAATTGGGTGTACTGTACACGTCCTTCGACACGGTTGTGCGTCCATGTCAAAGGAGCGTCGTAGTCGTAGGTGATGTTTTTGTAAAACTCGCTGTATTCGTCATCGCTGATGTCGCTTGGGCTTTTTGTCCATAGGGCGGTGGCTTGGTTGATGGTTTCCCATTCGTCCGTCAGCACATATTCGCCCTTGCCAGTACTTTCGCCATCTTCGCCCAGCTCATCTTGCCAAACTTCTTTTTGCATTTGGATAGGCAGGCTGATGTGGTCAGAATATTTGTTTACCAAGGATTTGATTTTTTGACGGTCAAGATAGCTGTCTTCGCCTGTGGTGTAGTCGTCTTTTAGGTGTAGGGTGATGGTTGTACCGTGGGCGGCTTTGTCGATGGTTTCGGTGGTGAATTTGCCTGTGCCGTTTGACACCCAGCGTACGCCAGCACTGCTCGGTTCACCAGCTTTGCGGCTCTCAACCGTGATGGTGTCTGCCACGATAAAGCCAGAATAAAAGCCCACGCCAAACTGACCGATAAGATTGCCGTCTTTTTTGTCGCTGTCGGAGAGCTTATCCAAAAAGGCTTTTGTGCCTGATTTGGCAATCGTACCAAGATGTTCGATGGCATCGCTTTGGTTCATGCCGATACCGTTATCGCTGATGGTGATGGTCTTGGCGGTGCTGTCAAGGCTGATACGGATTTTTAGCTCGCTGTCGTTTTCGTACAGGCTGTCGTCGCCAGTCGCCAAAAAACGCAGCTTGTCGCAAGCGTCTGACGCATTGGACACCAATTCACGCACAAAAATATCGGCATTGGAATACAAAGAATGGGTAACAAGATACAGCAGGCGTTCAACTTCGGTCTCAAAGCTGTGCTGGGTAGGGGTTTGTTCGGTGGTGTTGGTCATGGTTTTTTCCTTGTGGATAAATGAGCAAAAATGCCCTTAGTTTTTTAAAAGGTTTTTAAAATTTTCAGTTTTTAAAAATAAGGGCAAGGCGGAATTTTTCAAGGTAATTTTTGAGTTTGGTTGAATATTTGGTGGCTAGATGATGGCAGATGGTATTTTGGGGCAGATGATGTTTATTATCATTTTTTATCGAACTTGCCCATCTGCAAACAAAAACACCGTTTTTCCCTGTTTTGACTTTGGGAAAAACGGTGTTTTTTTATGGCTGCTTGTTTTACTTAATCTCAAAACCATTAAAACCGCCCACCCCTGCAAGCCCTGCCACGGCATAGCGGTGCAGCGTTTCGGCAATTGCTTCGGGGCTTTGGTTTTGCAGCCCCAAGAGCGGGGCGGGCATATTTTTGCCGAACAAAAACAGCGTCAATAAAGGGGCGATTATGCTTAATACGCAGGGCAAAAGTGCAGGGTCGTTTTCGTCTATGCCGCTGATGTCGCTTAGGATTTTTTTTAAAAGTTGCGATTTTGGCAGCATTTCGCCGTCCAAAAGGCGTAGGGTTTGGGCGTGTTGGGTGATGGCTTGGGCAATGATGGCGGTGTGCCAGCCTTGATTATTTAAGGCTTTTTGGATAACGGCGTGCAGTATCAGCCGCAGTTTTTCGGCAGGGGGCAGGGGGGAATCGGCAAGCTGCTGCAAATCCATCAGGCTGATAATGCGGCTGTGTGCTTCTATCAACACCGCTTGATACAGTCCGTCTCGGTTGCCGAAATGGTAGTTGATGGACGCCAAATCCACTTGAGCGGCGGCGGCGATGGCTTTGTTGGGGGTTTGGGCGAAGCCTTGTGCGGCAAAGAGTTCGCCTGCGGTTTCTAAAATGCGTGCGTAGGTGGCGTTGCCGTCTGAACGGCTGTTGCGTGGGGCGGTGTCGGTTTTTTCTGCTTTTGCTGGAACATCGGTTGCGGTCATCTTTTTATCTCGTTGATTTCTTGTTTTATTTGTTTAAAAAATTGCCTTGATAGGGGCATATTATCGCTTAAATCTAAATTTAATTCAAATTTAGTTTAAATTGATTTTAAATTTGTGTATAATGCCGTCTGAAACTGCTTTCAATCTATTTTTAAACGACTTTCAAACCACGTTCAAATCACCTACGGCAAAATCTTATGAACAAAAAAACCATCACCATCACGCTTCTTTCGCTCGCCATCATCGTGGGCGGTTTTGTGTATTGGCAAAACCGCCACACGCCAAGCGGCGATACGCTGGTGTTAAACGGCAATGTGGATATTCGCCAAGTCTCGCTTGCCTTTGACGGCACAGGGCGTCTGAAAGCCTTGAACGTGGAAGAGGGCGATGTGGTGCAGGCAGGCGAGGTGTTGGGGGCGTTGGATACCGAGTCGCTGCATTTGCAGGCAAGGGAAGTTGCGGCACAGATTGCCGCCCAAGGTGAAACGCTGGCAAGGTTAAAGAGCGGTGCAAGACCGCAGGAATTGGCACAGGCGGCAAGCCGTGTGAAAGCGGCACAGGCACAGGCAACGCAGGCAAAAAACGAGCTGGCTCGCTTGCAGGCGGTGGCGGCGGATACGGACGGTAAGGCGACCAGCAAGCAGGAGCTGGACGCTGCTCAAAGTGCGGTGAAGGTTGCCGAGGCAGGGCTGTCGCAAATGCGTGATGCGTTGAATTTATTGCAGGCTGGCAGCCGCAAGGAAGATGTGGCAGCGGCGAATGCACAGTTGCAGGCGGTGCAGGCAAGGCAGGATTTGCTGGCACATCAAATCAGTCAAGGCGAGCTGATTGCCCCTGTGGGCGGTGTGGTGCGGGCAAGACTCTTGGAAGTGGGCGATATGGCAAGTCCGCAAAAACCTGTGTTCACCCTTGCTTTGACCGAGCCGAAATGGGTGCGTGTGTATGTGGGCGAGGCGGATTTAGGGCGTGTGCAATCTGGCATGGCGGCAAGCGTTACGACCGACAGCGACCCCAATCAGCCGATAAGCGGCACGGTGGGCTATATCTCATCAGTGGCGGAATTCACGCCCAAATCGGTGCAGACCCAAGAGCTGCGTTCCAGCCTTGTCTATGAAGTGCGTGTGCGAGTTGCCGACCCCGATAACCGCCTGCGTTTGGGGCAGCCTGCGACCGTTCGCTTGGATTTGAACAGCCGCACGCCGCATGAAAAAGCGGTAACGCCATGAGCAATCAAGCAAATACCATCACGGCGACCAATCTCGGCAAAATCTTCACCGCCGCCGATGGCTCGCCGCTGCACGCTTTGCACGATATTTCGCTCAACGTGCAAGCTGGCAGGCTTACCGCCCTTGTCGGGCCCGATGGTGCTGGCAAAACCACCTTTATGCGGCTGATTGCAGGGCTGTTAAAGGCGGATTCTGGCAGCCTAAACGTGCTGGGCGTGGACGTGTCCGCCAATCCGCAGGCGGTGCAAAGCCGTATCAGCTATATGCCGCAGCGGTTTGGTTTGTATGAAGATTTGAGCGTGCAGGAAAACTTGGATTTGTATGCCGATTTGCACGGCGTGCCGCAGCAAGAGCGGCGTGAACGCTTTGGGCGAATGCTGGAGATGACCGACATGAGCCGCTTCACCGACCGACCAGCTGGCAAACTCTCTGGCGGCATGAAGCAAAAACTGGGCTTGGCTTGCACGCTGGTTCGCACGCCTGATTTACTGCTGCTGGACGAACCGAGCGTAGGCGTAGACCCTTTATCACGGCGAGATTTGTGGCAAATCGTGCAGCAATTGGTGGACGAAGAGCAGTTAAGCGTACTCGTCAGCACCGCTTATATGGACGAAGCCGAACGCTGCGAACAGGTTTTTGTCATGCACCAAGGGCGGCTGTTGGCACAAGGCTCGCCAGCCCAATTACGCACGCAAACAAAGGGCTTGACCTACAGCGTCCGCCCCGAAAGTGAAAATATCAAAAGCAACGCAAGAGAAGTGCAAGCCCTGCTTTATGACGCAGCCGATTGCGTGGTGGACGCTGTGCCAAAGGGCGGCGAAGTCTCATTCATCTTGCAGCCGAATGCGAGCTTGGCAACACTCATGCAAAAGCTGCCTGCAATCGCCCAAATGCAAATAACGCCACGCACTGAAATGCTGGAAGATACGTTTATGCTGCTCTTGCGGCAATTTCAGACGGCATCAAATAATCAAGATAAACATTCAAACAATGAGTTAAATAACAAGCAACCAAATAATTTTCAGACGGCATCAAACGCTACCGCACTTTTGCCTTTAAATACAGAAAGCGATAAACCAGCCCAACAATCTCTTCAAAAGCCAGCAATCGTCGTCAAAGATTTGGTACGCACATTCGGCGATTTCACCGCCGTTGCCAGCACCTCATTCAATGTCGCCCACGGTGAAATTTTCGGTTTGCTAGGGCCAAACGGTGCAGGCAAAACCACCACGTTCAGAATGCTGTGCGGATTGTTGCCAGCCAGCAGCGGATTTTTGGAAGTGGCAGGGGTGAACTTACGCACGGCAAGGGCACAGGCTCGTGCCAATATCGGCTATGTGTCGCAAAAATTCTCGCTCTACGGCAATTTGAGCGTGAAAGAAAACTTGGCATTTTTTGGCGGTGCGTACGGCTTGCGTGGGCGTGCGTTGAAAAACCGCATTGATGAAGTCATCAACCAGTTTGAATTGCCGCCGCAGGCAATCAGCGGACTTTTGCCAGCAGGCTACAAGCAGCGGCTGGCAATGGCGGCAGGGCTGCTGCACCGCCCCAAAATCCTGTTTTTGGACGAGCCCACCAGCGGCATAGACCCCTTGGCAAGGCGTGCGTTTTGGCGAACGATTACCACGCTTGCCCAAAGCGGCGTAACCGTCATCATCACCACGCATTTTATGGAAGAAGCCGAATATTGCGACCGCATCGCCATTCAAGACGCTGGCAAATTGCTGGCACTCGGCACGCCCAAGCAGGTGCGTGAACAAGCGGCGGCGTATTTGGATACTCGTTCCAATAATCAAGCACCAAACCAAGCACAGGGCGATATGAACACCGCTTTTATTGCGATTGTGGAACAGGGGCGGAGAAATGCACATCAAGCAAATCAAGCACATCAATCCAATCAAACGCAAGGGGGCGACCATGTTTAAAAAGCCTATGCCGTCTGAAAAACATCTTGATATGCCGTCTGAAAAAGAGATTGCAAAAAATAAGAGATTAGCCCCCTTTTTACGCCGCTTCACCGCCCTTATCCGCAAAGAAACACGGCAGATGTGGCGTGATAAAAGCAATCTGCTGGTTGGGCTGATTTTGCCCCTTGCCTTGATTTTGCTGTTTGGCTACGGCTTGACCTTTGATGTCAAAAACGCAGGCGTGGCGGTGGTATTGGAAGACCGCTCGCCGATTGCCCAAAACGTCTTGTCAGGCTTGCAAGGCTCGGCGTATCTTGTGCCGCAGCAGGTGGCGGATATGCAGACCGCCGCTGATTTATTGAACGATGAAACGGTGGACGCCATCGTGCGAATTCCCCCTGATTTTGCCGCCCAGTTTTATGCAGGCAATGCACAAATTCAGCTCATCACCAACGGCATTAATTCCAGCACCGCCAGCAGCATGGAAAGCTATATCACCGCCGCCATTGCCCAATACGCCCAATTGCAAAATGACCGCTTGGGGAATGCAAACAGTACGCAAACAGGCGGCGTAACGATTGTGCAAAGAATGTGGTTCAACGAAGCAGGCAACAGCACTTGGTATCTCGTTCCAGGATTGCTGGTGCTGGTTTTAACGCTGATTGGGGCGTTTCTTACGTCGCTTTTGATTGCTCGTGAATGGGAGCGTGGCACGCTGGAATCGCTGTTTGTCACCCCAGTCAAACCGTTAGAACTCGTGCTTGCCAAGCTCGCTCCCTATATGCTGATTGGGGCGGTGGATTTGGGCATGTGTCTCGTTGCCGCAAAGGTTTTATTTGATGTGCCGATTCGTGGCTCGCTCGTGGTGCTGGTGTTGGCAAGCCTGTTGTATCTGCTGGTCTCTCTTGCCATTGGTTTGCTGATTTCAGGCAAAACACGCAACCAGTTTCAAGCCAGCCAGCTCGCCATGCTTGCCAGTTTTTTGCCTGCGATGATGTTGTCTGGCTTTGTGTTTGATTTGCGAAACGTGCCGAGTGCCATTCAAATCATCAGCCATTTATTGCCTGCCACTTATTTTATGGAACTCGTGAAAACGCTGTTTTTGGCAGGGGATAACACCATGATGGCGATAAAAAACAGTGCGGTTTTGGCGGTGTATGCAGTCGTTTTGATTTGGCTTGCCACTCGTACTTTGGCGAAAAAATTGGATTAAAACGGATTGAAAAAATGAACAGCCTTTATCAAAGCCTTTACCAAATTCTTGCCCTAGTCCACAAGGAATTCTTGGCGATTTTCAAAGACCCCGCCAACAGGGTTACGCTATTTGTGCCTGTGCTGCTGCAAGCCCTGCTGTTCGGCTATGGGGCGACCTATGATTTAAATCACGTTCCCTATGCCCTGCTCAATCAAAGCAATGGGGCTGCGGCGGTGGAACTGGTGGCAAAGCTGGACGGCACAGGCGTGTTTCAACGAGTGGCAACATTGCGTTCACCCAATGAAATCGCCAGCCAAATAGACAAGGGCGAAGCCTTGATGGTGCTTGCCATTCCAAGCGATTTTGACAGCCGCTTGAATGCTGGGCAAGCCGCCCCTTTGCAAATTATTTTGGACGGCAGAAATTCCACCACCGCAGGTTCGGCGGCAAATTACATGGCAAATATCGTCAATGACTTTAATTTGCAATCAAGCGGAAAAGCCCCCTTGATTAGCATAGAAAAACGGACTTGGTACAACCCCAATCTGGAATCCCGCTGGACGATTATGCCTGCCTTGATTGCGTCGCTTACCATCATGCAAACCCTGCTGTTGGCAGCGTTATCCGTGGCAAGAGAGCGGGAACAAGGCACGTTTGACCAGCTGCTGGTTACGCCGCTCACCCCCATGCAGATTCTTATCGGCAAAGCCGTGCCGTCCATCTGCGTGGGGCTGTTGCAGTCCAGCATTATTTTGCTCATCGTGCGGTTTTGGTTTGACATTCCGATGGCAGGTTCGCTGTGGCTGCTCTACGGCGGCTTGGTGATGTTTACCGTGGCGGCGGTCGGTATCGGCTTATCCATCTCCGCCCTGTCTGCCACCATGCAGCAAGCCATGCTTTATACCTTTGTACTCATCATGCCGCTGATGTTGCTCTCAGGCTTGCTCACTTCGGTAAAAAATATGCCGCAAATCCTGCAAACCGCCACCTACATCAACCCCCTGCGTTTCGGCATAGACATCGTTCGCCGTGTGTATCTGCAAGGGGCAACATTTGGCGATGTGGCGACGAGTTTTATACCGCTTGTCTGCATTGCGGCGGTTACTTTGCCGTTGGCGGCTTGGCTCTTTCGCAATCGCTTGGCTTAAATAATAAAAAGGAAAATACCATGAACCCCACTTTTAAAACCGCACTTCACTTATTGCTACCCATTTCTTTCAGCGTTCTACTTTCCGCCTGTGCCGTAGGGACTGATTTCAAACAAGCCCCCAGCGTAGCAACGCCAGCCACTTGGCAAGCCCTGCAACACAACGCTGATTTGCCCCTGCCAAACGTAAGCGAAAGCCCCCTGCAAGGCAACTGGTGGCTTGCCTTTCACGACCCTGTGTTAAACGAGCTTGAAAACAAAGCCTTAGAAGGCAGCCTAGATTTACAAACCGCCGCATTAAGATTTGCCCAAGCACGCCTGCAACGCCAAAGCACCGCCGCACAAAGGGGCGTAAACGTGAACGCCCAAGCAGGCACAAGCCGCCAGCGAATCAGCGAAGTCGGTGCAAGCACACGAATGTTGGACAATTTGGGGAATAACCGAGAACAACTCGCCGCCGCCCTTGCCACGCCGTTCACCGACTATTCTGCAGGCTTTGACGCATCGTGGGAGCTGGATTTGTGGGGGCGAATCAGCCGCAGCATAGAAGCCGCCGACGCTGGCATTGCCGAGCAAGCCGCCCTGCTGCAAGGTGCAAAACTCAGTTTAACGAGCGACATCGCCCAGAGCTACTTCGCCCTGCGTGCATTGCAAAGCCAAACCGCCATTGCCAAAGCCAATATTCAAGCCCTTGAAGAACAAACCACGCTGCTGCAAGCTCAAGTCAAAAGGGGGCTGGCAAACCACATCACGCTAGCTGTGCAGCAAAGCGAGCTTGCCGCCGCCGAAGCCGCCCTGCCCGAATTGCATGCCCAAAGCAACGCAGCCATCGCCCAAATCGCCTTACTCATCGGCGAGCCAGCAAGTGCGGTAGCTCCGCTTTTACAAGTTTCACAAAGCGAAACCCAAACTGAAATACAGCCAAACACGCTGCCCGAACTCCCCTTTGATTTGGCACTCGGTATGCCGTCTGAAATCGCCCACCGCCGCCCAGATATTCTTGCCGCCGAAGCCGCCCTGCACCGAGCCACCGCCCAAATCGGCGTAGCCAAAGCCGCGCTCTATCCCAGCGTGCGTATCGGCGCGACCTTCGGCAGCGAAAGCTATCAAGGGAGTGAATTCATGAGCTGGGGCAGCCGCCTGTGGACACTGGGCGTAAGTCTGGATTTGCCCATCTTTGACCACGGCAGACGCACCACCACCGTCAAACTCAGCGAACTCGCCCAACAACAAGCCGCCATCACCTACCAAAAAACCGTACTCGCCGCGTGGAAAGAAATAGACGAACACTTGAGCCACTACGCCGCCGCCCAACTGCAAACCCAAGCCATAAGCCAACAAGCCGACAACGCCAACGAAGCTCACCGCCTGCTGCAAGCCCGCTACCAAAGGGGCTTGACGGATTACAGCAGCGTACTCCAAGCCCAACGCACCGCCCTGCAAACCCAAAGCCAACTCACCGCCGCAAAAGCCAATCTCGTACAGCGGTTTGTGGCGGTGGGCAGAGCAGTGGGGGCGGTAGGGGCGGATTAATAGGGAAGGGGGCTTGAATTTGTTTAAAACTTAACCAACTCCACTCGGCGGTTTTCGGCTTTGTTGGCTTCGGTATCGTTGGGTTTCAGCGGTTTGTCTTGTCCGTAGCCGTTGGCTTTGAGGCGGTTGT
>JAUNUB010000047.1 GCA_030538375.1 Moraxella sp. | reverse complement strand
ACCAAACTGGCAAAAATTGTCAAGGGGTGATGGGTGGGGTGACGGGGTTTGTCAGTTGGTGTTAAAAAAAAGGGAATTAGGTGAAATAGGTGGTGGAATAAGATGGGAGTTGAGTGAGACAAGGGCGTTAAAAAAGGGCTGGGTTGATGGCAGGGCTTAGGCTTAAACTTGATTATCAAAACAACAAACTCACGCTAGAGATAATAAAAACAATGCTTAGCATTACTACACATCACAATTAGAATTCAAAAAAATACCCAGCGTTCAATTTTTTACGCTGGGTGTTTTTTTTAAATGGTGCGTTTGGTGAATTA
Source organism: Moraxella sp. (assembly GCA_030538375.1). Taxonomy (GTDB): domain Bacteria; phylum Pseudomonadota; class Gammaproteobacteria; order Pseudomonadales; family Moraxellaceae; genus Moraxella. Next base: position 15,053 of record JAUNUB010000047.1, on the reverse strand, counting down.
CACATCGCCAAAAACTATGTGTCTGCCATATGTCTAATATGTGTGTTTAGGTATACAACACTTCTAGGATTTCAAACTCTCGCACACCGCTTGGCGTTTGGATTTTGGCTTCATCGCCTTCGGATTTGCCAATCAAACCACGAGCAATCGGAGAATTGACCGAGATTTTGCCAACCTTAAAATCCGCTTCGTCATCACCAACGATTTTGTAGCGTTTTTCTTCGCCGCTGTCCACGTCTTCTAGGACCACCGTTACACCGAACACCACACGCCCATCATTGGCAAGTGTCTTTGCGTCGATGATTTGCGCGCCGCCCAACTTGGCTTCGATATCACGGATACGAGCTTCACAAAAGCCTTGCTGCTCACGAGCTGCGTGGTATTCTGCGTTTTCTTTTAAGTCCCCATGCTCACGAGCTTCGGCGATTGCGGTGGTAATGCGTGGACGCTCCACGGTTTTAAGTTGCTTTAATTCCGCTTCGAGTGCAGCATGTCCTTCGGGGGTCATGGGGTAACGTTGCATAAAAATATCCTTTCATTGTCATCAATCAATACGGCGAATATCAGCCTTAGCCCAGTCTTAGGCTTAGCCGCATTACCAGTCTTAGCCTTAGCCACATCAATTGTCAAAAAAACGGTCTGTCTTATATCATTAAACCAATTTGGGTTGGGTTGGCTTAAAGCAAGTCCCAGTTAAACTTAAGCCAAGTTAAGCTCAGCCAAGTTAAGTTAAACCAAAAAGCGATACAGCTTATCATCGAAACTTTCGCTCAAAATCTTGCCAAAAATCCTGCTTAGCACCGTGCTGTCAATCGCCAATCCACGAAAATGCACACAAGCCCATTGCCAAGCAAATATTCAAATCAACACGCAAGCAATACAAAGACAAACCAAAAAATAGCGAAAAAACACCACTTCAATAAAGAAGCGGTGCTCGTCTAAAATCAAATTATCCGCCTATTATAACAAAACTGTCATCGATTTTCAAGCCCTTGCTTTTGGCGATTTTATACAGGCAGCTTGTTAAGTCGTAGGCTTAGCATTTTTATCGCCACTCATCAAAATTTACTTTTATGGTTGAAACCCTTTCCTTTAGGAAGGTATAATACATTCTTGGCGTGGTGCAGCCCTTCCAAACCAAGACAATTCACAGTTGCCTAAGTGAATTGAAACATCAAAAATCATCACAAAAATACCAACACATTTACGCAATCAGCCACTCCCATTAAAAAAAGTTTACTTTAATCATGCTTGGCATTTGTTATAATAACGGACTTTTTATTATAGATTTTTTGAGCAATCCAATGCTACCTATCAAAAAAACATGGTTTCGTGAACAAAGTGCCATCAAACAACTGCTGATACTGTTTTTGTTGGCGGTGGGGCTTGTTGCCTTGATTGCTGGCGTGCTTGGCTATAAATTTGGCTATCGTCAAGGCTCGCACAATGCCGTCTTGACCGTTACCGATGACAAAGGTATCGCCTTGACCACCACAGACATTCAAGCATTACGCCTTGAAAACGACATTCTCAAAAGCGAAATGGCGACACTGGTGCAAGAACGAGACATCAGTCTGAACAACCTTAATCTGCTGCGTGATGAGCTGTCCACGCTCAAAACCAGCCATCTACAGCTTGAACAGCTGAACGAAATACTCGCCCAAAGTGTCGCCAAAGATGGTGGCATTCCGCTTAAAGTGCTGGCTGCACAGATTGCACCCTTGCCCGAAAATACTTTTGAATACCGCTTTGATGTTGTCATGCTTGGCAAAGACGGTCAAGGCAAGACCCTTGTGCCTAAGCTCACTTTGCTCAATGCCACCAGCATGGCAGATATTCCGCTAGAGCCTAGCAGCTACAATCTAAAAGGCGTGGCGAATATTCGTGGGCGTTTTGTTATGCCAGATGGCTTCACACCCAAGCAGATGCGGTTGGTGTTGCGTGTTGATGACCAAAAAATAGAACAATTGTACAATTGGCGTGTTGGCAAAGTGATTGACAATGCCCCCACTTCGCTTGCCAATGCCCCTGCCACCGACAATCGACCCATCAGCAATGAATAACTCACCACTTCACTCCATACACAGCAGCACAGGCAATGGGCATGATGGCTATGCAGCCGACCATCATACCGATGTGGTTACTGCCGAACCCATGCTCGCCAAGCCGCCTTTATTCGTCATCATCATGCACAATGACAACTACACCACCATGGATTTTGTGGTGATGGTGCTGATGAGCGAGCTTAACCACTCCCCACAAGACGCTTATGAGCTGACACTCACCATTCATCACACAGGATATGCCAAAGTCGGTATATTCCCAAAAGAAATCGCCGAAACCAAAGTTGCTCGCATTACCGCACTTGCCGAGAACGCTGAGTTTCCTTTACTGGTAACGCTTGAGGCTGAAGACTGATGGGCAAATCCAATAAACCATCAGTAAGCAATCAGCTTTTTTAAAACAGAATTCAGCTTTACAATAATTCGTCTTATAATACAGTTGGTTAAAATAAAGACAAAACGGCAAATCTACCGTATACTGATATACAAATGCCATTCACAACGCTGTATCGCTTTGATTTTAATCAACCATCGCACTTATTAAAACACAACTTATCTTTTTATTTAAAACACAACTCATCTTCTCTTTACCGTCCATTCATCACAACACCATTAAAATGCTTGTAATTTTTGTTGTACTGCCGCATAATAAAACGACAACAACACTGAGATATATTCCCAATTGATGTATTCCCAATTCGTCTTTGTAAGCTGCGGTGAAAAGCGTCATGAAAGACACAATAGCAGGCGGCACACCCCAGTCCATCATGCAAAGCACCAAACAACATTTTTTGATTTTACAGTAAAAAACATCAATGTCTTTATTTTAAACAACGCCTTTGTTTTGAAAATGCTACATGATGAATAAGAACACACTCAAAAATAAGAAGCTATTATTATGCTAAGTCCAGAACTCGAAAATACACGCCTTGTGATTGAAGCCTTTGCCAAGAACGAAGGGCATGAGATGCTTTTGACAGAACATCTCTTGCTTGGTCTATTGGACAACGACAGTGCCAAGCAAGTGCTTATTGGGTTAAACGCCAGTATTGACGTGTTGCGTGGACAGCTTATGCTCTACCTAAAAGACTATGCCCCAAAGGTGCAGGCAACCACGCCTGCCAACGCACCGCTCATCATCAGCAAACCTTATGAACGCACCATTCGCCGAGCCATATACCATGTGCAAGCCAGTGGCAGGGCGGATAATTTTGTGGAAGGGTCGGACGTATTGGTGGCACTACTTAACGAGCGAGACAGCCACGCCGTACACCTGCTAGAAGCCCAAGAACTGACACGCCTGCAGATATTGCGTTATCTGTCGCACGCCAAAAAAGACAATAGCTCCGAAAAAGACCATGAAGACAATGACGACAGCAAGCCAAAAAAAATCAGAATCGACCCCCTAGTCGCCTACGCCCAAAATCTTAACGAACGTGCCAAAAAAGGACTGACCGACCCCTTGGTGGGGCGAAACGATGAGATAGAACGCAGTGCACAGATTTTGATACGCAGACGCAAAAACAACCCCTTATTGGTGGGCGACCCCGGTGTTGGCAAGACTGCCATTGCCGAAGGTTTGGCATGGCTGATTGTGAACAACAAAGTTCCCAATGCTCTAAAAAACAGCGTGATTTATAGCCTAGATATTGGTGCTTTGGTGGCTGGTACAAAGTTTCGTGGCGACTTTGAAGGGCGTATGAAAGAGCTGTTAGAAGCACTCAAAAAACAGCCCCACGCCATTTTGTTTATTGATGAGATTCATGTGGTTGTCGGTGCTGGCTCATCGATGAACAGCAGCATGGATATGTCCAATCTGATTAAACCTGCCTTGGCAAATGGCGAGCTTCGCTGCATTGGCTCTACCACCTTTGCCGAATATCGACAGATTTTTGAAAAAGACAGTGCCTTGTCTCGCAGATTTCAAAAAATCGACATCACAGAACCCAGCATTGACGACACCATCAAGATTTTGCAGGGGCTGCGTAGCCAATACGAATCCTTTCACCGTGTGAACTATACTGATGAAGCATTGGCTGCCGCAGTTAATCTGTCTGCCAAGCACATTCATGACAGGTTTTTGCCCGACAAAGCGATAGACGTGATTGATGAAGCAGGTGCGTCTCAAAATATCCATCGCCAAAAAGCCGCCAAACAAACCACAAGCAATGTATCAATAGGTACACACGCCAACGACACACACGCCGACAAACAGACGAATGAACAAATCGATGATGATATTATCACCATTGATATTGATGTCATCGAAACCGTGGTTGCCAAGATTGCTCGCATTCCCCCAAAGAGCGTCTCAAAGGACGACAAGACCGCCCTACAGTACCTTGAGCGTGATTTAAAACAGATGGTCTTTGGGCAAGAGCCAGCCATCAAAACGCTAAGCGATGCCATCAAGCTGTCTCGTGCTGGGCTAAAACCTGCCGAAAAACCCATCGGAGCGTTCATGTTCGCAGGTCCGACAGGGGTGGGCAAAACCGAGATTTCACGTCAGCTCGCTTATATCCTAGGCATTCCGCTCATTCGTTTTGATATGAGCGAATACATGGAAACCCATACCGCTTCACGCCTTATCGGTGCTCCCCCCGGCTATGTGGGCTATGACCAAGGTGGACTACTGACCGAAAAAATCCACCAAAACCCCTACTGTGTGCTGCTGCTTGATGAAATCGAAAAAGCCCACCCCGATGTGTTTAATCTGCTGCTGCAAGTCATGGACCATGGCACATTGACAGACAATAATGGGCGTTCTACTTCTTTTAAGCAAGTTATCCTTATCATGACTACCAATGTCGGTGCAGACAGCATGGGTCGCAACTCCATGGGCTTTACCGAACAAGACAACAGCACCGACAACCTTGACGCCATGAAACGTGTCTTTACGCCAGAGTTTCGCAATCGCTTGGACGCTATCGTACAATTCGCCCCACTTGACCCCAGTGTCATCGGCTCGGTGGTGGATAAATTCTTAATCGAATTGCAAGCTGTGCTGGACGACAAAAAAATCGTGCTCACCGTCAGCGATGACGCACGTGAATATTTGGCAAATAAGGGCTATGACAAACTGATGGGGGCTCGCCCCATGGCACGACTTATCCAAGATATGCTAAAAAAACCACTGGCAGAGATGATGTTGTTCGGCGATTTGGTCAATGGTGGCAATGTCTTGGCAAGCCTTGAAAACAATGCCATCACCCTACAAATCACCGAAAAAGCTGCCGACCCTGCTTAAATTATTCTGATTTAGTATATTCAGCATATCAAGCCATGTTTGCATTTTCGCCAAACACCCAACCAAAAAAACGGTGCTGTCATCATAAACAGCACCGTTTTTTATACCAATCATTTTTTATGCCAAATCAAAGCGGCTTAGCAAATTTCGACTTAGCAAATTAACGCAAAAACGCTCGTGCATTGCGGAACATTCTTAGCCATGCACCGTCTTTGTCCCACTCTTTTGGTTTCCACGCATGATTGATGGCACGCAAGGTACGCTCTGGGTGCGGCATCATCAAGGTAACACGCCCATCAATACTACAAACCCCTGTAATGCCTTGCGGTGAGCCGTTGGGGTTGAGCGGATAATGCTCGGTAGGGTTGCCTTGGCTGTCCACATAACGCAGGGCAATCTGTCCGTGGGCGGTGAGTTCGTGCAGGTCGGCAGCACTGATATTGGCAAAACCTTCACCATGTGCCACCGCAATCGGCAAAATGCTGTCTTGCATACCTTTTAACAGCACCGACTTGGTGCGCTCCACCTTGACATTGACCGTACGAGCTTCAAAGCGTGCCGAGCGGTTGGCACTAAAGCAGGGAAAATGCTCCGCCCCAATCATCAGCTCTTTGAGTTGGCTCATCATTTGACAGCCATTGCACACGCCAAGGGCAAAGGTGCTTTCACGGTGAAAGAATCGTGTGAACATCATACGCAGCTCATCATGGTGCAAGACAGAATTCGCCCAACCAGAACCAGCTCCTAGCACATCGCCATAGCTAAAGCCACCGCACGCCACCAGCCCTTCAAAATCACGCAAATCCACACGCCCACGCATAAGGTCGCTCATATGCACATCTATCGCTTCAAAGCCCACAAGACTAAAGCCAGCCGCCATCTCTACATGACCATTTACGCCCTGCTCACGCAAGATAGCGACTTTTGGTTTGCTGGTACGGCTGTTTAGATAGGGGGCTTCAATGGCTTGATTTAACTCATAATTGGCAAATGCCGTCAAGCCGTGATAATCAATGTCGTTAATCAGAGCGAATTCTTCATCGGCACAGCTTGGGTTGTCTCGCAATTTGGCAATCTCGTGGCTGACCTTTGTCCACTCGGTCTGCAAGTCGCTACGCATAAATTCCAAATCAACCCCTGCCCCTTGAATGCTCAAGATGTCTTGGTCTGCACCGCCAGCAGGGGTTTCAAACACTTGCCCAATCAGACTTAATAGCTGTGCCACGCCCATCTCATCGGCAAGGTCTACAAAGTCAGGGGCGTATTCTGGCAAGACTTGCACCACCGCACCCAGCTCTTCTGCGAACAATTGCCCCAATACATCATCGTCATTCAAGGTGAGATTGACCGCCACACGAGAGCAAAACTGCATTTCGGCGACTGTCGCAATCATACCGCCATCAGAGATGTCATGATATGCCTTGATAAGCCCTTGAACATTGGCTTCTTGAATAAAGGCAAAAAATGCCGCCAAATCTTCGCTACTGTCCACATCAGGGCAGTCATTACCCAGCTGGCTTAGCGTCTGTGCCAAGATTGAACCGCCCAAACGCAGCTTGCCACGAGACAAATCAAGACGATACAGCACGCTGTCGGTGTTTACAAGCTCAGGTGTTAAGGTTTTGTGAATGTCCACAACAGGGGCAAAGCCTGTGATAATCAGACTCATCGGTGAAGTTACCGACTTTTGGCTGTGGTTGTCGTCCGTCCATGTGGCTTTCATGGACAAGCTGTCCTTGCCCACTGGAATGGTGATACCCAGTGCAGGGCATAGCTCTTCGCCAATCGCCTGCACGCCATCATACAATGCCGCATCTTCACGCTCATCACCGCACGCCGCCATCCAGTTGGCAGACAGCGTAATGTCCGACACCTTGGCAATACGAGCCGCTGCCAAGTTGGTGATGGCTTCACCCACCGCCAAGCGTGCCGAAGCCTTGGGATTGATAAGTGCAACAGGCGTACGCTCACCCATCGCCATCGCTTCGCCAGTGTCTGCCGTCAAGCCCGACATGGTTACTGCACAGTCCGCCACAGGGATTTGATAGCGTCCCACATATTGCTCTTGAGCTACCATGCCTGTAATCGAACGGTCGCCAATACTGATTAAGAATGACTTGCTCGCCACGGTTGGGTGTCTTAGCACGTCTTTGATGGCGGTTGTAATGTCCACAGTATCCACATTCAGCTCGGCAAGGGCGGTATCTTTGCGGCGGAACTGGCGTTTCATCTTAGGCGTACCACCCAAAAGCACCTGCATAGGCATATCTACAGGTTGTGCTGACAACAGCTCATCATTCACCTTTAATTCACGCACATCAGTCGCCACACCCAGCACTGCATAAGGGCAACGCTCACGCACACAAATCTCATCGAACAACGCTTCGTCATTAGGCTTAATCGCCAATACATAGCGTTCTTGGGCTTCGTTTGACCAAATTGCCATCGGCGACATGCCAGCTTCTAATGATGGAATTTTGCGTAAATTCAGCACTGCACCTTTTTCGTGGTCGTTCACCAGCTCTGGCATGGCATTGGACAGTCCGCCTGCCCCCACGTCATGAATGGATACAATGGGGTTATGCTGCTCGCCCATCGCCCAACAAGTATCAATCACTTCTTGGCAACGGCGTTCCATCTCGGCATTATCACGCTGTACAGACGCAAAATCCAAACCTGCGTCTAGCTTGCCACTATCTACAGAGCTTGCCGCCCCACCGCCAAGCCCAATCTGCATGGCAGGACCGCCCAGCACAATGAGCAAGTCGCCTGCGGTGATGGGATTTTTTTGTACCAAATCACGCTTGATATTGCCATAGCCGCCTGCAATCATAATCGGCTTGTGATAGCCACGCATCTCGCTGCCGTTCTGTGTACTGCTGGTGTCCAGCTGAAAACTTCTAAAATAGCCTGTCAAATTTGGGCGACCAAACTCATTGCTAAACGCCGCACTGCCAAGCGGTGCATGCGTCATAATCTCAAGTGCGGACGACATGCGAGCAGGCTTGCCATAGTCCTTGGTCGATAGCTGTCCACTGGTTTCCCATTTTTCTGACATGTTAGGCAAATGCAAATGCGACACACTAAAGCCTGCCAAACCTGCCTTTGGCTTGCCGCCACGCCCTGTCGCCCCTTCGTCTCGTATCTCACCGCCAGAGCCTGTTGCCGCACCTGCATAAGGGGCGATGGCGGTTGGGTGATTGTGCGTTTCGACTTTCATTAGAATGTCAATGACTTCATCATGAAAGCCATACTGGGCTTGTTCTTCGGCATTTTTGGTGGGATAAAAACGCTCGGCAACAAACCCTGTCATCACCGCTGCATTATCGGCATAGGCGGACAAAATACCATCAGAATTCTGCTCATAAGTGTTTTTAATCATCTTAAACAATGATTTGTCCTGCACCTTGCCATCTATCGTCCATTCGGCATTAAAAATCTTGTGGCGACAATGCTCGCTGTTGGCTTGGGCGAACATCATCAGCTCCACATCGGTAGGATTGCGTGCCAAAATATTGTAATTTTTAACCAAATAATTCATGTCATCATCAGACAAAGCAAAACCAAACTCGGCATTCGCCTTAATGAGCTCGTCCTTGCCCTGCCCCATGATGTCAATTTCATTCAGATGTGCAGGCTTGTCTTCACGGAACAGACCCTTGACTTCACTCAAATCATAGACAAGGCTTTGGGTCATGCGGTCGTGCAAAATCTCTTCGGCTTCTTTTGGCAAGCGTCTTGGCAAATCTTCCCCAGCCAAAGTAAACAACACCACTCGCTCGACACGTGCCACCTGTGCACCGCAGTTATGAAAAATATCTGTCGCCTTGGACGACCATGGGCTAATCGTGCCAAAGCGTGGCAATACCACCACTTGACGCTCGCCATCTTTGGCGGCATCTTCGCTGTATTTTTTTGATTGATTGAGCAGGCTTAGGGCTTTTTGGTGTGTGTCCGTATCCAAATAGCTTGCAAAGACGTATAGCTGTTGTGTTTTTAATCCAGTGACGTGAAGCGGTGTTTTTTTGTTCAATTCTTTGATAAGGGCATGGGTCTGAAAGTCGGTCAAAAATGGTTGTCCAGCAATGGTCATCATGGCATAGTTTCCAAAATTAATAGAATGGCAATCAAGCAGATAGCATTCAACATTTTAACAGATTTTTGAGAATTTTTGGCAAAAAACACCGTACAAAACAGGGCAATCGCACCATTTCTTATACAATTGTATGTTAAGCCTTGTAATGCGATTGCCCTGTCGTACAAAATACACCATTTATACCAAAAATTCCGCCACAGCCAGTTGACAAGCCGCCACAAGACCAGCCTATCCACACACAAAAAAACCATACCGCTGTAAAGAAAAATGATTATCATAATCAATGAGATACAAAGTAGGTACGCCCTGCACTTAGTCAAATTCGGCATAACAAAATTGTAAAAATCCATACAGAAAATTTGAGAAAATCCCCCAAAAGGTATAAAATAGGCACACTTTTTTTGACTGTGCAAGTCTTTGTGCCTTGTGTATGTTTTTTATTATTTTTTTATTTATAGTCAAATAAATTCATTTTAGGACGAGGAAAACGAGTGTAGACAGTACAAGTGGTACATCAAGCGAGTTTGACGACGTACTAAATTGAATTTAAAAGACTATACATCTTTTTATTGTAGCAAATTACCCTATTGTGCTGTCAATTTTTTGTCATGCCAAAACAGGGCTAGCCAAGGTGATACATCATGACATTCGTGGTAACTGATAACTGTATTTTGTGCAAATATACCGACTGCGTAGAAGTGTGTCCTGTGGACTGCTTTTATGAAGGCCCAAACTTCCTAGTTATCAACCCTGATGAGTGTATCGACTGTGCACTGTGCGAACCTGAATGCCCTGCCAATGCGATATTCTCCGAAGATGAAGTACCCGCAGGTCAAGAAAACTTCATCAATATCAACGAAGAGCTTTCCGCCGTGTGGCCCAACATCACCGAAAAAAAAGACGCACTGCCCGAATACCAAAAATGGGACGGCATAGACGGCAAGATTCAGTATCTTGAGCGATGATTGTTGTATCAATAGCAGTATTGCATGAATAAAAAAAATCAGCTGTGGCAGGCTGATTTTTTTGTTGCCGATGTATGATGGCGGTGGGTGGTTTGTGAGTAAGAATGTTTACATTACCCCCGTACGATTAAATGTAATTTTTTAGCGATGGTTATTGATAAATTCACCTGATTACTCTATTATAGACACATACAGTTATACCAATAAACGCTATACGATAAAATGTCATATCCATTATATTTCACTGCAGACACTACCTTTGTCTGTTTTTTACTCATATGGCATCCATTGATAAAGAAGGGGGGGGGCTTATGTCGAGAGCGGTAAAACACGCCCAAAGTATCCTTGGGCATTATTGGGACGGAATTATTCCTGTCAAACCTGAGAAAATTATTGAAAAAATTGGCGATTTAGAAATCATCTATACAGAAGGTCTCTCCGATAATATCTCAGGTAAAAAGTTTTATGACTTTGATAAAGGACATTATGTCATTGAGATTAACAAAAACCACCACGAAAATCGCAAGCGGTTTACTGCTGCTCACGAGCTTGGACATTATGCTCTAAATCATGGCGACAAGGAAGATGTACTGTACCGAAATTCCAGTATAGACAGCAGCCCTGATGAAGTGGAAGCAAATGCTTTTGCCGCTGAAATTTTAATGCCAGCCAGTGCAATCCGCCATCTTGTGTTTGAAAAAGGTGTTACAAAAATAGAAGATTTGGCTTATCAGTTGTGGGTATCTGAACAAGCTATGCTATACAGACTGAAAAATCTAGGGCTTATTTCATGAACGATTTTGGTACACCCACCATAATAGAGACACGACCGCCACCTGAGACCAACTTAAGTGTAGGCAATGATGAACTGTCAGAGAATGTACGCCAAACTAAGTTTGATGAAGTTCGCATAGATTTATTCAAAAAAGCGGTTTATGGGGCATTAGCAGCTTTTGTTATACTCGTGCTGCTACTTATTGTCGTTGTCAAAAAATATTTATGTCTGATTGAATACAGTGCTAACACCATTCCAGATAATTTTTGGCATATTCCCTTATTGGTTGCTTTTATGGCAAGCACCATTTTATCAGTCATCTTGACCTTAACTGCTCGTTTTGGCGACAAAAGTAAGCACGACGACAAAAATGGTATCAGCCTATCAGCTGACCAATCCACCATCAAAGAGCTATTGCAAAAACTGCTGAATAAGTTCTGAATTTATAAAGTCTATTACCCTAAAATAAACTCCGCCCCAAAAGTCAGACACCTGACCTTTAGAGTATTTTTTGAAGTACGCACAATTTTTTAAGCACTTACCGCAAAGCCTGTAGCGTGACCAAACCCACGTTTTGAGTGCAAATATGCTTACTGGTTGGCTTACACCGCACCCTGCAGAGCTAAAATGGTAAGCCGACACACCCTACCGTGCTAAATTATATCGCCACAATACCTGTCCACAACCACCACGGTGATGAGCTTGATTTATACATTCCGATTTAGCCACTTTTATATGGTGTGCATGTTCCAGCCCTTGCATTTGGCATGGCTTTGCAGTCAATCTTGGCTGACCGCCTAGGGTAGGCTTTATAAAAAGCAATAACATTCATCGTCATAATTTGTTATAATCAAACTTTATCTTGATTTTTATCCACTTAATATGCCCAAACAACAACTCAAAAACTGGCTGCCCACCCCAGAAAAACTGCGTGAAAACCGTGTAATAGCTTGGTTTGCACCGTTTTTGACAGACCCACGCCTTTGGCATATGAACCGTGGTTCGCTGGGACGTGCGGTGTATATTGGCGTGCTGTGTGCTTTTTTTCCCCTGCCCGGACAGATGCCGCTTGCCATCGTCGGAGCGTTACTGTTTCGTGCCAATGTGCCTATGTCCGTTGCCTTGACGTGGATTACCAACCCATTGACCACCATTCCTGTGTTTTGGGGGGCGTATTGGGTGGGTGCGACACTGCTTGGCGAGCCTGCGATTGGGCTGCGTACCATTGGCGTTATTTTGGCAGATGCGACATTGTGGGTAACTGGCAATGGGGGCAATCCTTTTGCGGTACATCACTTTTTTTCGTTCAAGGCATTTTTGCTGGGGCTTTTGGTCTGTGCGATTATCACCAGTGCTGTACTGGGCGTGGCGTTTCGTGTGGTGTGGAATTATCGTACCGCAAGAGACTGGCAAAAACGCCATGGTTACCAGTCGCATGCCCCAAAATTCAGCAGTCAAAAAGGGCATAAAGCCAGAGAAGCCAAACAAAATAACGATGACTTTTCTATCTAGTTTATATAATTCACTCAATCAATTCATCAACCATATTTAATATAGTCGATTAAAATAAAAATAAGACAAGCCGACAGACCGCCGTATACAAGTAGTACATAAGGTGGCAACGCAGTATTATTGCAATTTTAATTGGCTATAATTATAGTCAAATAAATTCATTTTAGGACTAGGAAAACGAGCGAAGATAGTACAAGTAGTACAGCGAGCGAGTTTGACGACGTACTAAATTGAATTTAAAAGACTATACCTAAAAACCATCATTGAGCCTGCCATGTACCTACTACTCTCCCCTGCCAAAAACCTTAACGAAAAATCCAGCATTCCCCTTGATCTTGCCAGTCAGTATAGCTTGCCTGCTTTATTACAGCATTCCGCAGAATTGGCAAAAACCCTAAAAACACTGGACGTGCTGGATATTCAAGAATTAATGAGCGTATCTGCCAAAATAGCCGAACTGAACGTCGCTCGCAATCAAGCGTGGCACAAGGACTACCAAGATGATGAACACGCCAAGCCTGCCGCTTATCTCTTTGATGGCGATGCTTATAAAGGCTTGGACGCTTATGAATTAAGTGTTAATGAAATCAATTACTTAAATGCACATTTGGGTATATTATCGGGCTTATACGGACTACTCAAGCCTTTGGATTTGATGTTGCCATACCGACTTGAGATGGGCATTAAGCTCGCCACCGCCAATCACACCGACTTATACAGCTACTGGGGCGATACCATTACAGAGCTTATCAATAGTCGTATGCAGGCATTGGGTAGCGGCACACTTGTTAATTTGGCTTCCAATGAGTATTTTGGGGCAATCAAAACCGATAAACTAAACGCACGCCTTATCACGCCACGCTTTGAAGACCAAAAAGACGATGTGTACAAAGTCATCAGCTTTTATGCAAAACGTGCTCGTGGCTTGATGGCACGTTTTTGTGCGGTAAACAACATCAGCCATGCCGAAGAGCTAAAAGGCTTTGACATGGAAGGTTATTACTATTGTGATACGCTTAGCGACGATACGACTTGGGTGTTTCGCCGTGAAATGCTGTCTCGCTAAAGCCACGATTTGCCCAAAATCACATAGCCAAAGCCCAACTATAGTCAACCCTAGCATAGCCGCCTAATAGCTATACAAGCTGTGTAAAACAAATAGCTGTACAGAAACAGCCACGCAAATAAAGCCATTTGGCTATCACAAAAACCACACCGTTTTTAGTCCCTAGGGTGTGCTTTGGCGTTTACCTTTATACAACCAATTTTTTTAATTTAATGAGTGCAATATGGCTGGCAGTTTATTACTTTTATTGGACGACATCGCAACCGTGCTTGATGATGTTGCTATTCTCACCAAAGTCGCCGCCAAAAAAACCGCAGGCGTACTAGGAGACGACTTGGCACTGAACGCCCAGCAGGTTACAGGTGTCAAGGCAGACCGTGAACTCGCTGTGGTATGGGCGGTTGCCAAGGGTTCGTTCATCAACAAGCTCATTTTAGTGCCTGCCGCCCTTGCCATCAGTGCCGTTGCAGCATGGCTAATCACGCCACTACTGATGATTGGTGGGCTGTTTTTGTGCTTTGAAGGTGCTGAAAAAGTCGTGCATAAATTTGCCCCAAAACTGCTGCCACACGAGCTTGACGACGACTCCGCCCACGAAGCTCGCCTACTTGCCAACGCCAATGATGAAGATTTGGTTGCTCTTGAGCAAGAAAAAATCAAAGGGGCAATTCGCACCGATTTTATTCTCTCTGCCGAAATTGTCGTCATCTCGCTTGGTGTGATGACTGTCGCCAATTTTGCCACAAAAGCCATCTCCCTAAGTGCCATCGCTATCTTGATGACCGTGGGGGTGTATGGCTTGGTAGGCTTGATTGTTAAACTTGACGACATGGGCATTTATCTTATCAAGCAGCCCCAAACCAGCAAACAAAAAATGGGAGAGCTGCTGCTGGCATTCGCTCCAAAACTCATGAAATTTTTATCCATCGCTGGTACGCTTGCGATGTTTTTGGTGGGTGGGGGTATCTTGGTGCATGGCGTGAATATCTTGCACCATCAAGCCGAAGAACTCTCCAAGCTCTCTGGCGTATTCGGCGGATTGACCAGCAATCTGTACAATGGCACAATGGGCTTTTTGGCTGGGCTTATTGTATTAGCTTTTGTCATCGGCTTCAAAAAAATGCGTGGCAGTCATTGATGTTAGGTGTGATTTATGGTGTGCTTGCCTTGTCTTTGGACTAAAAATAGAATGACCATAAGGTTTTTAAAAAAGCCCACTAAGAATAGTTAAGTTTTGTCCACAGCTTATGATATATATTGAGCCAACCGCAGCATAAGAATAAGTCCACGTTCACAAACACGATTGGTAGGCTTGTGCTGTGATTTTTA
>JAUNUB010000046.1 GCA_030538375.1 Moraxella sp. | reverse complement strand
ACCACAAATTTCAAACTTAATTGTTTGGCGTGATGAAGTGTCAACAGACCCTATACACTGGATTTCACTTTTTAAGGAAAAAATCATGGGTACAACCGTTGCAACTGGCGTATGGATTTCGCTTGCTGTGTATTTTATTGGCATGATTGGCATTGGCATTTATGCCTATTTTAAACAAAAGAAAAGCGTAGAAGGCTACATGCTGGGCGGTCGCAATCTTGGGCCTGCGGTTACCGCCTTGTCCGCTGGTGCGTCCGATATGTCAGGCTGGCTCTTACTGGGTTTGCCCGGTTATATGTATGGCTCTGGCGTGGTGAGCATTTGGATTGCCCTTGGGCTAACCATTGGGGCGTTTTTGAATTACTTGATTGTCGCCCCACGCCTGCGAGTGTTCACCGAAGTGGCAAACAACGCCATCACCTTGCCCGACTATTTTGCCAACCGCTTTGACGACCGCTCGCACATGCTGCGTATCGTCTCCGCCATTGTCATCATCATCTTTTTTACGGTCTATACCGCAGCCAGCCTTGTTGGTGGTGGCAAGCTGTTCGAAAGCTCGCTCGGCTTATCCTACAGCCTAGGTTTGTGGGTAACTGCTGGCGTGGTGGTGGCGTATACGCTATTTGGCGGATTTTTGGCGGTGTCGATGACCGACTTTGTGCAAGGGGTGATTATGCTCATCGCCATGCTGCTTGTGCCATTTGTGGCGTTTAATGACATCGGCGGTTGGCAAGCTGGTATTGACGTTGCCAAATCGGTGAATGCCGACTTATTTAGCTACACCAATGGCGTAACCACGATGGGCATTATCTCGCTTATGGCGTGGGGCTTTGGCTATTTTGGACAGCCGCATATCATTGTGCGGTTTATGGCGATTCGCTCGGTCAAGGACGTGCCTGTGGCGTGTGGCATTGGCATGAGCTGGATGATTTTGAGCCTTGTTGGGGCGTTGATGGTGGGCTTGTCTGGGATTGCCTACATCAAAAACCACAACATGACTTTAAACGACCCCGAAACCATCTTTTTGGTATTCTCGCAACTGCTCTTTCACCCATTGGTGTCAGGCTTTTTGTTGGCGGCGATTTTGGCGGCGATTATGAGTACCATCTCAAGCCAACTGCTTGTCGTCTCAAGCTCGCTCACTCGTGATGTGTACAAGCTGTTTGTGAACAAAGACGCCAGCGAAGCGAAGCAAATTCTCGTGGGGCGTATCTGCGTGGTGGCGGTGGCACTGCTTGCCATCTTCATCGCAGGCAACAAAGACAGCTCGGTGTTAAAGATGGTGTCGCACGCTTGGGCAGGCTTTGGGGCGGCATTTGGACCGCTTGTGATTCTTAGCCTGACGTGGAAACGCATGAACCGCTATGGGGCATTGGCTGGCATGATTGTCGGTGCGTTGACGGTGATTGTATGGGTCTATGGCGGCATTACCATCGATGGACAGCCTGCCAATGACGCCATTTATTCCATCATGCCGGGCTTTGTGTTCAGTGCTATTGCGACCGTAGTGGTGAGCCTAATGACAGCCGCTCCCACCAAGGACATCACCGACAAATACAAAGAAATGCAGCGACAGCTCAAGGCTTGATTGCAAACAGTCAAAAAACAACCGCTCACCCCACAAAAAATGCCACGGACAATCCATGGCATTTTTTTAAGACAGCAAAACGATTGCTTGAAAACAACCGCTTGCAAACGATTGCTTGAAAAATTACTTGCTTAATTTTTCGCTAATCTCACGCAATAGTAGCACTTCTTCTGATGGCTCTGCTGGGGCTTCTTCGGCGGTTTTACGCATTTTGTTCATGCCTTTGACCATCATAAAGATGATAAATGCCAAGATGATGAAGTTAATCAGCACCGTGATAAAGTTACCGTACGCCAACATCGGTGCACCTGCTTCTTTGAGTGCGTCATAAGTATGTGCCACGCCTTCGGGTGCTTTACCCAGCAGAATGAACATATTCTTAAAATCCAGCTCGCCACCAAAAATCAGTGATACAATCGGCATAATCACGTCTTCGACCAGTGATGTGGTAATCTTGCCAAATGCACCGCCGATAATCACACCGACCGCCAAATCCATCACGTTACCCTTTAGGGCAAATTCTTTAAACTCTTGCATCATACTCATGATAAGCACCTTTTTTTAAAAAAATAATCTTGCCAAATACCAAGCAACACCCCAAAATAAAAGCACTCAAATGCTGTGGAGTGCCTATTTTTTGTGTTGTATGCGATATTTTGAATAATCTGTCAAAAAAATAACACCACTTCTCAAAAACACCGCGACGCAAGTAAGTCAGTTTGACAAACTGGCATGCACTTTTTTTGAAAAAGGTATCACTTGATTTCAACCAAAACATATGTCAAGCATAGCATGATTTGGCTATATTACTGTTTTTTATTGCCTTGTTATTGTAGTCTTATGTTATGAAATACCCATAAATCACTACAAAGTTCACACAAGTGCGAGATTGTTTGGTGCTAAGTTATTTTTTATGCCAGCTTGTTGCGAATTTGTGGTGGTTGGTATCACCATGCCAAACAAAAAAACCAAGCCGCCATACACGGTTTGGTTTTTTTGTTTATCACATGGCTATATCCCAGTCTGTATCAATTTTTATCAGTCTTTTTTGCGTCCAAAACGCTTGCGTTCATTCTCGGTGAGATAACGCTTGCGGATACGGATAGACTTCGGTGTTACTTCTACCAGCTCATCGTCTTCGATGAATTCTAGGGCTTGCTCTAGGGTGTAATCCAGTGCAGGCGTTAGAATAATCGCATCGTCAGAGCCTGACGCACGGATATTGGTCAGCTGCTTGGCTTTGGTTGGGTTCACCACCATGTCATCGCTGCGAGAGTTGATACCGACAATCATACCTTCGTACACTTCAAGCTGCGGTTTGGCGAACAAGCGTCCACGCTCTTGCAAAGTGAACAGTGCATAGCCCAAGCAAGTACCAGCCACCATCGAGATGAGTACGCCGTTTTGACGCTTGGCGACCGCCCCTTCTTTGGCAGTGCCATAATGCGAAAAGCTAGAAGTCATGATACCTGTGCCAGATGTCATGGTCAAAAACTCAGAACGAAAGCCAATCAAACCACGAGATGGTACAATGGCTTCGATACGGATACGCCCTTTGCCGTCCACTTCCATATTGGTCAGCTCGCCTTTGCGGTTGCCCATCTGCTCCATCACCGAGCCTTGGTGCTGCTCTTCGACATCAAAGGTTACGTTCTCATAAGGTTCGCACATCACACCATCAATCTCTTTCATGATGACTTGCGGACGAGATACCCCAAGCTCAAAACCTTCACGACGCATATTCTCAATAAGTACCGACAAATGCAGCTCACCACGCCCCGAGACCTTGAATTTTTCTGGGCTGTCGGTGTCTTCTACACGCAAGGCAACGTTATGAATCAGCTCACGGTCGAGACGCTCACGAATGTTGCGTGATGTTACAAATTTACCTTCTTTGCCTGCAAATGGCGAATCATTCACTTGAAAAGTCATCGATACCGTAGGCTCATCTACCGACAGCGGCGGCAAGGCTTCTACTGCTTTTGGGTCGCAAATGGTGTCGGAGATGTTCAGTGCGTCAAGCCCTGTTACACACACAATGTCGCCTGCGGTGGCACTGTCCACATCGATACGCTCAAGTCCATGATAGCCCATGATTTTTAGGATACGTCCGTTACGAGTTTTGCCGTCTTTGTCAATCACCGTAACAGGGGTGTTGGTATTGACCGAACCACGCTGGATACGCCCCACACCAATCACGCCCACAAAGCTGTTGTAGTCAAGGCTCGAAACCTGCATTTGGAATGGTCCATCAGCGTCAACTTTTGGTGGCTCGACAATATCCACAATCGTCTCAAACAGTGGGGTCATGTCGTCTGCCAAATCGTCCGCTTCACGCCCTGCGATACCGTTCATGCCAGACGCATAGACGATAGGGAAGTCCAGCTGTTCGTCAGTTGCCCCAAGATTGTCAAACAAATCAAATACTTGATCCATCACCCAGTCGGGACGTGCGGACGGCTTGTCGATTTTATTTAGGATAACAATCGGCTTTAGTCCACGGGCAAAGGCTTTTTGGGTAACAAAGCGTGTCTGCGGCATTGGGCCTTCTTGGGAATCCACGAGCAGCAACACACAGTCCACCATCGACATCACACGCTCCACCTCACCACCAAAGTCGGCGTGTCCGGGGGTGTCTACGATGTTGATACGATAAGTGGTGTCGGTGCGTTTGTCCAGCCATGTGATGGCAGTGTTCTTGGCAAGAATGGTAATACCACGCTCACTCTCTAGGGCGTTGGAATCCATCACACGCTCAATCTCGCCAGCACGGTCGCCCAATGCCCCTGATTGTTGTAATAATTTGTCCACCAAGGTGGTCTTGCCATGGTCGACGTGGGCGATAATCGCAATATTGCGTAAGTTTTGAATGCTTGACATAAATTCTCAATAAAATAATAGAGCTGACAAATGAATAATGGCAACGTTTTTTTGCCTATGATAAATCAATAATATTTCAGAATGATTAAACCAACCAGCTATTATAGCACATATTCGGCAATTTTTTTGACCCATCAAATCTATCGTTGCTTAACACAAAAATAAGACAAGACAACAACACCCACCGTGTGCTGGTGTATAAGAGTGCTGGCAATGCTGTGTCATTGTAATTGTAATCCAACCAAAAAACAAAAAGCCACTCATAGAGCAGCTTTTTGTATAACCATTTATTTGACAGCGGTACGATTATCGTACTTGCATATCCACAGTTTGGTCTACTGTCGTGGTTTTGTCGCCAGTGATGACTGCGTATACACGACGGTTTTGTGCACGACCTTCTTCGGTGGTGTTCGGTGCGATTGGATTGTTGAAACCATAACCTACAGCACTTAGACGGTTAGGTGCAACACCGAATTCGTTGGCAAGCATAGACTTCACAGCGTTCGCACGAGCTTCAGACAAACGTTGGTTATACTTGGCACTTGAACGGTTGCTGTCTTTAGACGCATGACCTTCGATGTTGGCAGTGGCGTTTGGATACTCACGCATCATTGCCGCAACTTTTGCTACTTCATCACGGTATTGTGGCTTGATGTCAGACTTGTTGCGGTCAAAGAATACACGCAGCTCCAGACGCAAGTCATCACGGATATCTACTTGTACTGGGCAACCACGTGCGTCAACCACTAGGTTGCGTGGCGTACCTGGGCAAGCGTCTAGGTGGTCAGGCACACCGTCCATGTCGCTATCAACCACAACATCTTCTACCACGATAATCTCTTCTACCACTGGCTCAGCAGTAGGTGGTACTGGTACATGTGGCGTTAGACGACCGCCTAGTGTTACTTCTAGACCAGCTAGAGCTAGACCTTCCCACCAGTTGTTGTCGAAGTTGTGAATCGCACGAGCTTCACCACGTAGGGCAAGTGCGTCATTCACTAGGTAACGAGCACCTAGACCTAGGTTACCGATGGTGTCTTTTGATTCGGCAACTACAGTACCTGCAGCAACTTGCTGACCTGCTGTGATACCAGTGTTTGAAGTGCCGTCAGCTTCATACGCTACTTGGTTTTCTACTTCGATTTTAGAACGACCAGCACCAATCAACACATATGGCTTGAACTTGCTGTCGGTATATCCTGTGAATTGGTCAAATCCTACTAGGAAGTTACCAGTAATCATCTCTTGCTTGCCGTCAAAGCGGTTTTCAGGCTCTTGTGCAGAGATTTTAGACGCTCGTGCGTCTACATCAGAGATACCATATTCTACTTGGAACTGTGTAGATGGCGTAAGCTCGATACCGATGGCAGCACCAGTGTACAGACCACTTTCTAGAGTTACACCACCGCTTTGTGGCATTGACAAACCTGCAGTAGGGTTGTTAGCATTTAGCTGCTTGCCAGTATGCAATACGCTGCGTTGCTCTTTGTCCGCTTCGCCAGTGTAGTGATAACCCAATAGCAATGGGCTAACGGTTACGCCTGCCATGGCAACAGCAGGGGCTGCAGAAGCAATCACTGCCAAAGCAATTTTATTCAATTTCATACTATCCTCCAAGGGGAATTAACATGGGTTTTGTACCATAAATCATCGCTTGCGTATTGTAGCACTGCAAATGCGATATGCCAACTATCTTCGGCAAATATTTTGCACCATCAGTCAGATATTCTTTATCTTAACCATCTCAAACGGATTTGACAACCTTTTTTTGATAAAAAATACACAACATTACACAATGTTTGCAATTTTTATATACTTTTAATGCTTTTAAATGATTTTTTCATGGCAATGACCGCTTGAGCCAAGCCCATAAACAGAGCGTCAGCAATAATTGCATGTCCGATATTCAGCTCATGAATGCCATCAATCTTGGCAATATCAGCCACATTGTCTCTGGTCAAGCCATGTCCTGCATTGACCAACAGCTGTGCCGAATGGCTTTTGGCATAATCAATGGCACTTTTTATGCGTGATAATTCATGCTGCGTCTGTGCTTTATCTGTCAAATAGGCTTCGGCATATGCACCTGTGTGCAGCTCTATCGCTTCTGCCCCCAGTGCGATTGCCTTATCAATTTGGGCGATATCAGGGTCAATAAAGAGCGATACTTTAATGTCGGCATTTTGTAGCTGCCCAATAAAATCTGCCAAGCCGTCTGCACGCAGAATATCCAAACCGCCTTCGGTGGTTACTTCCGTACGCTTTTCGGGCACTAGGCACACCCATTCTGGCTGGACATCAAGTGCAATCGCCAGCATTTCTGCCGTTACCGCCATCTCTAGGTTCATACGAGTGGTCAGTACTTGCTTGATGGCATACACATCAGCGTCTTTGATATGGCGACGGTCTTCACGCAGATGCAGAGTAATACCGTCCGCCCCTGCCGTCTCACAGATACGCACCGCTTCGACAGGGCAAGGGTAGGTTGTGCCACGAGCATTTCTAAGCGTGGCAACATGGTCGATATTCACCCCAAGCAAGGGGGCGAGCGTGCTGTGTGTCATGATAACTCCAAAACTGGCATGGCTTTAGCGAATTGACTGACTTAAAGGCGATGATTAGGGCGGGATTTATCAAGTCCAATGCCTTAAAATCAACACCTTAAAATCAGTGCCTTAAACGCAATGTTTTAAGACTGGTATTTTAGATTTTGTTGCCATAAGGTGCGACTGTGCAAAGGCTTATAGTCCAGCAAATAATCCATCATTGTGCGTTGAATCTGTCCAAATTCTTTGGCGTATTGCTCGTATAATGCTGGGTGATGTTCTGCCTGTGCCATGGCTTTGAGTGCCGTGCCATTGTAGCTCATCACTTTATCGCTTGGCACAAAACCTGTATCGGCAACGAACTCATAGCACACATCGTCTGCCAGCTCATCGCCTTTGTTGTTCACAAAATAAATACCCACACCAAGCTCTGCAAACAGCTCCCTTTCAAAGTGGCGTAAAATCAGACGCAGCTGCCTGTTTTTTTGTGCGTCTGCCACGCCCACCACCCCTAATGCCAACAGGGCTGCAACAGCGTCTTGATAACTGTGCCACAGCTCTGGGCAGGGGTTTTCTGGGGCTAATAATTTGCACAGTACTTCATTCATATACAATAATGCGTACTGCCCTTGTCCACGATGGCACACGGTGTTTTGGTTGACGATGGTAATTTGGCTAAAACTTTTGAGTGCGGTTTGTCCGCTGGCGAATAACGACACCAACACAAATGCTGGCACGCCCCGTCCGCCCACGCCATGCACCATGCCAAATTCTTGGCTAAAGTATTGATAAATCGCACGTTTTTCTTGATAAGGGCGAGCGTGCAACACATAGCCTGTCAGCGGTTCTTGTCGCATGGGTGTCTATGCGGCTTAATAACCAAGACTGCTCAAGGCTCGCTCGTCATCGCTCCAGCCTTTTTTGACCTTGACCCACAAGGTGAGCATAATCTTACGCTCAAACAAGGCTTCCATGTCTTTGCGTGCGTCAATGCCAACTTGCTTGATACGACTGCCTTTATCGCCAATCACAATGGTCTTTTGCCCTGCTCGCTCCACAAAAATCGTCGCATCGATAAAGGTCATTGCCTTTCGCCATTTGCCTGTTTCGGGGTCTTGGTGGGCTGGCTCGTCCTTAAAGGTATCAATCTGCACGGTCAAATCATACGGCACTTCTTCGCCTGACGCTCGCATGATTTTTTCACGGATAATTTCACTTGCCAAAAAACGCTCGGAACGGTCGGTAATCTGCTCTGGGTCAAAAATGGGCGGACGCACTGGCAGATACTCGCCAATCAAGGTTTGCAATCTGTCCAAATTCTGTCCACGCAAGGCAGACACAGGGATAATGTCCGCAAAATCAAAACTTTCGCCGTATTCTTGCATTCTTGGCAACAGGCGGTCTTTTTCTTTAATCGTATCTGCCTTGTTAATCACCAGCACCACAGGTAGCTTGGTTGCGGACAATTTCTCAAGCGTTAACAGGTCGTCATCTCGCCACTGCAAGCCGTCCACCACAAACAGCACCAAATCCACATCGGACAATGCCGACACCGCCGCCTTGTTCATACGCTCATTAATCGCCTTAACTTCTTTGGCGTGAATGCCGGGGGTGTCTACAAAAACAATCTGCATACTCTCATCGGTTAAAATACCATGAATGCGATGGCGTGTGGTCTGCGGCTTGCGTGAAGTGATGGACAGCTTTTGTCCCAAAAGATGGTTCATCAAGGTGGATTTGCCAACATTAGGGCGACCGACAATCGCCACAAAACCCGCCTTAAAATCTTCGCCAATCTTAGGGGCAGGGTTGTCATTAAAAAATGCCGAAATGGCACTTTCGTTGTTGTGGTTCTCGTTATCAAGGTTGGCTTGGTCGGTCTGGTCGGTCATGGCATTCCTGTTTTTGGTTTATTTTATGATTGATTTACTTGAAATTCTGATGGGGCTTGCGTGTTGGTGCTTTGCTCGCCGTGGGTTATGTTATGTTTCGTTCAGTCTGTTTAGCTGATTAATCATAAGCTCGGCACATTTTTGTTCGGCAATGCGGCGACTTTCGCCATGCTCTGTGATGGCGGACACCCCATCGATTGCCACATGACAGCTGACCACAAAAATTTGATGGGGGGCATTGCCAATAATGTCATCAAGCGTATAGTTTGGCAATGCCAAGCGATTGCCCTGCAGCCATTCTTGCAAGCGAGACTTAGCGTCTTTTAATACCTGCTCTTCGCCCACTTCATCAATCAAATCATGATACCAAGACAGCACCAAATCTCTCGTCAAAAAGCCGTTATCACTGTCCAGATAAATCGCCCCAATCAATGCTTCGACAGCGTCCGCCAAGATAGACGCACGATGACGACCACCGCCCTTGCGTTCGCCAATCCCCAAAATCAGATGGCGAGACAGCTCAAGGTTTTCGGCGATTTGCACCAAGGTTTCTTGACGCACCAAGGTTGCACGCATGCGAGTCAGCTTGCCTTCATCATGCCTTGGGTATTTTAAAAACAATGCCTGTGCAATAATCACCCCAAGCAACGCATCGCCCAAAAATTCAAGACGCTCGTAGCTGTGCTTTGGGTCATAAGAACGGTGCGTCAAAGCACGTCTTGGTAAAGTACTGTCCTTGAAGGTATAGCCAAGTTTGTCCGACAAGACCGCCAAGCCTTGCTCAAAATCTATAAAATGTGGCGGCAGTGTGGTTTTTGTCATTATTTGGCATCTGCCCCTGTGATGTCTTGGCTAAAGCGGTTTACGATATAGGTATTGCCGTAGTATTGATAGTTGGTTTCGTATTCTAGGCGTACCGTCAAATTACCAGGGGTTTTGTTGGTAGTAATCACGCTATTTTTTACAAAATCGCCCGAATAGTTACCATTTAACCCCAATTGACGAGCAAAGTTATCCATGAGCTGCTTTTCTGTCAGCTTGGACTCATTGGCTTTTTGCACTTCGTTTGCCAAAATTTTGGTAATTTGACGATTTTCGATATAATCAGGCAAAATCCCTACCGACAACTTACCCAGCAGACCTAGGCAAATAATCAGCAGCACAATGCCTGTAACGCTCGCCCCACGTTGGTTGTTTAAAGAAGTGTGTTTCATGATTTCACCATTTCATATATTTTAACTTTGTATACACCAATAATAATTTGTGTACAATTAATCAATCTTACCTGCACGCCCAAAACTTGGCATAGAAAAGCCAGCTTCTTTGTGCATCCAAATATAAGTTGCCTTGCCTGCCAAATTCTCTTCTGGCACAAAGCCCCAAAAACGGCTGTCTTCGCTGCGGTCTCGGTTATCTCCCATGACGAAATACTGTCCATCAGGGACGGTAATTTGCCATTTTGTGCCGCCTGAAGTGAGTACCACTGGAGAATTTTCTTTCAAAAATTCACCCATTTGTGAGCTGTTCAAATCGCCCACATAGCGTACTGTATAAGTATGCTCACCAAGGTTTTCGGTGTAATAACGTGCGTAACGCTCTTCTTCTTGTCCAAAGTTGGCACGTTCATCATCGCTTAATTTTTGTGTGCCAATTTGGGTTGGCATCACCTTGTCAATGAGTGGCTGTGCCATTGCATAATCGGTTTTTTGTGTGGCGACTTGCGTGCCATTGATGGACAGCACACCATTGTCATAGGCGACTGTATCCCCCGGCAGACCAATCATGCGTTTGATATAGTAGCGTTTTGGATTTTTAGGATAGCGAAACACCACCACATCGCCATGCTTTGGCTCGCCTGTACTCAAAACCTTGGTATGCGTGATGGGCAGCCTAAGTCCATAGGCGGACTTATTCACCACAATAAAATCCCCTGTGTACAGGCTTGGCACCATGCTTGATGACGGAATATTAAACGGCTCAATGATAAATGAACGCACCACCACCAAAAATAGTAGCACAGGCAAAAATTCATACGCCCAGCGAACAATGGCGAACTCTTTAACAGGTTCGGTTGCTACGCCGCCTTGGGCGTGTACCAGCGAACGCTTGGCTTCTTGGTAGGCGATACTGGCGTTTAGCAGTGTTTGCGGGGTTTTGTCATCGCCAATAAATTCACTGGGAGCTTCATGATGTCCTGCTTGCTCTAGCACCGCCTTGAAGTCTTTTTCGGCATCGGCTAGGTGTGATTGTGCCATGGCGACACGTCTGTCGTGGGCGGCTGCAAGTTTATGCTGCTTAAACACAAACTTATCCAAAAGCCACACCAACAAAAACACCAAGGTTACTGGCACTAAGATTAAATTGATATCAAATTCCATCGTATCCCCATACACTCACTTTGTAGAGCGGACAACTTTTATCATGTCCTGCATTTATCTCGTTTTTTAACCTGTGAAGACAAAAGCAGACACACGCTATTGTTATTGCAAGTTTTATACCAGTGAACAATTGTCCTAGCCATCGACCTTTAATACCGCCAAGAAGGCTTCTTGGGGAATCTCCACCGAGCCAACCTGCTTCATGCGTTTTTTGCCTGCTTTTTGTTTTTCGAGCAATTTTTTCTTGCGGCTGACATCGCCACCATAGCACTTGGCAAGCACGTCTTTACGCATGGCTTTGACCGTGCTGCGTGCGATAATCTGACTGCCAATCGCCGCTTGAATCGCCACATCAAACATCTGCCGTGGAATCAGCTCTTTCATCTTTTCGACCAATAAGCCCCCACGACGACGCGCATGTTCTTGATGGCAAATCATGGCAAGTGCGTCTACTTTTTCGCCATTAATCAGCACATCGACACGTGCCAACTTGTCCGCTTGATAACACTCAAAGCCATAATCCAAGGACGCAAAGCCACGAGAAGCAGACTTTAATTTATCAAAAAAGTCCATCACCACTTCACCCATTGGAATGTCAAACACCAGCTGCACTTGGCGTGCCATAAACTTCATGTCCACCTGCACCCCACGCCGCTCAATGGCAAGGGTGATGACGTTGCCCAGATATTCTTGAGGAACTAAGATATTACACCGTGCAATCGGCTCACGAAACTCGGCAATCACCCCCACATCAGGCAGCTTGGACGGATTGTCCACATAGACGATGTCGCCATTTTTTTTGACCACTTCATAGATGACCGATGGGGCGGTGGTAATCAAATCCAGATTGTACTCACGCTCCAGCCGCTCTTGAATAATCTCCATGTGCAGCATACCCAAAAAGCCGCAGCGAAAACCAAAGCCTAGTGCTTCTGACGTGTCGGGTTCAAAAAACAGTGCGGCGTCATTGATTTGTAGCTTTTGCAGGGCTTCACGGAATTTTTCAAAATCGGACGAATCAATCGGAAACATGCCTGCATAGACTTGCGGTGTAACCTTTTGAAAACCCGGAATGTTCTCGACTTCGGGGGTCTTGGCAAGGGTGATGGTGTCGCCCACAGGTGCGCCTTGAATGTCCTTAATCCCTGCAATGATAAAGCCCACTTCGCCCGCTTGCAGCATGTCGGTCTCTAGCGATTTGGGTGTAAACACGCCAATGGACGTTACCAAATGGGCTTCGTGCGTGGACTTGATAAAGATACGGTCGCCTTTTTTGACGCTGCCTTCACGCACACGCACCAAGGACACCACGCCTAAGTAATTATCAAACCATGAATCAATAATCAATGCCTGTAGCGGTGCATCTCTGTCGCCCACAGGTGCTGGAATTCGCTCCACCAATACTTGTAGCAGCTCATCAATGCCAATGCCTGTCTTGGCAGACACCCTGGGTGCGTCCACCGCTTCGATACCAATGATGTCTTCAATCTCTTCGATGACACGCTCTGGCTCGACTTGTGGTAAGTCGATTTTGTTCAGCACAGGCAGTACTTCCAATCCTTGCTCCACAGCGGTGTAGCAGTTGGCGACGGACTGGGCTTCTACCCCTTGGGCAGCGTCCACCACCAAGAGTGCCCCTTCGCAAGCAGCCAGCGAGCGAGACACTTCGTACGAAAAATCCACATGACCGGGGGTGTCGATGAAGTTCAACTGGTAACGCTCGCCATTGGGGTGATTGTAGTGCAACGTAACCGATTGTGCCTTAATCGTAATGCCACGCTCACGTTCAATGTCCATGCTGTCTAGCACTTGGGCTTGCATTTCACGGTCGGACAAGCCGCCACACACCTGAATAAAACGGTCGGCAAGGGTAGATTTGCCGTGGTCAATGTGGGCGATGATGGAGAAGTTTCTTATCTTATTGATATTCATATATTTTTTATGTAAATAATTGGTGTTAATTGGCGGCAATGTACTCATTTATGTACACACAATAATTGACTTATGATGTCTTTTAACGTCCTATTGCACCGATTTAAAAAACAAAAATAGTCTGTCATTATAGCGTACTTTTTAATGGGTTGCTACAAAAACCAATCCGAGCCCAGGGCAATCGCACTATAAACCCTAAAAAATGATACAATAACGAGCAAAAAAGGGAAACCTTATGCTCACCAACCCCATTGACTATCTCTCACAGATCCAAGACCCAAGACGACAAAACAAAAACTTGCTTCACCCCCTTAAAAACATACTCACCATAGCTCTAATCGCAGTCATCTGTGGCTATCTTGACTGGGTGGATGTTGAGGACTTTGGCAATGAAAACAAAGCGTGGTTTGCCAAATTTCTTGATTTAACCCATGGCATACCCTCACATGATACCTTTGGCAATGTCTTTAAACGGCTTAACAAAGATGAGCTTGCCCAATACTTTAGTCATTGGGTCAATGACACTCAAAGCAAACACCCTCATATTGCTATTGATGGTAAATTCATCCAAGGTGGATATAAAGACGATGATGCCTTGCAACTGGTTACTGCTTTTGCAAGTGCCACCAAACTGGTACTAGCACAAATTGACGTTGCCAATTAAATCAATATGTTACCAAAATTATTAAAACTTATTGATATTGAAAGCAGCATTATTACTGCCAATGCCATCTATTGTCAAAAAGACATTACTAAACAAATCATTAAAGCCCATGCAGACTACATCATTGCTTTAAAGAACAATCATAAAACCTTGTATGACGATGTTAAACTATGGCTTGATAGCCAATACAATGATAAGAAACTCACTGCGTGAGAAACCATCGATAAAGACCACGGACGCATTGAAACAAGAGTGCAATATGGTTACGCCAAAGCAGGTGTATGACGTACTGCAAATTGCCGCCAAAACCAGTGCCTACAACGCCAAACGCATTGCTCAAAATATTAATGCCATTTATGTGTTTGGTGGGATTTTAGGGTATGCGAGCATTAATCCAGCCTATGCCTTGAGCCGCTTTTTGCCAAAGGTTGTCATCAAACATCGCCCACATCTGCCTATTGAGCAGCTACCAAAATTATTACAAGCGGTTGATAAAACGCAAAGTGGAGCTGGTTTGGCAGCATTTTGGCTGATAGTGTATACCGCCGTCAGACGCAGTGAGGCGTGCCATGCCAAGCGTGATGAGTTTGACCTTGATACAGGCGTGTGGACTGTCCCTGCCAGCCGCATGAAAATGCGTAATGCTCATTCTGTGCCACTGTCGCCACAAGTTGTTAAAATACTGCAGGCGGAGTTTGCTCGTGTTGATAGCCCATGGGCGTTTGCGTCGCCGCACCATGGGGGTATGCAGCCTATCAACAATTGGACACCGCTGTATCTTATCAGACGCACAGGCTTTGCCAAAGCTCAAAGCCTGCATGGATTTAGACATCAGTTTAGCACCCACGCACACGACAACGGCTGGTCGCCAGACGTGATAGAGCTGTGTCTTGCTCACAAAATCCATGGCGTAAGGGGTGTATACAATCACGCTCGCATGATGGATAAGCGAGCGGAGTTGATGGCTTGGTGGGCGAATGAGATTGATGGTTGGCGTGGTGTGTAAGATGGGTCGTTGTGATATAATATTGCTTGATTTTGTAAGGATTTTGGCAATGTACACAATATTGATAGACGACCAAATCACCCAGCAGCTCACCGATAAGGCAGCGGCATTTGCCAATTTTAGGGCTTATTGTCGTGATTATGCCAATAAGCCAAAGAAAATCGTGCTGATGTGCGATGATGATATCCTGCACACAAAAACTGCCAACATGCAGCTGCACGATGATGTTGATGAGATTAGTGCCAATGACATACTAATGTCTGTCATGAGCCAACTTAACGTAGACATCAAAGCCCTTAAAAACCTACTGCCACAATCGCCGCTGTTGTTGTCAAACAGTCGTATAGATGGCTGGGTCAGACCTAGGCATGACAGACGGTTTGCACAAATGTATAATGACGAGCTGCAAATTGTCTTGCACCTACTGCTCACACAGCAGCAAGATGCCATCAAAAGTCCGCAGAATATATCAGCTTTGCGTCAAAAGCTGGGGCTGACACAAACCGAGCTTGCTAAGCAGCTTGGACTGACGGCAGGACACCGCCAAGTCGCTCGCTGGGAGGCAGGTGAGGCTGAGATGCCAGATAGCCGTTGGCAAAAAATGCAGGGTTTGCTATGATTTTTGGCAAATCATTGTCCAAAAACTCACCAAAACCCCTTGGTTTTATACTTAGGGATTTTGTTTTGCTTGCCGCCAAACATAATAGCGTTTAAAACCCATTTAACACCCATTTAAATTTTGTCGTAGATGGTTTTTGGGGTGTATGTACCAGCTTGGGTTTTAGGGGGCTTAAAACGCCTGTATGAGCCTTGTAGGGGCATGGTTAAAAATTAACCAGTTTTGATGAGGCGGTCAAGGTG
>JAUNUB010000045.1 GCA_030538375.1 Moraxella sp. | reverse complement strand
GCCTTTGAGTGTGCCTAATGACTATGATGAGCTGTTGATGATCAGTAATGGTCTGACGCTATTCGTAGATGAAAAATATGGTCAATGGGGTTTGAGGATTTATGGTTGTGATGAGGTTGTTTCTAGGAATAGATTGTGGAAAGAATCTTATAGAAGAGCAGATCTCGTGTACGGTGATTTGATTATTGGTGAGTTTTTAGGAGACAGTGACTTACTGATTATGAGGTGTGATGAAGATTGTGATGACTTCGGTAGTATTTTAATATCTCTTCCGCTCGATTATCGTAAAGACTGGTATTATCCTGCAGCAAGTCTGTCAGAATTTCTAAAAAAATACATCGAAGCAGAAGGGGAAAAATTCTGGGAGAGTGGTAATCATCGCCCCCCTCAACCTTAGCAGTGACTGAGCTTTGAATAGACTTATGTATAGGGAGTTTACTAGTGATACTACATTTTTCGTTTTGGGTTTGCTATAACTTATTGCAACAAAAAACCCCACGCTTGCTATCAAACGTGGGGTTTTGAAATAAGTGGCATCCCATAGGGGATTCGAACCCCTGTTACCGCCGTGAAAGGGCGGTGTCCTAGGCCTCTAGACGAATGGGACACATTGTTAAATAAGCTGATAAACTTCGCATTACTGCGTCAAACTCGCTCGATGCACCATAAGTGCTATCTTCGCTCGTTTTCCTTGTACTGCTTGTTTCTAAGCTTATTTAATGCTCATTAAAATTCAGTAAAATAACAATGAACATCTATTTTACAACGTAAGAGATTGCCTAGGTGCTTACGTTGCCCTTAATATTCATTCTAAATAAGAATTTGGTGGAGCTAAGCGGAGTCGAACCGCTGACCCCTTGCATGCCATGCAAGTGCTCTACCAACTGAGCTATAGCCCCTTATTAAGGTGAGACGCATTATAGGGATATTATTTATACTTGTCAAGCATTTTTTTGAAAATTTCTAAAAAAATTACCCCCAATCCAAAAAACAGTAGACTTTAATGTATAGTCGATTAAAACAAAAATGAGACAAGGCGACAGCGACCGTGGTGTACAAGTAGTACATAAGGACGTTGGCAACGATGTATTATTGCAATTTTAATTGACTATAATTGTTTGGTGTGATGAATTGTAGGCAGACCCTACTCTTTTAGCCCCTTACTCCAAGCGTACGGCTGGTGTACCTGCCCCATCACTGCCAATAGGTTTTAACAAATCATCATCAATCGCACGGGCGGATTGACCATTGATAGGAGCAGGGCTGATACCTTGTGGCAGACCATTGTCATAGACCTGTGGTTGCTGTACAATCACGCCATTTTGCACATCATAGGTGGGCGTATGGTTGGGCTGGGTGGACATGGTTGCTTGGGCTGGCGGCTGTTCGTTCACTTCACTATAGATAGGGGCATCAATATCATTGGCGGTTTCGGCTTGATTGGCACTAAACAGCACTTGCCCCTGCTCCAATGGTGGCTCGCCCATCTGCACAGGCTCGGTAGCCACAGATGACAAAGCCTGCATGATATTCTCATCATATTCCAAAAATTCAATGCGATTATTCTTAAACCTGCCAAGCTCTGTCTCATTATCCGCCACAGCAAAGCGTGCACCTACACCTTGAGCAACCAGCTGACTTTCTGACACCCCTTCGCCAATCAGATAAGCACGCACAGCGTCGGCACGCTCTTGTGATAGCAGGAGTGCTTGCCTGTCATCAGCCGCTGCACTGGTGTGTGCGGCGATAATCAGCCGCATATTTGGGCTGGCTTTGAGTTGCTCGGCGGCACTGCTCAAAAACGCCTGATTGTCGGCAGCCATCTGTCCGTCTTGCCCAAAATCTACGATAGGCAAGCTCATCGCTCGTGCCAAGGCAAAGCCCCCTTCTCCCATCGGCAACGCTGCCAATGCCTGCCGTCCACGCTCTAGGCTAGCTCTGATAGCTTCTGCAGGATTGTGGGCAGGCATGGCAGAGACGGTTATCCCATCAGCACCGACCAAAGCCGCAATATCTCGCACCAAACGTGCGGTGTCATCACTGTTTGGGCTAT
This sequence comes from Moraxella sp., assembly GCA_030538375.1. Lineage (GTDB taxonomy): Bacteria > Pseudomonadota > Gammaproteobacteria > Pseudomonadales > Moraxellaceae > Moraxella. The sequence continues at coordinate 13,939 of JAUNUB010000045.1, read as the reverse complement.
GGATAAGCAGCTGCCCTTGCGTCAGCTCCAGACTGGCAAAGCGTACGGACTTTAGCAAGGCAATCACGCTTGGCAACTTATCCATGCCATCAAGCTCGCCGCTAAAGCTGTCGTTAATATCCAGCACGCACGTTGCCGCATGAAAGCTGCCATTTAATACGCTCATGAACTGCTCTTGCAAGGCACTATTGCCAAGCTGTGCCCGACACGCATACAGCTCGCCATTCTCGCCCACGGTGATATTTAGCTCTGCAGACAGCTTAGCGGTGATACTGGGTGCGGCAGCCGTTGTGGGTGTGTTGGTGGCATTTGGGCTTTTGTGCTGTAGATAATACCACGCTCCTGCTGCCAACACCCCAAGCAGCAGCACTGGCACAGCAATCATTACAGGATTGATGGCACGAGATTTTTTGGGTGGATTGGGTATAAGGTGCTGATTGCCTATGCCGTCCGTGTCATCGCTGCTGTTATCCTCATCATTACCATTATCGATATCGCTGGCAGGCTCTGCGTGGATATTATGGGCAAATGGATTGTAATCTTCGGCTGGCGGCTGATTTTGATAAGGTTTATTCATGGGCGTGGACTGCTCATGATTGACCGCCGTGGCAGCACTGTCAAATTCTACAAAGTCCCCACCAATCACTGCATCTACCGCCACACCAGATTTGGCTTGATGTACCAAATCATCAATTTGCGTGTCAATGACTGTACTGGCGGCTGCACTGGCTTGACTGCGTATAGGATTTAACGCCGCTGCTGGCAAATCATGCCGTCCCCACGATGGCAATAATGGAACAATCTCATCATACACTTGGGCGGCGATATGGTGCGGATTGCCTTGGGCTGACAGATATTGCATAGCCTGATGTACCGCCAGTGGCAAGACCGTTGACACCGCCGCTTCATTGACAAAGCTGTATTCTGCCAAATGCTGTGCTATCTTGGCGTGGGCGTTCTTGGTCAAAAAATCTGCCGTGCCTGTCATCATCTCGCCAGTTGTCATTGCTTGCTGGGCTTGGCTGGCGGTACTTTGTACAAACGTTTCATAGCTCTGTGCCAGCTCACCATCTGCCATCATCGCAAGCCAACACGCATAAAAAGTCTCTAGCACATCGTCTTTGGCGTTCTCGACAATGAGTGGCTGTAGCTGTGGAAAATTGGCATGATTGACAAGCTGATGTAAAATATCCATCGAATTTCTCATGTTATCTAAGAATTGCCTTATTATAGCTCAAAATAACCATTTTAACACCCATCAAGTACAGTCGTTGCACAAAATACATTGCAACCAAGTGCATTGGTAGCTATACTGTTTCTTTTTTTAAATAATTCACACCAATGCTCAATCACACCACACTCATTATCATCATTACCGTCATCATCAGCCTTATCGCTTGGCAAAATAACAAAGTGATGGCACGGCTTATCTTTGATGCCTTGTCGGTACGGCGATTCAAGCAATACGACCGCTTTGTTACGCATGGTTTTGTCCATGCTGATGGTATGCACCTTTTGTTTAATATGTTTACCTTGTATTTTTTTGGGCGAGTGATGGAGCGATTTTATATCGCCAAACTAGGACAGCTGGGCTTCGTGATTTTTTATCTGCTTGCTATTGTGGTCGCCATGATACCCAGCTACCTAAAGCACAAAGGCAATGCACATTATCTGAGCCTTGGGGCAAGTGGCGGCGTGTCGGCGGTGCTGTTTGCGTTTATTTTATTTCAGCCGTGGAACTTAATCTATCTGTTTGGCATTCTACCGTTGCCTGCCATCGTCTTTGCCATCGCTTATACCGCTTATACCATCTATGCCGACAAGCGTGGGGGCAGCCGTATCAACCATTCTGCTCATCTGTACGGAGCGGCCTTTGGCGTGATAGCGACGATTGCCATTGAGCCTAGAGTATTATCACATTTTGTGAGTGCCTTGCTCCGCCCAACATTTTAAAGGTGCGTCCGACATTTTAAAGTTCCGCCCAACGTTTTAGTTAGGCGTGGCTTGGTCATGATTTTTTAATCCATTCAGCGAGAACACTCCCTTATTATGATTTATGACATCATCGGCGACATTCATGGCAGGGCGGACAAATTAACAGGTCTGCTCACCCAATTGGGCTATGTGCATGATGGCACAAGTTTTGTTGCACCGATAGGTCACAAGGCAGTGTTTATCGGCGATTTGGTGGATAGGGGCAACCAGCAATTAGCCACCTTACAAATCGTCTTTGATATGCTAGATAACGCCCAAGCCCTTGCCATCATGGGCAATCACGAATACAATGCCATCGCCTACGCCACACCCAACCCACACAAGGCTAGCCAATACTTGCGTGAACATACACCGCACAACACCCATCAGCACCAAGCATTCTTGGACGAAGTGGGTTTTGGCACAGACTTGCACCGTTATTGGCTGGGTAGATTGTACGAATTGCCGCTGGTCATCGAGTTGCCCAAGGTGATATTTGTGCACGCCTGTTACGATGAATTGGCACTGGCGACACTCTCACCGTTTTTGCACGACAATCGGCTGTCGCCAGCCACCTTGCCTACAGTCTCGCAGTGCGGCACAGCAGAATTCATCGCCCTAGAACGCCTATTAAAAGGTATAGAATTGCCCCTGCCCCACGGCAGCACCATGACCGACAAAACAGGTATCGTGCGTACTCGTGCTAGGGTCAAGTGGTGGCTGGACAATTGGCAACATCGCCCCATCAATGAAGCCTTGCTGGCGGACGATTTGCCCGATGAATATTTTGATGATTTGCCAATGGATTTGCAAGATTTTGCCATCGCTACCGACAAGCCGATTTTTGTTGGGCATTATTGGCTTGATGGCACGCCTGCCATGCTATCGCCACAGGTGGTCTGCGTGGATTATTCGGCAGGCAAAGACGGTCATCTCACCGCCTATCAATTTAACACCGACAAGCCAACGCTGGATAATCGGTGTTTTGTGCAGTTTAAGCATTTTTAATTTTAAATTGAGAATTTTATGAAAAACAAAAACTTTGAACGCAAACGCCAACAAGCCAAACGCCATGCCAAAAAATACAATCCTGCAAACGGCTTTAACGAACAAGGCAACCATGTTATTCACTCATATGAAGAAAAACGTGAGTTGGGCTGGTGGGACGATGTGGATTTTATGCTTGGCTCACAACGCATTCATGTCGCTTGGATACACCCAAGAACGCACTACGAAGACCTTTGCAGCGAGCTTGCACACAAACAAAAACCTTATCCTTATAACACATTAAAACCGCTTGACAAAAAACCCATTTACCCAACCAAAGGTACTAAACGCCAACGCAAAAAAGCCAAATTCTTTGAATGGACAATTCCAGAAGAAAGAAAAAATTATTTTGAAGAATTGCGAAAATTAGAAAACGAAATTTTGCAATCAAGTGATATTGTGGTGCGTCCTTATTTTAAAGTTGAGCAATTGGATTGGTGTCGTTTTGTTAACGTATGCTTGCCAATCGAAGTTGTTGATGAAGCAACACTGAATAACATGGCAAATATTGTGCGGCAATTATTGGCACGCACCACAACATTGGACGAACTTTATCCGAATTATCAATATGATAAAAATGATTGGATAAAAGAAATGATAAAAATGACTGGATAAAAGAAGGGCATGAAATGAATTGAAATTTTACAAAAAGTGATAAAAAATGATTAAATACCTCATCATTCCTTTTAAGGGGCTGTACTAGACAACAACCACATTATACCACAAAAATAAAGATAACCCATTGTAAACTATCAAGAAAAACCCAAATAAAACTACTTGAGTTTTTCGTAGCAGAAGTAACCGCCAAAACAGCTGTTGATTTATAGTCGATTAAAATAAAAATGAGACAAGGCGACAGCGACCGCCGTGTACTGGTAGTACATCAGGGAGCTGTCAACGCTGTATCATTGCAATTTTAATCAACTATACTTAATATTCAGCATAATTCAGCTGCTTTATTCTATCATAAAATCAGACTTGTGATAGAATACCAGCTTGCCTTAGAAATCAGTCAACCCTCACATCAAGGCACAAAAAAACTTCTGGTCGCAAGCCAAACGTATCCTAAGAAAGTACTTTTGGCTTGACAAGAAAAACTTCCATTTGTTTATCAAAGAATGTGAGTTTAGATTTAACTACGGCACACCATCACAAAAGCTGAAAATCTTAAAAAAATGGTGTGGAATTTAGGGCTAATCTAGTACAGCCCTTTTTTTGTTTGATATAATCACTGAAAAACCGTCATGTGAGTTGGTTATTTCTTTACCCACAAATTCCTTAGCAATCTCTCTTACTTCATCAAAACTTTTAGCTGCACGTTCGATTTTTGCACCGTCAAAGTCCTTACCTATCATTTGTAGATAGGTGGTATCTTGTGGGCGTAAGTCTTGTTGCAAGACTGCTTGGCTTAACTTTTGTTCGTCTTGCCATCTATCAAATTTATTTAAATCTACGCCTTTTGGCACATACCAAGTGTTGTTAGCTCTATGCCACTTCGCCCCTAGCTTGGCGGCTGCGTCCTTGTCTTCGTAAGGGACGTATAGGTAAGTTTTTTCTTGGGTTATGCTTGGCTTTGATATTTGGCTATGTTCTGTTCTAGTATCGCTTGTATGTCTTGACCGCTGTTCGTGGCTCGCTTCGCCACTTCTTGACGGTAATTCTCATCCGCTGCCAATTTGTTGTGATTGGTTATGAATGAGCGGTCTATCCACGCTTGAAAGCTGTCTTGCTCGCTCTTCTGAACCTGCGGATTGTTTGAAGCATTCATGATTGATGTTTCCTTGTTCATAGTGGTGGAGTAAATGCGTTTCTAAACGCTGTTTGATTTCTTGTTCATTTCCTTGTGATTTTAACACATCTAAGTGTTCCCAGCCTGTGTATTTTATGGCGTTTTCGTTACCGTGTGGCTTGTCAATGATGGTTAAGGCAATGTTATCACCAAATTGTTCATTTAAGTGTTTTAAGCCGTCATAGGTATTGCCTTGTATGCGTGCCATAGTAGCAATAGAAGCCCCACGCCCATCATTGGGGTCATAAAACCGCTTAAAAGTATTCTCTAACGCTTGTTCAGGCAATGGATTGACAGCGATAATTTCCACACGATAGCCGTTATCTAAGGCTTGTTTTATTTTGTCGGTAGTAGCAGTATTTTGATGAGCATTTGCTAGCTGACCTTCAAAAATCAAATGTATATCATCATGAATTTTCCCATCATTCATAACTGATGTTGTTTTACCTGCCCCCGGGCTACCAGTCAAAAAGACCACTCTATCACGCTCATCAGTGATGGGTTTGTCGAGCATTTGGCGGAAATGTTCTGCGGACAGTGTGGCTGCGGTGTTGTGTACGGCATTATTAAACTGGTTGCGATTAGCTGGTGATTGCCTAAAATCTTGAAAGACTTCTTTCATCATATCGGACGCAATGTAGCGACCGCTAAAAGTATCGTCCATGGCTTTGTAAGTTTCAGTCAATGCTTGTGGGCTTTGGTAGGCAAGTGCCACAACCTTGTCTTGCACTTCTTTGGAAGCTGGGTCATTGTCAAAATTTTTTAAAATTATGTTTAATGCTTGGACTTCATTAGTGATAGTCATATCTAGTTCCTTGCGTCAAGTCAAAGGGTCTGAAAAAAATATCCAAGCGGTCTTACCATCAGGTACTGGGTTATAGATACTGCCTGATGGTAAGCCTATGAGTACACCAAGACAAACAGGAAACTTGGTGTATAGATGTATCTTAGCACACTCAACAAGTTTGTGGGTGTGGTCTGCTAGGGTGATATAGCCATGGTGCATAAGTATGACGTTTTGATTTGGATTTAGTCGTACTGGTGTATGGCTACCATCATCAGTTAATTGCTTAACATCATTGTCATCACGGCATAAGTACCATGAACTGCCTACTTGCCAAAAAGTTGCTTCGATTTGCATGCTTAAAAATCACACTTTATTGAACGCATTCAAATAGTTGCAGCTCCCTCTCCTCACCAACATCAACAAAGGTGCATAGCTTAGGCTGACTTTGCCGTCAGCCCTGCCGAACTGCTGTGTGTACTGCTCATAAAATGCTTGCAATCGTCCTTTTGTCCAAACGCTGCGGTTTGTCGCCGTTACACCTGTTGCCTGCAAATGCCGCAGCACTTCACGGGGTGTATCAAACCACAGCACAATCGATGGCTGCTCTTGTCTTATCAGCTCAAAATGCGGCTGTAGCCATTGCTGCCACTCTTCGCTGCTGGGATAATTCAAACCGACATCGGTGAGCTGTTTGATTTCTGATAAATTGCTGGGCAAAAAAGTACTGAACAACAGCCAGCCATTTGGCTTAATACCCTGCCGTGCCAACTCAACAAAACGCCTAGGCTGATGAAACCATTGCACGGTAGACGCAGACACCCACAAATCAAACTGCTGTGCCAATGGCAACCGTTGGTCAATCTGCTCGGCATCAGCGGCAATGCACTTAACTGTATCACAAGATAGCGTGCGTGCGGTATGGGCGATGGCTTCGGCATTTAAGTCATTTAAGCACCATGCCTGTATTTGGTAGTGATGTGCCAGCAGACGTGTCAAATCCCCCGTGCCACAGCCAATCTCCAGCACAGCTCGAAATTGCCCCTGCCCACTGTCTGTCAACATTTGACACAGATGGCGATTGATACGTTTTTGTGCCAAGGCGTGCTGCTCATAACTTGTGAGAGCCTTGGCAAAATGCTCGCCTATTCGTTGTTTGTCAAGGGGTGCTAGCATAATACATCAGACCAATCATCAAAAGCCATCAAAGCAAAATGCGGCACGTCAAGCTGTACGATTTGACAGCCAGTCTGCCGCCAAAATTCAAGCTGATTGGCACTCGGAAAAATCTTATCTTGCCTGCCGATGATGGCTTTTTGCCATGCGATACTTGGGCGTTTTGCCTGTGGCATAGCTTGATAAACCGCCATCAGCTCTTGATGGATTTGTGCAGTGGGACGCAAGGGGCTGGCTTGATAAGCGTGCAACAGCTCACGATTGCCGCACATTCTGCGTTCAAATTTGGTGCGTGTCTGCTCATCAAAACCATGCAGCGTCCCTTCAAAGACCGCTTGCACGATTGCCAAATCGTCGTGTATCAACAGCGGCGTGCCATTTATCGCCACCGCACGCACAAAAGACAAATCCGCCACACACTGTTCTGCCGCCCACACGCCCATTGACCACGCCACCAAATATAGCGACTGATAACGTGTAAAATCAAAATCCAGCGTCAAGTTGCGATAATCCCAGCACAGCAGTACATCGGTATCAGACGGCAATTGCCAATGTCGCACCAGCTCTGGCGACGTACCCCACCCTGCAAAATAGACAATCAATGCCGAGTTGTCATGATTGTGGCGAATGTGCTGTGTTTGCATTATCCTAGCTCCGCTTGCAAGACATAGACTTGCAAGACGTGGATAAGCTGTGCCACTTCGCTACTTGTCATATCTGCCGTCAAAGAAAAGCGAATTCTTGCCGTGCCGCTGGGCACAGTGGGCGGACGAATGGGCAGGCAATAAAAACCGTTGTCTTGCAAACGTTTGGCAATGCTGATGGCAATGGCATTATCACCCGCAACATAGGGGATAATATGACTTGGCTTATTACTTGTCTCGTCGCTTGTTGTGTGCTTTGCTTGCGTTATCTTCATTTGACTGCGTTCGTGGTTTAAGTCTGATTGTACCAGCTGCACGCCTTGGTGCAATTGCTGGCTTAAACGTTGCAGGTGCTGACGCTGTGCGTGCATGTGGGGTAGGCGTTGCATCAAAAAATACAGCCATTGCACCACAACGGGCGACAGGGCGGTCGAGAAAATCAAAGGACGCATTTTGTTAATCAAATAATCCTTAAACACCTGCTCACACACCAGATACGCCCCCATCGCCGCCAATGCCTTGCCAAATGTCCCCACCAAAAAATCAATCTGCTGGATACAGCCATATTCTTGTGCCAAACCCAAGCCATCTTGCCCAAGCACGCCAATGGCATGGGCTTCATCAACATACAGCATGACATTGTGGTATCGTTGCTTGAGTGCCACCAATCGCCCCAAATCCGCCGTGTCGCCGTCCATGCTAAACACGCTTTCGGTAACCACGATAATGCGTTGATACTGCGTGCTGTGCTTGTCCAGTAGCTGCTCTAGGTGCGTGTAATCATTGTGGCGGTATCGCTGATAGTTGCCCCCAGCCAAGCGAATGCCGTCAATCAAACTGGCATGTACCAGCTTATCTGCCAAAATCAAGGTGTGCCTGTCTGCCAAAGCTGGCAAAATCCCAATGTTGGCGTGATAGCCGCTATTAAACAACAGACAGGCTTCACGCTGAAATTGACTTGCCATCAGATGTTCTAATTCGGCATATATCGGAAAATTGCCCGTCAATAGCCGTGAAGATGACGCACCAAAACTGGTCTGCCGCCAGTCGATTTGTGCCAAGAATTGTTGTTTGAGCGCTTGGTCGCTTGCCAATCCTAGATAATCATTAGAAGAAAAATTGAGCATTTTTTGGCAATCTTGCCAAATCCATTTGCCTTCGTGGCGAATGCTCGGCAAAGTGCGGTACTGTCCTTGTTGTTGCAATTGTGTCAGTTGCTTGGCATAAGCATTGGGCATATCAGAACCTATATCCATATTGTAAATTTTAAACAGTTATCCAAACATATATTCACGCGTGGCAAAATACGCTGCCACGATATTTATCGCCATCAAAGTCGCCAGCACATTCAGCGGCATTTGCCAGTCTTGATAATGTGCGTACAATCCACCCATCAACAGCGGACCAAAAAAAGCAATGCTATAGCCAATCGCCTGCACCATGCCAGAGACATCTCGAGCGGTATCACTGCTATAAGTGCGTAATGAAAACAGCATGAGCGACAACGTAAAAATCGCCGCTCCCCCAAAACCAATCAAGGCTGACCACAGGTGCAAATAAGCAGGCAGATAATTAATGCCCAGCACCCCCACAAAATTAAACACCGCACACACCACCGCCACCGCAGGCACGGACACGCCACGCTTAATTCCCCACGTCATGCCGATGATGGCAAAAGGAGCAACCAGCTGATAGGTCATGGCAAGCTCTGTCGCTGTCGCAAGAGACAGCCCTTTGGCTGTGCCAATGCTCGGCAAAAACGCCGCCACTGTATAAAACAACAAAGACTGCAAGCCCATAAATACCGCCAAGCACCACGCATTGATATTTCGCCAAGCATTAAAAGGCGTGTGGGTATTGCCATTGCTATGATGATTGTGTGCGTTATTGGGGTGAGTGGTATGTAAATGCGTGCTTTGGGTGTTGTTTATAACAGGCTTAAACTTGCCGACCCATGCCCATAGCCCAAATGCCACCACGCCAAATACTGCCCACAGCCCCATACCAAACTGCCAGCTTGTCCATGACACCACAGGTATGACAACCCATGCCGATAAGCCTGCAAATACCGACATACACAGGCTAAACAAACCTGTTGCCAAGGCGATATGCTGGGGGGAGTGTTTTTTGATAAGTGGGGCTGCCAAGGTATTGGCAAAGCCTATCGCTACCGCCATCACCGCCGTACCAACGAATAATGTCCATACCCCGCCTGCTACACGCCCACTCACGCTCACCGTCATCAGCACAATCATGACGAGCAAGGCATTCTCAAGCCCAACCCTGCGAGCCAAAAAAGGTGACATCAGCGAACCCATGGCAAAGGCAGGCATTGGCATTGCCCCTAGCCAGCCAATCAGCTCATCACTCACCGCCAAGGTTTGCTTGAGTAGGGGAGCGAGCGAACCCAGCACCACAATGGGCGAACGCATGATGATTGCCAATACCACAAGCCCAGCCAATACCAGCCACAGCGGTGTTTTTGAAGAAAGAAGCGTTGGGGTAGGTTTGTCCATATTGACTGTCAAAAAATCCGTTTCACGTGAAACACTTTGGTGGTATTGTGGGAATGTGCCTGTTATAGTCGATTAAAATAAAAAGGGAGCTGGCAACATAAGTATCATTGCAATTTTAATCAACTATAAAATCTTGTCAAACCATGTTAGGGTCTGTCGACAATTCATCTTTGTAGATAAAAATGAGATAAATCGTAGTTCTTTCAAGGAAAAAACGCAGGTTGATAGTTATTCTATCAAGCAAGTTTTTGACGATGAAAGACAAGATTTAGCCATTTTTAGCACAAAAGCCGTGTGTTTACCATAAATTTCAAACTTAATTGTTTGGTGTAATGAATTGTCGGCAGACCCTATATTTATAAGTCAATATTCACAGTAAAAATTTGTCTTGTTTGACGCATGGTTTGTCTGTTAGGCACATGAAAACAGGGGTATTATAAAAAATAGGGGTGTGTTTTAGGCTGATGTGCCAAGCGATTTGGCTTTTTCACTGATGTTCTTGTCCAAGCTGCCATCGCATTTGTTAGGGTCGTTGCCACAAAACTGACAAAACTCATCGCCCATCAAGGTCGCCACGCCACCACACGAACCTTTGAGCGGCTGTTTTTTGACCAGATAGCCAATACCCATCAACAAAAAAAACAGCACAAACACGCCAAAAGTTACGATAAAATAAGGCAGGAATGCAGACATGACTTTGCTCCTATTAAAAATGTATGGTCTTTTAAATTCACTTTATAGTCGATTAAAATTGCAATGATACTTACGTTGCCAGCTCCCTTATGTACTACTTGCACACGGCAGTCTGTCGGCTTGTCTCATTTTTATTTTAATCGACTATAATACGCTGTCAAACTCGCTGGTAAGCACTACTTGCACTATCTGCTACTGGTTTTCTTTATCTTAGAGTGAATTTATTTGGCTATGCCATTTGAGAATTAACCATTTGAGAATTATAACACTTTATCCACAAAAACACAGCCACAGTCGCCCAAAGGAAATAAAGCAGATGAATTTGTACGGTTGATTAAAATTGCAATGATCGCGTTGCCAGTGCTTTTATGTGCTGGTGGTAACGGTAGGTATTCTCATCTTTAACCAACTATATACCCATACCCCCACAGCCCAAGCTACTCCATATCCCCCAAAAATCCCCCACTTTGGCGTGTCCACAGACTGGCATACACGCCATTTTTGGCAATAAGCTCGTTGTGGCTGCCCATCTCGATGATTTGCCCTTTGTCCATCACGACAAGTTTATCAAGGCTTGCGATGGTGGATAAGCGGTGTGCGATGGCAATCACCGTCTTGCCTGCCATCATGTCATCAAGACTTTGGGTGATGGCAAATTCCACTTCGCTGTCCAGTGCCGATGTGGCTTCGTCTAGGAGCAGAATGGGGGCATTTTTTAGCATGACACGTGCGATGGCAATCCGCTGACGTTGTCCGCCAGACAGCTTCACCCCACGCTCGCCCACTTGGGTATCTAGCCCTGTATTGCCGTATTTGTCCTGCAATGTTTGGATAAAGTCCCACGCATGGGCGGCTTTGGCGGCTCTGATAATCTCATCTTCTGTGGCGTTGGGTCTGCCATAGGCGATATTTTCACGCACGGTACGATGTAGTAGAGCGGTGTCTTGTGTTACCATGCCGATATGCTGACGCAGTGAGTTTTGGGTAACATCGGTGATGTTCTGCCCGTCAATGCTGATTGAGCCGCCGTCCACTTCATAAAACCGCAAGAGCAGATTGACAAGGCTGGACTTGCCAGAGCCGCTACGCCCTACCAAGCCAATTTTTTCGCCTGCTTGAATGCTCAGATTAAAATCATCAAACAACTGCAAAGCGTCGTCCCCACGACCATAATTGAATGCCACATGACGAAACTCAATCTGCCCTGCCGTTACTTGAATGTCAAGGGCGTTCGGTTTGTCCACGATGGCGTGCGGTGTGGTGAGCGTACGCATACCGTCCTGCACTGTGCCGATATGCTCAAACAAACTTGCCATCTCCCACATAATCCACTGCACCATGGCTTTTAGTCTAAGGGCAATGCCGCTGGCAATGGCGATTGCCCCCACGCTCACCTGTCCAATCGTCCACAGATACACCCCAATGGCGGTGCTACCCACTATCATGATAAGCGACAGCGTCTCGGTGGTAACGTTGAGCATAGACACCCAACGCATTTGGACATGTACCGTACCCATAAACTCTTGCATGGCGGACTTGGCATAACCCAGCTCACGATTAGAATGGCTAAACAGCTTGACCGCACCAATGTTGGCATAAGCGTCGGTGATACGCCCTGTCATCAAGGCACGTGCGTCTGCTTGGCTGCTGGCGGTCTGTTTTAATCGTGGTAAAAACACCCACATAATCAAGCCCACCGCCACTATCCAGCCCACAAAGGGCAAAAACAACCACACGTCCAGCCCCAGCAAAATCACCCCACTGGTGATAAGATACGCACTGACAAAAGACACCATCTCGGCAATGCTCATCACGGTATCACGCACACCAAGAGCGGTCTGCATGACTTTGGCAGACACTCTTCCTGAGAACTCATCGTGATAAAACTGCATGGACTGCCCCAGCATGTGCTTATGAAACCACCATCTAAGCCGCATGGGAAACACGCCTTGCAATACTTGAAAACGTATCAAACTGCCGATAAACTCCCCAGCGATAGACAGCACGCACAGCCCCAGTATCAGCAAGATAAACGAGCCTTTTTCTGTCCACAGCGTATCGGGGGTGTAGGTGGTCAGCCAGTCCACCACATCGCCCACCCACGCAAACAGCAGCGAGCCAAACACCCCAAGCAATACCGACAATATCAGCCGTGCAAAAATCCAGCCACGAGCCCCTGCACTGCACGCCCACAAAAAAGCAAGCAGCTTGCCATCTTCGGGTGCTGGCATGGGTGTGGCAGGATAGGGGTCAATACGGCGTTCAAAATAATCAAGTAAGGACATAATTTGTGTGTGTGGTGATAAAATTTGGGTTATTATAGCAGGTTTTTGCAGGGGTGAATTTGGCGGTAACAATTCTCCAAAATACCCATGGTTGAACATACATCCATTTGAGATTTTGAGACAATGCGGCTTATCATCTGCTTATCTGCGAACTTTGGTTGGCGTGGGCATTCCACTTACAAATAAGCTGCCTATAAACAAATTGCCTACAAAAAATAAACTGCATGAATAAAGCTCATCGGTTTCATTGGTTGATGTTTTTACAGTTTAATGACACTTGGTGTTCTTGGCTTTTGGCACTAATCTCTCAATAAATTTGTTAGGCTTTGGGATATAATAAGAGTGGGTAAAAGTGGCATACCTTGATTTTTTTATAAACGTTCAATAAGAGTAAGTTATGCAGAATTTTGATGAGCTGATGAATACAATGTACGACATTGCACCAGATGAGCAAGAGTATTACATCGGCATGATGAGCGGCACGAGCCTTGACGCACTTGATGCGGTATTGTGCAAATATGCAGATGATAAGCCTATCATCATCGCCACACACAGCCAAGCCTTTGCTGCAGAACTCAAATCTCTGCTACTGGCACTATGCACCCCCAATGGCACAGCCGAGCTTGCGGTAGATGACTTTGCTTGCTTTGACGAATTGGATTTTTGGGGGTTGGGCTGCCGCTTGTATGCCGAATTTGCCAGCAGTGTGGTGCATGAATTACTCCAAAAAACCGACATCACCGCCCAAGACATCACCGCCATTGGCTGCCATGGTCAAACGGTACGACATCGCCCCGAATTCGCCTTTAGCCTGCAATTGCTTGACCCAAATATCTTGGCACAGCGGACAGGCATTGCGGTGGTGAGTGATTTTCGTCGTCGAGATATGGCAGTGGGCGGACAGGGTGCACCGCTTGTACCTGCATTTCATCAAGCCATGTTTGGCGACAGGCGAGCCGTGGTGCTCAATTTGGGTGGTATCGCCAATATCACCGTGCTGGGCGATACTGTGCTGGGCTATGACACAGGGG
>JAUNUB010000044.1 GCA_030538375.1 Moraxella sp. | reverse complement strand
TGAGTGGTTGGAGCTTTGTTGTAGGTAAGGTGTGGATGGGGTTGATGTTTTTACACCCCACCACATCAAACATTCAGCATTCTTGCTGCGTCCAAGGCAAAATAGGTGAGTATCCCGTCACAGCCAGCACGGCGAAAGCCCAGCAGGCTCTCAAGTATCACCGCTTCGGTGAGCCAGCCGTTTTGAATGGCTGCCATGTGCATGGCATATTCACCAGATACTTGGTAAGCAAAAGTCGGCACACCAAAGTTATCCTTGACTTCACGCACTACATCTAAATAGGGTTGTCCGGGTTTTACCATCACCATATCTGCCCCTTCGTGAATGTCTAGTGCCACTTCGTGCAGGGCTTCGGCTCGGTTGGCAGGGTTCATTTGGTATTGTTTTTTGTGTCCTTTTAGGTTGCCACTTGAGCCGACCGCATCACGAAATGGTCCATAGTAGGCAGAAGCATATTTGGCAGAATACGCCATGATAGCGGTGTTCACAAAGCTGTCTTCTTCAAGAGCTTGACGCATCGCCCCAATTCGTCCGTCCATCATATCACTTGGTGAGATAACATCTGCCCCTGCGGCTGCGTGTGCTAGGGTTTGTTCGATAAGTATTTCGGTGGTGTCATCGTTTAGCACATAGCCTGCTGTATCTATCACGCCATCTTGTCCGTGCGTGGTATAGGGGTCTAGTGCCACATCAGTCATCACCAGCATGTCTGGCACAGCGTCTTTGATGGCACGCACCGCACGACAAGCCAGTGTATTGGGGTTGTAGGCTTCTTCGCCTGTGGGGGACTTGAGTGCAGAATCAATGACAGGAAAAATATCTATCATACGCACCCCTTCGGCATACAGGGCTTTGGTGTGCTGGATAAGCAGGTCAATGGACAGACGTTCAACCTTGGGCATACTGGCGATACTTTGGCGTTGGTTATTGCCTTCGATGACAAATACAGGGGCAATAAGATGGCAAGGAGCAAGGTGCGTCTCACTCACCATTTGGCGAATGCCATCAGACACACGCAGGCGACGCAGGCGAGTGTGGGGAAATTGACGATTAAAAGTGTAGGCTGTCATCGGTTTGTCCTATTGGAATAAGTGCTATCAAAATTGACTTATCATAGCACAATTTTTGCGATGATTTTGATAGGTTTTATCAAAATAATGGCTCAAACTTGCCTTTGGTATAGTTTTGGGTGTGGTATTTGCTGAGCGTGATGGGTGCTTACAATTATCTTCACTGTCATTCGTTTGACTTATTGCTTTTGTATAATGGCAAGGCAATGCTAATGTTTGAAATATAGTTGATTAAAATTGCAACGATACAGCGTTGCTGTTACCCTTATGCACCTTTATGTGCTATTAGTACAGGGTGGGTGCTGTCGCCTTGTCTTATTTTAATCAACTATAATTCGGCAAGAATTAGTAAAAAACTTCAGTCCTTTATCCTAACCACAACTTAACAACACCCAGCATGGACATGACAACAATATTTCTGTGGCTGATGACTGCTTTGTGTGTATATGTTGCCTATAAACATATCCGCTCTTGGCATTTGGAAGTCATCAATAAAAATGGCAAAACAAGCTGCATTTATCGAGAAAAGCTCATTGGTATTTGGCTGATTCACGAACAAACAATTGACGATATTGCCGATATTTATCTGGACGAACAAGATGAAGGTGATGGGTATGAATCTTGCTTGATAGTAACAGATACTAGGGGGCGTAATATTAAATTGGGTGGATATACCGATGGCACGAGAAATGACAAAAAATTAGAGATTCAGCACTTTGTTTTGCAAATGATTGAGCAAGCCAAAGCAGGCAATGCCAAAAAGAGCTATGAGTACAACTCGCCACTTTCTTTTATCGCTTATGGAGCATTGTTCGCAATGATGATATTTGGTATATGGAATGGGTTGTTGTTTGCTTAGTTTATGCAAAAAAAATCGGCAATGCAACATTACTGATTGATTGCCGATTGAGATAATTGTGTGGTTTTAGAACAAATCTTTTACCCAATACACCACAGATTGCCATATCTTGCTGACAAAGCCCACTTCTTCGACAGCGTTCGCAGCGACAAGTGGGGTGCTTGCCACGACTTTGCCGTCCATCACGGCAAGCATTTTGCCAAGCTCTTGCCCTGCTGTGATAGGTGCTTTGACATCGGCATTGAATTCGGCAGTGGTGGTGATGTTAGCGGCTTGATTTTTGGTGGTCAAGACTTTGAGCGGTGTGGCGGTGATAAGCTCTACTTCTTTATCTTTGCCGTATCTGACTGGTGTTTTGGTGATGGACTGTCCTTGGGGAGCTTTGACGACATTTTCAAAATGTCCATAACCAAAGGCGAGCAGTTCACGAGCTTGATTGGCACGAGCCTGCATACTGGGTGCACCCAGCACGATGGCAATCAGACGCATGTTATCACGGTTGCTAGAAGCCGCCAAACAAAAACCTGCTTGGTTGGTATGCCCTGTCTTTAGCCCATCTACTGTAGGGTCTGTGCCGATAAGTACGTTGCGGTTGCCTTGCTTGATGTCGTTGTAGGTGAATTCTTTTTCGGCGTAGATTGGGTAATATTTGCCACTGTCTTTGATGATACTGCGAGCCAATATCGCCAAATCTTTGGCACTGGCAAGGTGCGTATCATCAGGCATGCCTGTCGCATTGGCAAAGTGGGTGTTGTTCATGCCAAGTTTTTTGGCTTCGGTATTCATTAGGGCTGCAAAGGCAGATTCTGAGCCAGAGATATGCTCCGCCACGGCTTTTGATGCGTCATTGCCCGACTGAATGATGATACCACGCAGCATATCAATGGCGGCAGCGGCGGTATTGACAGGTACATACATACATGATTGCGTGCTAGAGCCTTTGCACCATGCGTTTTCGCTCACCATGATGGGGGTGTTTTCTTGTAGACTGCCGTCCAATAGACGCTGTTCAACCAGATAGCTGGTCATCATCTTGGTGAGTGAAGCAGGGGGTAGGGGAGTGTCGGCATTTTTTTGGGCTAGGATTTCGCCTGTGTCATATTCCATCAAGATATAGGCTTTGTTGTCTTGTTCGGGTGGATTAATGCCTGTATTGGCAAAGGCATTCACCGCAATCACACTCAATCCACACAAAGCCAAACGCACCGCAACTAACATCACCGCTCCATTCTTATCAAAAACATGAAATATCAAAAACCGTTAAAAAACCAAAAAAACAACATACAGAAAAAAAGGCGATAATAGTACCACAAAAAACTCACGAATTGTCATAATTACTTTTTTAAACTGCTTTTTAAAGCAAAAATCTATCAAATCTCACTGCTTTGGGCAAACTCAATGCACAATGCCTTATTTTCGTTGGTAGGATAGCTTAACGTCCACGAACGCACGCTTTTTAGGATACCACGATAATCACGCTGGTTGCTAATCTGTCTTAGGGCGGCAGTGGTGTCCAAATTGGGCAAAAAATACTGCATTTGTGCATTATAGGCTTGGGTGAATAATTGTTTTTGGCTTGGGCTGAGTAGTGGTGGACAAATCTCCGCCAAAACCTGCGTCAATGCAAGCTCATAAGGGTCGGCGGTAATATTGGAAAGGTCCATAGGTGTGGTATATGTCATGCTGTCGGCATAGGCGGCGTGGCTGGCGGTAGCACTTAGTAAACAAATCCCCAAAGCCGCACAGCAAAGATGAGTAGATATGTCCGAAGCAGCTGTTAAGCGATGAAAAGTTGATTGTGATGGTGTAGCCATAAAAAAACGCTCAAAAATCGACATTGGTAAGACTCCAATCCCTAAAACAGCGTATATAATAATCTGAATTGATAAAAAAAGCACAACCGATGTTATGCGAAATGTAGAAATATTGTTGTTTGTTTTGCCGCTATGCAACATTGGTGTAGCTAAGCCATGATAAGCCAAGATGTTGTTAAGTATAGATAAAAACCCCTGCAGATATGCTTAATATCTACAGGGGTTGGTGTGTTTATATGATGGGTGAGTTACATCATACCGCCCATGCCACCCATACCGCCCATGGCAGCCGCCGCAGCTGCACCGTTGTCAGCAGCAGGCTTGTCGGTAATCATGACTTCGGTGGTGAGCATAAGCCCAGCCACAGACGCAGCGTGTTCTAGGGCAGAGCGAGTAACCTTGGCAGGGTCAAGAATACCCATCTCTAGCATGTCGCCATATTCGCCAGTGGCAGCATTGTAGCCGTAGTTGCCAGCACCGTTTTTCACTTCATTGACGATAACAGACGCTTCATCGCCAGCATTACTCACGATTTGGCGAAGTGGGGCTTCCATCGCACGGCGTAGGATATTGATACCAGCAGTTTGGTCATCGTTGTCGCCTTTGATGTCGGACAAAGCACCCAAAGCACGCACAAGTGCCACACCGCCGCCCGGTACAACGCCTTCTTCTACCGCAGCACGAGTGGCGTGCAATGCGTCGTCCACACGGTCTTTTTTCTCTTTCATTTCGGTTTCGGTAGCCGCCCCTACTTTGATAACTGCCACGCCGCCAGACAATTTGGCAACACGTTCTTGCAGTTTTTCTTTGTCGTAGTCTGAGGTAGATTCTTCGACTTGACGGCGGATAGACTCCACACGAGATTCGATACTGGTTTTGTCGCCAGCACCGTCCACAATCACGGTATTTTCTTTGCCAACGGTAACTTTTTTGGCAGTACCTAGATGAGTAAGTTCGGCAGTCTCTAGGCTTAGTCCCACTTCTTCAGAGATAACTGTACCGCCTGTCAATATAGCGATGTCTTGTAGCATGGCTTTGCGGCGGTCGCCAAATCCGGGGGCTTTGACGGCACAAGTCTTCAAACCACCACGCAGATTATTCACCACCAGTGTTGCCAGTGCTTCGTTTTCGACATCTTCGGCGATGATGAGTAGTGGACGGCTAGACTGCATGACTTTTTCGAGCAGTGGCACGATTTCACGAATGTTGCTGATTTTTTTGTCTACCAGCAGAATGAATGGATTGTCAAATTCGCAAGTCAAGCTGTCTTGCTTGTTGGCAAAATATGGACTGATATAGCCACGGTCAAACTGCATACCTTCAACGACTTCTAGTGCGTCTTCAAAGCCCGAGCCTTCTTCGACGGTAATCACGCCTTGCTTGCCGACTTTTTGCATGGCTTCGCTGATAAGCTCACCGATTTTGGTGTCGGAGTTGGCAGAGATAGAGCCAACTTGGGCGATGGCTTTGTCGTCATTGGCTGGGGTAGATAGGGCGTGGATTTGTGCTACTGCTAGGCGTGTTGCCTTGTCGATACCACGTTTTAAATCCATAGGATTCATGCCAGCGGCGACAGATTTCATGCCTTCTGCTAGGATAGCTTGAGCCAAGACGGTGGCGGTGGTTGTGCCGTCGCCTGCTACGTCATTGGTCTTGGAAGCCACTTCACGCACCAACTGTGCCCCCATGTTTTCAAACTTGTCTTCAAGTTCGATTTCTTTGGCGACAGACACGCCGTCTTTGGTGATGGTGGGTGCACCGAATGACTTGTCAATCACCACGTTGCGACCTTTTGGTCCTAGAGTAACCTTAACAGCGTCTGCCAGCACATTCACGCCTGCAATCATTTTTTCACGGGCAGATGCCCCAAAATTTACGTCTTTTGCCATGGGAATATTCTCCGTTATCATTTAAAAATTTAAATTCTATAAAAGTGTGCCGCAATAAATTAGCTTTCTAATATGCCAAACACGTCGCTTTCTTTCATGATGAGCAGCTCTTCGCCGTCAACTTTGACAGTTTGTCCTGCATATTGACCAAATAGCACGGTGTCGCCCACTTTGACATCTAGGCTACGTACGCCATTGTCAGTAACTTGACCGTTGCCCACGGCGATGACTTCGCCTTGTTGGGGTTTTTCTTGGGCAGAACCCGGCAGTAGGATACCACCTGTGGTTTTTTGCTCTTCTTCTTTGCGGCGTACCACGATACGATCGTGTAGAGGACGAATTTTCATAGGAACTCCATCTAGTTTTGCTAAAGTCATTAATTAAATAAAATTACCCATGTAGGGTCAAGGTAAAAATGGTGCTATGGGTGGATATTTTCAAGCCATAAACCAACAATTTTTGCAAAAAAAATTACAAAACAAGATGATACAAAAACCAATGCAAAGATGGTACGAGTGTACCAAGGGCAATTGGCAACAATCTTGACAAAATCCGCACAAAGCCTTGATGATGACCGCTTGAAAAACGCATAATTTTTGGTCATTATAAGGGCATGATTTTTTGTTTTGGAGCAAGCATGTATTTTTTTAAAAAAATTAGCACAAGCATGGTAATCGCAGGCGTGATGATGGCGAGCACAGCCAATGCAGCGGACATTGAGCCATTTAACGCCACTTATACGCTCAAGGCAGATGGCAAATCAGGCACAGCCACACGCACGCTCACCAAGTCTGGCAATACCTTTACCTACAAAGTCAACGCCCGTGCAGCAGGTATTGCTACCGCCAATCAGTCCAGTACTTTTCGTTTGGTGAATGGCAAAATTGCCCCATCAAATGCCAGCACATCGTATCGTATCGCAGGCTTTGGCAATACGCACAACATAAAATTTGCCGCAAGCCAAGTCGTCAGCACCTATAAAGGCAAGGCGACCACGCTTGCGATGACCCAGCAAGCCTATGATGATTTGAGCCTTGAAGCGAATATTCGCCAAGAACTCATCAATGGCAAGTTTACAGGCAATTATCCCTTGGTGAGACGCACCAGTATCGAAAATGCCAGATTTAAAAAAGCAGGCACAGCACAAATCACCGTGCCAGCAGGTACATATTCGGCGGTGCGTATTGACCGTGTGCATGATGACAAGGAGCGAGCCACGAGCTTTTGGCTAGCCCCCAGCCTAGGCTATTTACCAATCAAAGTCAGCCAAACCAATGATGGTAAAGTCATTTCAATGGAGCTTAATAAGGTGAATTGATGGGTTTAACCGTAGCATGCGGTATAAGCCCATGTTTATACAAGACAGCCAAAACTTACCCAACAAAAAAGCCAATTCGCATGATGAATTGGCTTTTTAATGTTGGTATTTTGTCGCTATTGACCTGCTTGATTTTTTGTTGTTGATTGTGATTGCTTTTGCTTGTGGACAAAATCTGCTTGATGTTCGGTATTGCAAAAAAAATAACACTCGTCCAACACCACGTTATCATCATCTTTGGTAAAAGGGTGTGTGATGTCGCTTTCTGCCGTGTCTGCTGGCAGGCTCTTGGGAATGAGAATGCCACGATAAGTCGCAAGCGGTGTACCGCAGTGGCTACAGGCTCGCAGGCTAATATCATCACCTGCTTTGGCAAAAAACTCTTTTGGGGGTTTGGGGTACATGTACCGAAAAAACGCCCACATCACCCCAATGATGATGAGCATATTAAGAATAAACGCCACGTGTGATACCGCCACTTAAAAATTATAAACTGCACAGTTTAACACAAAGTGATGGGCAAACAAAAATAAAATCTATGACTGATTAGCCTAGCACGGCATGTCTTAAAATTACCGTAGCTTGTGATGTAGATAGTACTTAAAAACCTTGCTGAATGTGCTATACAATGTGCTATACTAGGGCGTGCTGATTGGTTTTTGGCATAAAAATACGAAAAATCGGATAGCAGTTTGCCAAGCCAATGGTATGAGCGAACCGTCAGCATTCACAAAATTACTTTTTTGGAAAAATTACAATGTCAAATGAACAAAATACACAGCAAGAAGCTGTAGAAACGGTGGCAGATACGCAGCCATCATCAGTCGTTACCCCAGTCGATACTCGAGCCGAGCAGTCATCTGATGATATTACGATGAGCAGTGCAAAGGGCATTAATTTTGCGGTGGTGCAGACACCATTTTTGGTGGGAGATATAGTCGGCAATACCAAAAAAATGCGAGCTGCCGCCATGGACGCTAAGAGCAAAGGGGCGGACGTGGTGATATTCCCAGAACTTGCGTTGATTGGCTATCCGCCAGAAGATTTGCTGCTGCGTCCTAGCTTGTCCGAGCGTATCAAGATTGCCATGGCAAATCTTAGCGAAATCGAAGGTATCTTGATGATTGTGGGTTATCCGCATGTGGATCATCATGGTACGTTCAATTCAGCGGCGATTATCCAAGGCGGTAGCCAAAAAGGCTTTTATCATAAGCAGTGTTTGCCAAACTATGGCGTGTTTGATGAGCGTCGTTATTTTGACAAAGGGCGTAATCAAGTGCTGTTCGACTATAAAGGCGTTACGATGGGTCTGCTCATCTGCGAAGACATTTGGCAAGATACCCCCATTGCCAACCTAAAAGCGGCAGGAGCGGAGCTGATTGTTACGATTAATGCGTCGCCATTTGAGATAGACAAACAGCTAAAACGCAAAGAGCTGCTTGCTAAGCAGGCACTCAAGTACGGACTGCCCATTATCTATGCCAATGCGGTGGGCGGTCAAGATGACTTGGTGTTTGATGGTGGTTCGATGATGGTGAATGCCAGTGGCGAGATAGCCCAAGAAGCGTCTCGTTTTTTGGGGCAGCTATTAATTGCACCATTTGACATCACGAGCAAGCAATTTGCACAGCAGACAAAAGCTCCCTTGCAGCTATCTGCCGAATCCGAGATGTATCAAGCCTTGGTGGTGGGACTGCGTGATTATGTCAATCGTTCTGGTTTTGGTGGGGTGATTGTGGGCTTGTCGGGCGGCATTGATTCGGCATTGACTTTGTGCATTGCCACCGATGCTTTGGGTGCAGACAAGGTGTATGCAGTGATGATGCCCTATAAGTACACATCAGACATCAGTATCGAAGATGCCGAAGCCCAAGCCAAACGGTTGAATGTCTCGTACACCGTTTGCCCCATACACGATGCGGTGGCAGGGCTGCGTTCATCGCTTGCCCCATTGTTTGCAGGCAATGCCAGCCTTGGCGTTACCGAAGAGAACTTGCAGGCACGTGCCAGAGGCGTGATACTGATGGCACTGTCCAATAAGTTTGGGCATATGGTGGTCAATACCAGCAACAAATCCGAAGTGGCGGTAGGCTACGGCACGCTATACGGTGATATGGTGGGCGGTTTTGGGGCGTTAAAAGACGTGTACAAGACGGACGTATATCGCCTAGCTGCCTATCGCAACCGTCTAGAAGATACGCCTGTTATCCCAGAGCGGGTGATTTTGCGAGCACCATCTGCAGAGCTGCGTCCTGACCAAAAAGACCAAGACAGTCTGCCCGATTATGACACGCTAGATGCGATTTTGCGATTGTACATCGAAGAAGATTTGAGCTTTAAAGACATTGTCAAAGCAGGCTTTGATGAAGAGACTGTCGCCAAAGTATTGCGTATGGTGGACATTAATGAATACAAGCGTCGTCAAGCACCGATTGGCAGCAAGATTGGCAAACGTGCCTTTGGACGTGAGCGTCGTTATCCCTTGGTAAATGCGTGGCAGATTAAATTTTAATCGGCTATAGTCTTTTAAATTCACTTTAATACTTCGTCAAACTCACTTGTAAGTACTACTTGTACTATCTGCGTTCGTTTTCCTTGTCTTAAAGTGAATTTATTTGACTATATTTTAAAC
Organism: Moraxella sp.; assembly: GCA_030538375.1. Taxonomy (GTDB): domain Bacteria; phylum Pseudomonadota; class Gammaproteobacteria; order Pseudomonadales; family Moraxellaceae; genus Moraxella. The sequence continues at coordinate 6,661 of JAUNUB010000044.1, read as the reverse complement.
AGCTGTAGATATTACTCAAGACAAAACAGACAAAACCCATCTTGTGAATAAGATGGGTTTTTTGTGGGGTGGTTTTGGCGTGTACTGATTGGTATGGTTGGAGTGTTATCCCTACAATATTATCCCCACAACGTCATGATACTGCCATAGCCGAGCTTAATCGCCAGCACCGTGAGAATAACGAGTATCAGCGTGCGAAAGTACTGTTTGGGCAAAAACCTTCCGAGCCACAAGCCTACGAATACAAAGACCAAAGACAGTGCCGTTGCCATGCCAAGCAGTGTCCAAGTTTCGGACTGCATGGCAACAAAAGCAGGAAACAACACGATGGCTTGAGCGACCTTACCCATAAAAAAACAGGCGTTGCTCACCTTGATAAGCGTATTTTTGTCGTCGCTGATGGATAGCAGGTACATCATCAAAATGGGTGACATGGCATTGGTTGCACCGCCTGCGATACCGCCTGCCACGCCCATGACGGCAAGGGATTTTTTGGTATTGGGTAGGCGGATTTGTTTGCCGAACACCGCCGAACCGACATACCACACCAAGATAGCCGATAATAACAGCAGTAGATAATGCTGATTGACCCACAACAGCAGATAAGCCCCCAGCACGCTCCCCAAAAAAGACAGCACGATAAGCAGCCAATATTCCTTGATATAAAAGGTAAAATTGTGCCAAAACGTGCCACCACCGACCAGCCACGCTGTTAGGTTTAAAATCGCTGTGGGAATTAGCACCAGCACCACGGAGTCTGCGAGTGAATAATACGCCGACAAGCCGCCAATGGTAATGAGTGAATAACCAGTGCCAGAGATACCATGTAGCACTGCCGCCACAATAAACACCGCAACCAGTACGGCATAATCGCTATTTGATGAGCTTGTCATGGCTGTCGTCCTTGTCCATTATCCATTCAAGTTGGGTTTGTATGGATTATTCGTAAGTGCAAAAATAGGCGGTATCCACAGGCACTTTTAGGTGAAACTCGGTATTGGCAGGCACTTGGAAGGATTGCCCTTGCTCAAAAGTGTGCCATGCGTCATCATTGGGTAATTGAACGATAAGCGTACCACTAACCACGGTCATAGTCTCAAGCTGGCTTGTGCCAAAGGTATATTCACCCTTTGCCATTACGCCCACAGTGGCAGGCAGTGTGGCGGTTTGTAGGGCGATAGAAGCAACCTTGCCATCGAAGTATTGATTGACGCTTAGCATGATAGTTCCTTGGATAACGTTGAAGAAAGTGTATCTATTATGACAAAGTGTGGTGATTTTGTCCATCTGATAATTGGGCTTGTTATCTATCTAACAGATGAATGGCGGTGAGACGACAAGTGTTGTCGTGATAAATACGCCAGTCTTGATAATCAAAATCGTCATCTGTCATTAGCTGTGGTATCAGCTCGCCAAAATCCACCCCCAAGCCGTGCGTGAGCGTCCCACGATTGAGCTTTATCCAGCATTCTTTTAATCGCCATAACGCATTGATGAGTGTGGGTTGTTCATCGGTAGCAAAGCCTTGCAATATAGCAAGTTCATTGGGGTGAAAAAACCGTGCGGCAACTTGCCAAGCAATATTACGCAGCTCAATATCAATGGCACAGGGCTGATGACTGACAATCAAGGCAATGCTGTCTTGACTGTGGCTAAAGCCGACAAAATACCGCCTATCATCATGTATAAAATAATAAGGAAAAGCTATCTCAATGAGTGGAGCGACAAGGCTTAGTTCGGCTTGTACCCATCTTAATAGCTCTCGTACAGCGGTAGATTGCTGGTGTTTTTTATGCGTTTTGGGGATTGATGATGATTGATGAGCGGTGGCGATGATGGTACAGCTTTCGCTGTCTATGATTTGATAAGTGGGATTGATAAGTGTTGGCATAATGAAAAAATCAGCTGTTAAAAAACCCAAGCTATCCGTGATGAACGGCTTGGGTTTTGTTAATGGGCATAAAAAGCTGGATTAGTAGCTTAGCTCGGCACGGCGATTTTCTGCCCAAGCGGCTTCGGTGTTGCCAGTAGCGATAGGTTGTTCTTCACCATAGCTGATGATTTCGACATTGGCGGTGTTTACGCCTTTGCTGGCAAGATAGCTACGCACCGCAGCGGCACGACGCTCACCCAATGACATGTTGTATTCACGGCTGCCACGCTCATCGGTATGCCCTGCCACTAGCACTTTTGCCCCTTGGTTGCTGGTCAAAAAAGCAACATGCTGGTCAAGTATGGCGGCAGCTTCTGGCTTGATAGCGTCCGAATTAAAATCAAAATGCACGGTTGCACGCAGATTGGCAGCAGCGTCTTGAATGGCAGCAGAGTTGTTCACCAATGCACCGCCAGTATAAGCACCGTTGTATGCAGCACCAGAGCCAAGTGGCGATACGACCACTTGCGAGCCTGTTTTTTTGTTGGCACAGCCTGTCATGACCATAGCGGCGGCTAGCATTGCGACAAGTGCAGAATTGCGTAGAGTTAGCATGATTACTCCTTGAGAGTTTTTTGTAAGTTGGCAGTGGATTGAATGTGCCAAAAAGAAAAGGTAACATTGCGGTACATGATGACAAAATTAAGGTGATTTTACAAGTCGTTTGAGCGGATTTTTTAGCCGTTTGAGCGGATTTTTGCGGCAAAAGAGATGTTTGGTGGATAAAAGATGGTGTTTGTGGCAATCCTGTAGTAATATTTAGCGGCATTTGTTAAAAAAGGGGCATTAATAACAGATGTAAATTTGTTGAATGATTTGTTTACTGTAATAAGTGAGTGATTTGTAAAAATAGAGTATGCCTTGAACAAATTGCTGATATTTTAACGCTTTGGCTTACCAAGTCAATTGCGGTACTTTTTTGTCAGACATTCCAGTCTTAATATTCTAAGCCCAATATTTTAAACCTAAGAATTCCAAACCTAATATTTAAACCCACCGCTCCAAACCTAAGTATTCCAAACTCAAATATTCCAAAAAAAGGCAACACAATGAACGATGACCAATCAACCACCGCCATCACCGCAAACACCCCAAAAAAAATCTACCTAAAAGACTATACACCGCCGACTTTTGGCGTGCAGACGGTGGATTTGGACATTCGTATCTTTGACGATGAGACGCTGGTTGAGACGACGCTGGTCATGGTGCGTGAGCATGTGGGGGATTTGGTGTTGTTTGGGCGTAAACTTGAGCTGCTCACGTTAACTATTGATGGCAAAGTGTGTGCTGATAACGAGTATCATCATGGCAATGAAGCACTGACGATTAAACGTGATACCGCCATCGGCGAGACGATGGTGGTGCATACCAAGGTGCGTATTCACCCAGAGAGCAATACCGAGCTAGAAGGGCTGTATTTGGCTGGTGGTGGCACGGATACGGCGATGTTTGTAACGCAGTGCGAGCCAGAAGGCTTTCGCAAAATCACCTTTTATCCTGACCGTCCTGATGTGCTGGCGACATTTACCACACGCTTAGAAGCCCCCAAAAGTTTACCTACCTTGCTCGCCAATGGCAACTTGATAGAGACTGGCGATGTGGGCGACGCTCGTCATTATGCCATTTGGCAAGACCCTACCAAAAAACCCAGCTATCTGTTTGCCTGTGTGGCGGCAGATTTGGCGGTGCTGGTAGATGAATTTATCACCCTAGATGGGCGTAAGGTGCTGCTGGAAGTCTATGCCGAACCCAAAGACATTGACAAATGCCATGTTGCCATGCAAGCACTCAAGGACGCAATGAAGTGGGACGAAGACACCTATGGGCGTGCTTATGACCTTGACCGCTATATGATAGTGGCGACAGGGCAATTTAACATGGGGGCGATGGAGAACAAGGGGCTAAATATATTTAACACGTCTTGTGTGCTGGCGGACGCAGACAGTGCGACAGATGTGCGGCATTTTCGTGTCAAGTCGGTGATTGCTCATGAATATTTTCATAACTGGACGGGCAATCGCATTACCTGCCGAGATTGGTTTCAGCTATGCCTAAAAGAAGGCTTGACGGTGTACCGAGACCAGTGTTTTTCGGCGGATTTTGGCTCATCATCGGTGCAGCGTATCGAAGATGTGGGCGTGCTGCGTGCCGCTCAATTCCCAGAAGACGCATCACCCTTGGCTCACCCTGTGCGTCCTGACAGCTTTGTGGAGATTAACAATTTTTATACATCGACCGTCTATGAAAAAGGGGCGGAAATCGTACGCATGATGGCGAACCTTTTGGGGCGTGAAAAATACCGTGCTGGCATGGACGAGTATTTTCGCCGTCATGATGGACAAGCGGTTACGATAGAAGATTTTATCAGCAGTTTGGCAACCCAAGATGAGCGAATTTACGACTTTTTGGCATGGTATGAACAGCCTGCTACCCCTATATTAAATGGTTCTCATCAAGTGATTGACGGTAAAGTGGTGCTGACACTTGCTCAAAGCACAAGGCAGGTGGCAGGTTTTGATGAGCCAAAAGTTTTGCCCATTCCTGTGGCGGTGGCGGTATTTGATGGCAGCGATGGCACATTGCTTGGTGAAGAGATGTTGCTATTAAGCACTGCGAAGGCGAGTTTTGACTTGGCGGTTGAGCTTGGCGGTGCTACGCCTTTGGTATCGGTGCTGCGTGGTTTTAGTGCCCCTGTTTTGCTGGATTATCAGTACAGTGATGATGAGCTTGCCAAACTTGTGGCGTACGAGACGGACGGTTTTAACTGCTGGCAGGCGATACAAATGCTGGTGCAGCGGTACTTGTTTGGTCAATTGCGTGATGATACATTGCTGACTTATGCCTTGCGTCAAGCGGTGGCAAAGCTCAAGGACTGCGACCCCATGTTGGCAGCACGACTGTTTGACATTCCCAGCGAAAAAGAAATGGCAGCCGCTGTCAATGCCGACTATGTGCCATCTGCCATCAAGGCAACCAGAGACGCACTCAAAGACAAAGTGGCGACTGCATTTGCAGATGTGCTGGTGGAGTGGTATCAAGCGTTGCCCTTGGAAGATTATGCAGATACACCGATGGCGGCAGGTAAGCGTGCCTTGCGTAATGTACTGCTTGAACTTATGCCACGAGCAGGGATTGAGACGGCGAGAGTTGCTGTTTATCAATACCAAAACGCTACTTGTATGACCGAGCGGCTGGGGGCGTTAAGTGTGGTGGTGCAACATGATTTGGCAAATGGACAAGACGATAAAACAAGTCTACTACAGGCATTTTACGAGCGTTATGCCGATGATGACTTGGTGATTGACAGCTGGTTTGGCTTGCAGGCAGGGGTTGAAAAGGCAGGCGTGGCACAGATAGCGGCACTCATGGCACGCAGCGATTTTGATTGGCGAACGCCCAATCGTGTGCGAGCAGTGCTGGCTACGCTGGCGGCGCGCCCTGTACTATTATGGAGTGAAGAAGGCTTGACATTGTATCTTGAGAGTTTGGTTAAATTAGATGAGCTTAATCCCCAACTGGCAGCCAGATTGCTGGGGGCATTGTCCAGATGGCACACTCTTGCCGAACCTGCCAAAACTTATGCCAAAACGCAGCTCGAAACCTTCAAAACCAAGGTGAAGTCTAATAATGTGCTAGAGTTCGTCCATCAAATGCTAAAGGTTTAGCACGCAAAGACTGCTGTACAGAATTTTTGATGGGTATTTGGTTGATAATCAAGCCAGTAAACACAATGTGCTGGCTTGTTTTTTGCATATTTTTATATACTTGGCATGTGTAATGATTTGTTAATCAATGCTAATGTCTTTGTAACATCATTGAAATTTTTGTGTTTTATTCAGTCTTTTTATTGTATTATTTCCACTTATGCTGTGTTTTGGTGATTGGTTATAATGCACGCTAAGTAATGGTGCAGCTGCTTGAATACTTTCATTAAAATTTAGATATTCTTTAGATAAATATAACCCTGTGAGAGACTATTTTGCGAGAAGATGTGTTGGCTCAAGAGACTGTACCTAGTAAGTTTGATACCTTGGGAGAGAATTTATTGCAAGCTGTGGCGGACAATCGTTCCGTGGTGGGCGGTTTGCGGTATTTGGACAAGTTGGCTGCGTGTCAGCTTGATGGCACGCTTGAGAGCCTAAAAAAAATTGACAAACTGCTGACGGCGGTGCGTCGAGATTTGCTGCGTCAAGGACTGGCAGAAAATGAACTAAAAGCGGTGGATTTTCGTAATTTTGTGCTGTATGTGGCATTTTATGCAGGACATGTGGCAAAGAATATGGCTGGCATGGCACTGACATGGCAAGCTGGCGAGACTTTAGGGCAGCAATATCCGAAGATTAACACCAAAAGTTTTTATCAATTGATGGTATTGACGGCACTAGATGGACAAAGTACGCCATTGTTTTTGTTACAAAACATTGGGGCAAGACTGTTCGCCAGTGTGCAACGAACCTTTGTATCGCCAGTGGATAACGAGCCTGTGGCGGAGAGTGTGTATTGGGCGGTGGACAGTTGGCTTACGCAGTTTAAAATCATTGCCACAAAAGCAGCTGTGCCGCTATCACAAGATGATAACGGTGATACAAAAGCTCATTTGGCATTACAAACCAGCACCGCTCAAAAAATGCCTTCTGCTCTAAGCCAACCTACTGGCTCTCAAGCGACTGCTCACAAAGCTGTAAGCCTAAGCATTCAAGAGACTGTTATTCAAAAGCCTATTATTCA
>JAUNUB010000043.1 GCA_030538375.1 Moraxella sp. | reverse complement strand
AAGCTGTAACAGACGCTGCTGCAACTACTGAAGCCGCTGCAAAAGACGCTGCCACTGCTACTACTGACGCTGCAAAAGACGCTGTTGCTGCAACTGCTGAAGTTGCACAAGACACCGCAACTGCTGCTGCTCACACTGCCGAAGCCGCTGCTGACGCTGTAAAAGACGCTACCAAATAATCTTAACGGTTATTTTAGCGATAAAAAAGAGAGCAATCAGCTCTCTTTTTTTGTGTCTTGTAACGAAGTATGGTCAATTAAAATAGAAATAAGACAAGCGACAGCGACCACTGTGTAGCCGTAGCGTGGGCGTAAGCCCACGTTTATTGGTGGGGGAACAAAGCACCCTACTGATAATCACGAATGGGCATGTATCGGTTTTATTTTAATCGACTATATAAGAAAAACCAGTAGCAGATAATACAAGTAATGCTTACAAGCGAGTTTGACAACCTATTAAAGTGAATTTAAAAAACTTGCATCACTTCACCAAGCGGCTGATGGTCTTAAAAGCAGGGTCTTGGCTTGAGCGTAACAATTCAAACAAAATTGCTTCGGTTGTCGTAACCACCGCTCCTGCTCGGCGTATACGTCTGATGGCAATCTTGCGGTCATAAGCACTTCTTGAACTAACAGCGTCCGCTACAATCACAGGCTGCATACCATTATCCAACAAATCCAAAGCCGTCTGCTGTACACAAACGTGCGTCTCGATACCAAACAATAGCACATGTCGGCGGTTTTGAATTGCCAAGTGTCGCCATGTCGGTGCGTCATCTACCGAGCTAAAGACCGATTTTTCAAACCGCGGTGCGTCGCCCAGCACTTGCGTCAGCTCCGCCACCGTATGCCCCAAGCCCTGTGGGTATTGCTCATTGACAGTAATGGGTACGTTAAGTGCCTGCAAGCCAAGTATCAGTGTGCGAGCCTTGGCAACCACAGACGGCATTTCAAAAATATGCGGAGCAAATTTCTCCTGCATATCAATCAACAACGCCTGCGTGTCTTCACGCAAAATACGATAAGTACGAGTAACGGTGGTCGTTGTCATCACAAACTCCTTGTGTGATATATAGTCGATTAAAATAAAAATGAGACAAGGCGACAGCGACCGCCGTGTACAAGTAGTACATAAGGGAGCTGTCAACGCTGTATCATTGCAATTTTAATCGACTATAATAAAATGTGTGATATGATAAAAGAAGTTAAGCAGCGGTACTGAAAAATTCAGCGTAATGCAGATAGTGCCGACAAACAGCTCCAACAAAGAAAGGTTTAAGAATTTCACTTGGTAGTGCTGTTTACACTGTCGCTATACTGCTACTTTATACTTTAGCGAATTTCTGTGGTGCGGTCAAGTTGATTTCTCAAATCGGTACAAATCAGCCAGCCAAAAGAAAAAGCGTTCTTATGGACGCTTTTTGTAGAATAAAGCCAAGCTATGCTTTACTCTGCTTCGGCATATACAATGCTTTCGGCAGATGGCTGCAAATAATCCCCTTGCACATATCGCACACCCATAGACCAAGCGGTAGACATGGCTTGAGCATTATCAATATAGGGCATAAGCACCGCCACCGAATGTTCATTGGCGCGCGCTACCAGCCCGCTTACCGCTTCCATGTTGGCAGGTCTGTCCAAATCTTTGGTATAACTTCTGGCAAGACGCACCATGTTCGGCACAAGATATTCCGCCGTCTCAACCGACTTGGCAGTGATACCAAAATTGCGAATACCCACTGGACAACCAATCTCTGTCAATGCCATAAACTGACGCTTTGCCACCGCCAAATAATCCACCAAATCTTGCTCACCAAACTGCAGACTGATGGTGTTTTTGCCGCCGACTGCCTTGGTCAGCTGCGTAATGATTTTGGTCAGCTGTCCATCTGCCAAAGAAGCGGCAGACAGCCCAATGAGCAGATTGGCGGCAGGTTGGGTCTTACGCACCATCGCCAATTGCTTACAGGCATTGATAAGCACCCAGCGGTCAAGTTTGTCCAAAAGATTGTATTTTTTGGCGACTTGGCTAAATTTATCCAGTGTCAGCTCCGTGCCGTCTGCCATTGGCAAAGTTACATAAGTCTCAAACATATCGCTATTGTCATTGATGATGTCATAGGCAGGCTGATAACGCAGGATAAAGCGATTGTTCGACAGGGCTTGGGTAAGATATTCCGCCAAAGCGTCTTCGTCTTCGCTGGCATGTTCACTGATGTCAAAGAAGTGTACTTTGTTGCCTTGATTGTCGGTATTGCGTTGAATATCCGCCACGGTCTCAATAGCTCTATCCAATATCGTCTGCGATTCTGGGGCATTGCTATCAATCATCACCGCCCCAATAGACAGTGTCGTGGTTACGGTACGGCTGCCCACTTCGATAAGCAGTTTTTCGGCTCGTTCACGCAGCTGTTCGGCAAGCGTTTGTATTTCGGCTTTGTTTTTTTCGCTCACAATCACGGCAAAATTTGCATCGCTAAAGCGGCTGATAAAACTCTCACTAAACTGCTCGGACAGCAAATAGCTGATATTTTTGACAGTGGTATCCACCCCACTCAAGCCTGCACTTGAATTAATCTTACCCAGCTCATCTAGGTTGATGAACAACAAAGCAGCACTTAAATTGCTGCTTACCGCTTCTTCACGCACCTTGGCAAGCTCTTCGGTCAAGGCGATACGGTTGGGCAAGCCTGTCAAGATGTCTTGGCGTTCGACAGCCGCCAGTTTTTTTGCCATCTCTTCGGCATTTGCCCCATCACGCTGAATAATCATCTGTGTAACAGGCTCACCTTCCAAGGTGGCAGCTGCCAGTTGTAGCTTGGACGCAAAGGTTGTGCCATCGGTGCGTTTGCTCTCAAAAGCGAACTCCACATCAGAACGCTCCCCTTTGTCAAAACGGCGTAAAAACTGCTTAAAGCCTTTAATCCCTTCACCGCTTGAAAACAAGTCCACCACAGGCACGCCGATGATGTCTTCCATGCCATGATAACCAAACATCTCAAGATAAGGGTCATTGGCAAATACATGCACCCCTTGGTCGATATAAGCAACCGCCGACTTGGAGTTTTTAATCAAAATATTGGCACGCTGCTCTGCGTCTTTTAAAATGGTTTTTAAGCCTTTAATCTTACGCCGTGCCACTGCATACGATGCCTGTAGGCAAATTGACATGACAATCATCTCATCTTGACCCACAGCGAACGACTTGACCATATCGCCATCAATCGTGTCTGGCAAGCCACTGCTTGTGTCTGCGGACTGCACCAATTGAATGACAGGCAAGGCGACGTTTTGCTCCTGCAAAATCCCCACCACATCGGTAAAGCTCATGTCATAAGCACGATGAAAGACCAATACGTCCCACTCTTGACGCAAGGATTTGACAAATTCGGCTTTTTCGTCCCAAAAGCCAAGATTCACTTCATCAAAATACGCCGACAGCATACTTATCAAATGCTCGGCATATAATTGCTCTTCGTCTATCACGAGCAGATTTAGAATTTTTTTTGCCATGTAAATTGCCTAGTAATTTTATGCCGTTGTTTTGATGGCGTTGCCTGCAGTCAAAACACCGCTAATTTTGATATAATTTTGCCATATCATATCAAAAATAGCGGTATTTGTCATCGCCTTTGGGGCTAATGGCTGGATTTAGGCACTCAAGCGTACGATTTGATATTGTTCAATATCGTCTGTTGCCAGCAATTTTTTGTCAAGACGCAGCGTTGTCTCTTTGTTGTCCACACGCAAAATCACCGTATCGCTTTCTTTGAAATGATAGCGTGGTATCACCAGTGTCGTCTGCTGGTTAAGCTCATCGCCTGCAATCAGCAGTGCCTGCACAAAATCCTTGCTACGCATGTCGTGGGTCAGCAGTCGAATGCCGCACACGCTTAGAATACGCCCCAAAAACCGCCCATCGACTTCGATACGAGTTTCTTGATGTTCTACCCAATGCACGATACCCAGTCGCCACGGATGTTGATTGTCCGAAGCCTGCGATTTAATGGCAAATAGCCCAAATGCCTGCAAATAAGGACAGTTTAACGCTTCTTCTTTGTCTTCTTGCGATGTCTCACCACAAAAAAACCGTACGCCCATATCACTTTTTACAAATACTCTCACTGTTTCTTTGGGGCAGTGTGCGGTGGCACTGGGCATTTTTTTTGGGTGGTATTCGGCGGCTAGCTCGGCTTGGCGAATAATCTGATTAAAACTTCTGTCATTCGCCATTTCCTTAAACACCGAGCCAAAGCCACGCAAAAAATCTGCCTCTTGAAAACGCACACGCCCTTCTACTTCGATGGCTTGCCGCTCAAAGGTGAGCTTTACCATCTTGGCAAGGCGTGCCTCGAAGATATTTTTTGAGCTGGCTTCGTCTTGCTCTATTTTTACCAGATATTCAAACAATTCGGCAAAATCAAAAAACAAACAAACCGCCGCCTTGCTATAAGGGTTGATACTGGCATTTGGGGTGATAATCTCTGGCGATAAATCACCTTGTAGATTGACAAAGACTTTTAAATGATGTACAGGTTCAAAACTGGTGTTGAGCCGCAGCACCCATTTTGGCAATATTTTAAAAATATTCAAAATATCTTGACGGCGATAAGCGAACAAATTGGTAAAGCTCGCCATACAAGATTGTGCGTATTGAAGATAGATACTGTCTTCTTTTTGGGATTTAAGCAGTTTGCCAATCGGCACTTTATCCACGCCCTCTGACACCGCTCTTAAAAACCACAGGTTCATTTCACGCCATAGCGTATTCGGTGCTTTGCGGTATACTAGGGCAAATTCCATCAGCAGCTGATAATACGCCGTCATCATACGATAGATGGCAATTGCCAAAAGCCGTCTTGGTCCACCCACCAAGTCAATCGCCAAGCCATTAGATACCACGCTGCCACCCAGTCCACCTGACAGATTGTTTAGCCAGCCTTTTAATTTAGTGCCTGATTTTTTTGGGTTTTTGGTTGGGGTGTTCGTGGCATTGATGGCTTGATAGGCACGCACCGCCACGCCCTGATAGCACAGCACACTCAAAAAATACAAGCTACGCACTTCATCAATACACGCCTGTTGCTCGGTCAAAGAATTTTGTGCATCATAAATATAATCATGGTGCAGCTGCCCTACCAATCTGTCGATACTGACAGGCAATTTCTCCAAAATCGCAAGCCGTGCATTATCATCGATATTTGCCACCACAAGCTCGCTTAGCACTGTCTTAATCTGCTTGTACTGCTCGTGCTTGTTCAGATGTGGCAAGCTCGCAAGCCAGTTATCCATCAGCTCACCCTTTGCACCCACAAAGCTCATCGGTGTTTCTTTTGGTGGCAAGTCCACACCAACCAATTGTTCAAATTTTTCTAGCGTTAGCATTTTATCATTCCATTCATTTCATTTTTTTATAGTCGATTAAAATAAAAATGAGACAAGGCGACAACGTCCGCGGTGTACAAGTAGTACATAAGGACGTTGACAACGCAGTATCATTGCAATTTTAATCGACTATATGCAGCCAAAAGCTAAGACAATGCAAGCAATCCAAGGCAAATTGTACAAAGCGGACTCGCCGCAATATTAGTTCAACTACCAAAATATTTCACAACCTTGTACCTATACTACATAATACCAATAGATTTGTAAATGTCAATTGGAGTTTTGAACGCTCGATTGGGCAATTCTTGCACAAGTTTTGGGACAAGGTAACCAGACAGGCGTGGCAAGATTTGCCAATACAATGCCACTGCGTCTTTTTCGCTCACATCAAAATGTGCCGCCCCTGCCACTTTATCCAAGACATGCAGATAATAAGGCAGCACGCCTGCGTCAAACAGTGCATGGCTTAGGGCAATCAAGGTATCGGCATTGTCATTGATGTTTTTGAGCAACACGCTTTGATTAAGCAAAGTGATATTGGCAGATTTTAGCCGCTGGCACGCCTGCTTGACATCATAGCCCAGCTCATTGGGGTGATTGGCGTGCAGCACCATGACGATGTTTTTTGGATAATTTTTAAACAAGCCAAGCAGCTCATCATCAATGCGATTTGGCAATACAATCGGCAAGCGTGTATGAATGCGAATGGTGCGAATGTTCGGCAACTTGGCAAGCATGGCAAGCCACGCCCCAAGCCTACGATTGCTGATATTCAAAGGGTCTCCGCCACTTAGCAAGACTTCATTGATATTGCTATCGAAAGCTAAATAATCGGCAATCGCCTGCATGTCATCGGTGCTTGGCAGATTTGCCCCATAGTCAAAATGCTGGCGAAAACAATAACGACAATGCACCGCACACGCCCCTGTTACGGTGATTAAGGCACGGCTTTGGTATTTGTGCAGCAATCCCTTGATAGGATTGTGGTTATTTTCGTCCAAGGGGTCTTGGCTATAGCCTTTGATTGCCAAGGTTTCAGCAATCGCTGGCAGCACTTGTAGCAGCAAGGGGTCGTTTGGGTCGCCTTTTTTCATCTTATGGATAAAAGCATGTGGCACACGCAAGGGGAATTTTTTTGGGGAATGCGTGATAGGCTCGCTTGGCAGCTCAAGCAGGCGATACAGCTCGTCCACATCATTGACAGCTTGGGCAAGCTCTTGTTGCCAGTTTGATTTTGGCTCGTTGTTGATAGCTTCGTTATTTGTGGCTTCATTGCTCGTGGCATAGATACGATGAAAAATGGCAGATTGGGACATATTTTTTTGACAAAATTAAGTGAAAAATCCAGTCGATTAAAATAAAAATGAGACAAGGCGACAGCGACCGCCGTGTACAAGTAGTACATAAGGGAGCTGGCAACGAAGTATCATTGCAATTTTAATTGACTGTAGCTATAATGGGTGGTTAATTCTGCGTATTATACTGCATTTATACAATTTTTATTTTATTTAAAAAGGTGTCTCTTCATGGCAAGTTTTTCTACCAATGATTTTAAGGCAGGGCTAAAAGTTATGCTGGACGGCAACCCTTGCTCTATTCTCGAAAACGAATATGTCAAACCCGGTAAAGGACAGGCGTTTAACCGTGTTAAGCTACGCAACCTAAAAACAGGCAAAGTCCTAGAACAAACCTTCAAATCGGGCGATAGCCTAGAAGGGGCAGACGTGGTAGACAGCGAAATGAACTATCTGTATAACGATGGCGAATTTTGGCACTTTATGCACCCTGAGAGCTTTGAGCAGCTCCAAGCCGACAAAACTGCCATGGGTGATGCCGCCCAATGGCTAAAAGAAAACTCCAACGCCCTATGCACCATCACGTTGTTCAACGGTGTGCCATTGTCGGTAACGCCGCCAAACTTCGTTGAGCTGCAAATCGTCGAAACCGACCCCGGTGTGCGTGGCGATACTTCTGGCGGTGGTGGCAAGCCTGCACGCCTAGAAACAGGGGCAGTGGTGCGTGTGCCATTGTTCGTACAACAAGAAGAAGTGGTCAAAGTAGACACTCGTACAGGTGAATATCTGTCTCGTGTGTGATTGATTGTGGTGATTAGCCACCGCTACGCAAAAAAGACAATTCACAAACGGTGAATTGTCTTTTTTGTGGGTGATTTTTGGGTTGGCATACGGCAAAAAGGCGGTTGTGGCATGGGGTATAAACCCACAGTTATTGCGATTTTAATTAACCATAAAAGCGACAGTGCAGACATATAGTCGATTAAAATAAAAATAAGACAAGGCGACAGCGACCGTGGTGTACAAGTAGTACATAAGGGAGCTGGCAACGCTGTATCATTGCAATTTTAATTGACTATAAATCCACACTACCGCCCCACCAACTTCAAACACTCCGCCACCATCACCATAGCCACCACGCTCGTTACCGCCACGGCAGAACCATAGCCCCCACAGTGCAAGCCACTTTCACAGGCATTTGCCATCTTCGGCTGCTCAGTAGAATAGACGCATTTGATGGCGAATTTTTCTTTCATGGCTTGATTGATACCACGCTCACGCAATTTACTTCTTAGTCTTGCCAAAAGTGGGTCTTGGGACACGTCTTTTAAGTCCGCTACCTTGATAAGCGTAGGGTCAATCTTACCCCCTGCACCGCCCGATACGATGAGCTTGATTTTGTTAAATCGGCAGTGCATGGCAATCGCCACTTTGGCATTCATGTCGTCTACGCAGTCCAGCACCACGACCGCCTTGCCCTGCTCTGCAAGCTGTCTGATTTCATCTCGGCTAGGCAGCAATGTCGCCACGTTATCCGCCGTCAAAAAATCATCAATGCAGTTTGCCTTGATAGCAGGGTTGATACCGACAAGGCGTGTCTGCATGGCACTGATTTTGCTCTCGCCAAAGGTATCGGTCAATGCAGGCAATTGCCGATTGACGTTGCTCTCAACCAGTACGTCCATATCAATGAGCGTTATCTCGCCTATGCCAGTGCGTGCCAAACCTTCGGCAACCCACGAACCCACACCGCCGACACCGATGATATAGACGTGTGCCTGTGTGAATTTGTCAAAATCACCTTGATATAAAGTGCGTGTGCCTGTAAATCGTCTGTTAGTCATGGTTCATCGTTGTATTGCCAGTGCCGGTGCAGGGCTTGATTGCTATTGTCCCACAGCTGATGGGCTAGGGTGTCGTGGTCTGTCTCAAACATCTTTGCAAGCGTGTGCAGCACATGGGGTAGGTTTTTGGGTTCATTCAAAGTGTTATGCTCGCTTTGGCACGCTATCGGCAGCATGTCAGGGCAATCGGTCTCTATCACAAAGGCATGTGTGCCAAATTTGTCAAACACTGCCTTGACGCTGTTTCTAAGTTTTTTGGCGTTAGGATTGGTGATTTGTCCTGTAATGCCTAATTTAAAGCCCATTTTGACAAAGGCAATGGCTTCATTTTCGCCGCCGCTAAAGCTGTGTGCGATACCGCCACGGTCATGGGCGTTGTACTTTTGCGTCTTTAAAATCTTTAATACATCGGCATGAGCCTTGCGAATGTGCAGCATAATCGGCAAATCGTGCGACTTGGCAAGCGTCAGCTGCTCTACAAAGAATGCTTGTTGTTTTTGATATACCGTATCGGTTTTTAGCTCATTAGGATAAGTGTCCAGCCCAATCTCCGCCATCGCTACACTGGGATAATCACGCACAAAATCCGCCAAAGTCTGCAAATCTGCCGCACTCTGCTCCTTGATGTACAAAGGGTGCAAGCCAAACGCCAAATGGTGCTTAGGGAAATTTGCACAAGTATCCGCCATCTGCTTGACATGCACCATTCTGTCAAAATACTTCGCCAAATAGCCAATCAATACCAAATGCTGCACGCCATTTGCCTTGGCGGATTGATTGAATGCCTGCCGAGCGTGGTCGTATTCTGGCACATCAAAATGCGTGTGCGTGTCGATAAGCCTTGGCAGCTGATTGGCGTGGTTAATCGTCATCGGCATGACCGTGTGGCAATATATTGTCTTGAATGGTGTTGCTTTGACTGGCAATGCTTGTGCTGGTGTCTTGGTCGCTGGCTTTTTGGGCGGATACATCTAAATCGCTTGGCTGCTGTGCTGGCTTATCACTGCTTGGCAGGTGTTCGGATTTTTTGCTACTTTTACTGCTTTTACTACTGCGGCGTGGCAACAGCACCAAGGCAGTGCCCGCCATCATAAGTAGGGCAATCTTGGCAAAACTTAGACGCATAAAAACACTCACTTCGATTGATAACTGTCGTTGATTAAAATAAGACAAAGCGACAAGACCCACTATGCGTCCGCCGTGTACAAGTAGTACATAAGGATATTGGCAACGTAAGTATCATTGCGATTTTAATTGACTGCACGCGGGGTAATGCCTGCAGGGTTGCCATTATCCGCAAAAGGATTGAGCGGTGCAAGTGCGTAATTGCTCGGCAATACTGGCTCACTCTCCCCTTTGCCATCTAGCGGCACACGGCGTATTGTGCCATTTTTGTCAATCACCAGCTGCATGGTACGCAAGGTGTCATTATGACGCTCAGTAACGCTCGCCACCGCCCCACCATCACGCAAAATAGTCGGCTGTAGGAATATGATGAGATTGGACTTGGTGTTGCTTGCACCATCGGAGCGAAACAATCTGCCCACCACAGGAATACTGCCAAGCCCCGGCACTCTTTGCTGGGTGGTTGTGCTGTTATCACGCATAAGTCCGCCCAGAGCAATGGTCTGTCCATCTTCTGCCAAGACGGTGGTGGTGATAAGATTTTTGTTGGTGGTAACGCCATTGATGTTGCTCGCTGTCTCGGCAACCACGGACGACACTTCTTGCGATACTTCTAATCGCACCGTGCCATTATCACCCACATGCGGAATGACGTTTAGGTTAATACCGATGTCTTGGCGTTCGATGGTCTGAAAAGGGTTATTAGAATTGCTGCCGCTTGTGGTGTACGAGCCTGTTACCACAGGAATGTTTTGCCCCACAAGGATACTGGCTTTTTCGTTATCCAAGGTCAAGATAGACGGCATAGACAATAGATTGGCACTGGTCGTTGTGGACAATGCCTGCAAAATCGCCCCATAAAATTGACGATTGCCACTGCTGTCCACACGGCTATCACCAATACCCACCAACGCCCCAGCAATCGCAGTGGCGGCACTGCTTAGCCCTGCTGTCGTACCTGCCAAATACGCCCCAGCAAGCGTTGTGGCGGATACCCCACGGTTATTAAAATTCACCACGCCATAGCCACCATTGGCATTACCCAACGCCCACTGCACGCCCAATTGTTTGGCATCATCGCCAGACACTTCGATAATCGCCGCTTGAATCAAAATCTGTACTCGACGTGTATCCAGCTCATTAATCGCCTGCTCAATCTCTGGCATAAGCTCAGGGCTTGCATTGACAATCAAGGCATTTTGGGTGTCATCACTGATGATACTAAAGGGGCGGTGCGTGGTGGTATTGCTGTTCGTGTTCGCACTGGTGTTGGCATTGGTATTGACGCTGGCTTGATTGGCATTGGCTTGTATGCTGGCATTGCCTGTATTGACCGAAGCATTGGACAACGAAGCTGTCTCTAGCGTTGAAGTCGGTGCGGACAAGTTGGCAGATTGATTGGCAAGCAACGCCTGCAAAATCTGAGCGATATGTCCACTGCTGGCGTATTTGAGCCGAAACACTCGCATACCGCTTAACCGCTTGGCTGGCATGGTATCTAGCTCTTCAATCATTGCCTTGATACGTGCACTCGCCGAAGGATTACCCTTGATGATAAGGCGGTCGGCGGCGTTGTCCGCAATCACTCTGGTCGCCCCTGTCGTTACATTGCCAGCCGTCGCTCCTGCACTGGTCAAGGCGGTAATCAACTCCATCATACGAGTAGCGTCCACATGACGCAAGGATACGACGGTCAAAGTGTCGTTGCTTGGACTGTCAAGCGTGCTGATAAGTCGCTCAATTTGGTTCAGATTGTGTGCGGTGTCGGACAATACCAACGCATTAATCCCAACCACCGCCGCTGCATGAGCCGACGCTGGCATAAGCGGACGAATGGCGGTCAGCACATCGGTCGCCATCGCCCCTTGCAGATATATCACCCTTGTGGTTGGGGTGTCGCCTGTCGCTTTGCCTTCATTATCTACACGCACACCCATCTGCCGCACCACGTTTTCTGGCACGAGCTTGACCGTCAATCCTGTGTCTACCGCCGATACGCCATTGACCTGCATGACGGACAAAAACAGCTCATACAGCTCACTTTCGCTCAAGGCACGGTTGGAGACCACCGTTACCGTGCCATTAATGCGTGGGTCGATGACAAAATTACGCTTGGTAATGCCTGCCACTTCATGAATGAACGCTTTGATGTCAGCGTCTTGCAAATTAACCGTCCACGTCTCGGCATAACTCACACTTGCTGTGAGCGGTGTGGCAAGCAGCACGGCACGCAGCAACAGCGACAACACAGATTGCTTTAAAAAAAATGAAGATGAAATGACTGCTTTCACAAAAAGCCCTTTTTTATATTAAAATGTACCCAACTTTTATCACTCAAGTCTGTATCACACAAGCTCATGCAGAACCCCTGCAGAATAAGACATCTTAAAAGTTTACTTGCCAAGCGTTTGTTTGCTTTTACTCAAAAAACAACGGAACTTGCCGCTAAATTTGGTTTATGGTCGATTAAAATAGAAATAAGACAGCACGACAGACCACTGTGTAGCCGTAGCGTGGGCGTAAGCCCACGTTTATTGGTGGGGGGAACAAAGCACCCTACTAATAATCACGAATGGATATGTATCGGTTTTATTTTAATCGCCCACACATCAATTTAAAACACCCAACCAATATCCGCCATCAATCCGCATTTTGTCGAATGGTGATAACTTCATTGCCACGCTCAATCTGCACCACCGCTTCGCCTTCTAGCGACTGCATGGTCATCATATCAGTGGCGACATCTTGCCCCAAGGTCTTGCCGTTGATTGAGATAACTTTATCCCCTGCCTGTAGCCCCATTTTTTCACGCAAATCGGCAGGCAGATTACTCGTTATCTGATAACCACCCGCCGCCTGCTCAAATCCCATCTGCGACAATGCCTGCACCGACATGGTTTGGTCGGTACGCATGAGCGGATTGTTTGGGCTACTGCCAGCACCATTATTAGCACCATTGACATAAGACGCTTGGTTTGATACCTGTGCTGTGTTGTCCGCTGCTGCCCTGTCTTGGCTGTAACGCAGCAGACTGCTATTGTCTATCACCCCAGAAGCATTGCTCTTTAGCACATCACGCCCCAGCACAGGCTCATGCAGCTTGAGTATCACTTTATCCCCTGCTTGGCTTGCCAATATCACTTCATCTAGCCCTACCGCCATCAAAGTATGCGTATCAGCCACCACATCACCCACACCGACCGCCACGGTACGCCCCGATACATCGAGTATAGCACGGCTTTTGGCATTAGGTATCGCAGGCATGACACCAATCACCTTGACACCTGCCAACGTTGTCGCCACTTGCAGCTCTTGCGTATCGAACAATCGATAAATTTCTGCATTTATTGGTTTGTCCACCTTGATGGCTTGTGCAACAAATGGCGTAGGCGGTGCAACAACCAGCCACAACAGCGTCGCCAAATACCACAACAGCAGCACGGCCGCCATCGCTATCGCCAAATAAAGCCCCCACGACAACAGGCTTTTTGACTTGGTGTTATCTACTCGTTTGCCCAAAAATTGATTTCGCACCGCTCACCATGCCTTAGCATAATTAATCACCACAGTGTCCGCATCTGCCTGCCCTGTATAGGCAGAAAAATTCTGCATAAACCGCTGTGTCAGCCCAATCTGCACCTGTGTAACACTCAATCCGCCTTGCACAAATTCCCCTGTATCACCCACCACCGACAACAGCACGCCATCGCCACTATCGCCGTCATTTTTGACGCTCGCCGTCATCATGGGTAACATCGTCTCGCCTGCCTGCCCTTGATACACATAAAACAGCCGCCCAGCCCCTATCGTCGCCTGCAAATCCGCAGACAATTTATCGCCATCTTTGGCAATATAACTATTCTTCACCACGATAGGCATCTCGCTGTACACATCGCCAAACGCCTGCATCGTGCTTGGGGTGATACGTCCATTTAACGCTTTGATGGCAAATCCTGTCTTGGACACACCCGCCTGCCCTGTGAGCCGACTGTCGCCCTGCCCAAGCTGCACATCAAATGGCACGCCCTGTACAGCCCCCAACAAGCTAAGCTGCCACTCAAGCTCGCCTGTCAATGGCTTGTCATGACCAAATCGCCAAATCCCCTGCCCTGCCCACACATTGCCAGACACCTGCATAAACGGTGCATTGGGAGCATATTTTGCCACAAGCCACGCCGCTGGTATTTGCACCACACAAAATACCACAAACAGCACCAGTGCCATCATCGCCATCAAAAGTCGAGTTTGCCAAATCGCCATGCCATCATCTTATTACAAAACCAAAATCACTACGTCGCAGTAGAGCACATCTTATCACCCACCGCACCCCCATATTCACCAAAAAATACAATGGGCAAACCAACCAACATCATACCCCAAAGTGATGATAATCTCAATAAATACACCGATTTTTGTCAAAAAAAGCCTACTGCACGTCTTATCGCAAAACCTGCACAAAATCTTTTTATCTCATAAATGCTTGGAGTGATGGACGTTTGGCATGGGCGATGATTTTAAAAAACCAACATGCAACAAAACACCGCTCAAGACAACCAGCCAAAACCCCAACAACCCCATAAATCCAAACACCGCAAGTACGCTCAACTAATATACATAGCAACACACATAAAAAAGCACCCTGATGTCAGAGTGCTATTATTAAATCCAATATAAGTCGTCATAGAGCATAGCCAACTTTTATCACACAAAATTATCTCATTTTTTTCACTCAAAAGATAACTTACACCTAAAAGACAAAAGGTGGATACGCCATAATAAGCCATTGCAGTCTTTTAACTTCGGTTTGGCACTTCGTCAAATCGGCACTTTGTCAAACCCACTGATAAGTTACCACTGACACTTGTCCGCATTCGCTGTGCCTATTCTAAAGTGAATTTATTTGACTGCACAACCCTGCATATCGACAGCGTTCGCAAAATTAAACTGCGAAGTCTTCTAGCTTTTTGCCTGCTTCTAGCTCTGCCAACAACCATTTTGGTGTACGACCTTGACCAGACCAACCTTGCATTTTGTCGTTAGGGTTGACGTATTTTACTGGCAATTTTTTCTTGCTAACTTTGCCAACCTTTAGAATATCCTCTACAGACATGCCAAGTGCTTTGGCAATCTCTTGGAATTGTGCGTAGGCTTCCGCCACTTGCTCACGCTGTTTTTGTTTAATGACCGCTTCAACGTTTTTTTCGATATCGTTTAATTGAGCGATGGTTAAACTATTTAAATCGATTTGGCTCATTGTAATTCCTCTTGGAATGTATTCGTGTCAGCTTTAGTAGCAGTGCTACCATAGCCACTATATGTACAAAAAAGTTCTTATCTAAACAGAACTTTTTATAGATTAACATATTTTTTTAAAAATACAACAAAAATTTTTATACATCTAATCAAATTAATGTATGCACAAAAATCAGCAAAACACCAATGACTACAACCCAAAAATCAACCCCTTATCAGAATGTACAGTCAAATAAGCTCATTTTAGAACGAGAATAACGAGCAAATACCGTGCAGCTAGCACTTATAGTTGTATAAGATAAAGTTGGCTCGGCTTATTTCTTAAAAAACATCACGCAAAATTTTGATAAAACAAAGCCATATTACCATTTTTTTACAAAGCACAAAATAGTATTTCTGCCAACTCCACATGAATACATACCATGAATTATCAGCAGCCCCTAAATGCACTCATATAAGACAAACCAGTCTAGGCAATGTAATAACAGGTATCAAAAAACAACACCAATCAATACACTTTAGAGAATAATAGCACTCACAAAGCAAGCCTAACAGCAACCACAAATCACACTCTTGCAATGTTTAATGCAAGACACACCCCAATCAAATACATTCACTATCAACCAAATAAAACGAAGGTGAATGCACGGACAATGCTGATAAGTGGGTTTGAAAAAGCACTCAATTGACTTTAAAAGACGGGCATTTATCTTATTTTTTTACTATAGTCGATTAAAATAAAAATGAGACAGCACGACAGACCGCCGTGTACAAGTAGTACATAAGGGAGCTGTCAACGCTGTATCATTGCAATTTTAATCGACTATAAAAAGGCGAAAGTAGGCACGCAACAAGCCTTAGCAAAGAAATTCAATGTTATCTACAATAGATTTCGTGATTATAAAGCAGGTCGCCGTATACCCAATGATATTCTTGTAGGGCAATTGGCGGATTATGTGGGTTTGAACCCTGTTGATGTGATTTTGATGTGTAAGCTAGAAACAGAGAGCAAGGGATAAAACAAAACAAACAAGCGTGCTTTTTGCTTGTTTGTTTTGTTTTAGGGTTTAACGGTGGTTGCAATCGTTGATTTATACAGCTTTAGCTCCAAAAAAGGTAGCAGCGGTAAAATTCATTAATGTAAATCAGTAACTTTTTTCAAGCCAATTCCAAAACTTTTTTACAAAGTTGCCATCAGTCTTGGCAAGCTCTAAAAGCTATGCTCGTTCAGTGCCTTTTTGCCGAAGTCGTCCAACGCACGGTGTTTTTTTTGATAGCGTGCGTTGGCTTGTAATTGGCTTTTGGGTATCTTTAGCTCAATCATACAAAGCCCAAATATTTTGCAATCATACCAAGGGCAAAAATAGCTAATACCGTTATGCCTGCACTTATCCAAGGGTAAAACCTTAATTCGGCATCAAACTTACGTCTTTCAGCTTCAATTTTTGCGTTATTAAAGCTGGACGCTTCAATTTTTGAAAGCAATTCTGCCATCTGCATATCATGGTTTTTTCTCATTGCTTTAATCTCCGCACTA
>JAUNUB010000042.1 GCA_030538375.1 Moraxella sp. | reverse complement strand
CAAGATTGTATTCTATCACAAGTCTGATTTTGTGATAGAATAAAGCAGCTGAATTGGGGTGAATATTAAGTAAATCAACAGCTGTTTTGGCGGTTACTTCAAGTACAAAAAATTCAAGCAGTTTTAATTGAATTTTTCTTGATAGTTTACAATGGGTTATCTTTTATTTTTGTGGTACAATGTGGTTGTTGTCTAGTACAGCCCCTAAAAATGAGACAAGGCGACAACGTCCGAAGTACACAAGTCGTAAATAAGGACGTTGGCAACGTAGCATTATTGCGATTTTAACTGACTATAATAATGTGGTTGCTATCTGCTATAGTTCCCAAAAACCACACCAACCAAAAAATAAAACTTGCCAATCCATAAAAATCTGCTATAATAATCGAACTTTTTAGGCGTATAGCTCAGTTGGTTAGAGCACCACCTTGACATGGTGGGGGTCGATGGTTCGAGTCCGTTTACGCCTACCACATTCAAACCCCTTGAAGCTACATGCTTTAAGGGGTTTTGTTTTATAAACTGTATCTTAATACAACCAAGCTAACACAGCCTACTAAATTCAATTAAGTGTTCGTTAAACTCGCTTGATGTATCACCCCGTACTGTCTGCTTTATCTTTTTTATGTTTTGAGCTTAATGTAAATTCGCCCAAAATACACCAAACCCAACAGCCGTAACACATCACTTACCATATATCGCACAGTACGGCACAAGTTTTGGCTCATACAAGTAGGCAAAATTAATCCCATCGGGCAGCTCCGATTTCATCGGCTCGTGCTTAAAATACTGGTTAAGCACGAGCCATTTTTTGGGTTCAAGTGTGCGTACGGCAAGCCCAAAAACAGGCTCTTGTCCTTCAAACACCAATTCCATACCTTTGCTGGTTGGTCTAATCAGAGACTTTTCACGGTACACCAGCCGAAACCGTCTGTTGTCTTGACACTCAAACCTGTAATTGGTCGTGGAATAATTGCCGTCCGCTTCTTGGCGAAAATCCACCACCGCATATTCACCATCAATATCCAGCGGCAGCAGCCAATAGCCATCAAGCAAGGCACTTGGCAGTACTTGAGCCGATGAATGGTATTGCTTTTGAGTATTATCTGACTTGATACCCATTGGCTTGGCATAAGCCGTGTTGATTGCGATAAGCCCCATACAGGCAATTATCCTAGGCAAATACTTGGCACAAAAAATATTCATAACGGCAATTTCCTTAATTTAATCAGATAAATTATGCTAACAAATCATGCTAACATAGTCCCACAAAAAACAAAAGGACTTAGCTTAACCAGTCCTTTTGTCATCACCAAAACCAAGATGGCTTCACATTTGTTCAATCGCCTGCATATTCATGGCGATTTTATCCAATTGTAATTTGCATTCTTCCAGTTTTGCCTGCTCCGCTGCCACCACTTCGCTCGGAGCTTTGGCGACAAAACCTTGATTGGCAAGTTTGCCAGCGATTTGGTCGTGTTGCTTTTGGATTTTTTCTTGGTCTTTGGTCAGACGTGCCAGCTCTTTTTGTGGGTCGATTAAGCCCTTCATCGGCACAAACACACTCGCCTTACCCACCACCACAGATGATGACAAGGGTGCATCTTCACCATCAGCCAAAAATGCAATGCTCTCTACCTTTGCCAATGCCTTAAAAAGTGGCTCAATGCGTTCAATCTGTGAGCGTTCATCGGCACTGATATTTTGCAATAACACAGGCAAACGCACCGCATTACCCAGCCCCATTTCACCACGAATATTACGCACCGCACCGATTAAGCCTTGTAGCCACGTCATGTCGTTTTCGGCTTGCTCGTTGATTTTACTGGCATTGCACATAGGATATTCTGCCAGCATAATGCTGTTCGCTGACTGATTGCCAAGCATAGGCGTGATGGTTTGCCAAATCTCTTCGGTGATAAACGGCATGATTGGGTGTGCAATACGCAGTGCCACCTCTAATACCGCCAAGAGCACACGGCGAACTTCGGCTTTGCGTTCGTCGCTCACAGCGTCATCATTGAGTACAGGCTTGGTCAGCTCTACATACCAGTCGCAGTATTCATTCCAAATAAAATCATAAATCGCTTGCGAAGCCAAATCCAGTCGATAAGTCTCAAACGCCAAGGCGACAGCCTGCTCGCATTTTTGTAGGCGGCTTACAATCCATTGTTCGGGCAGCTCCCACAAGTTAGGATTGGCGGTGCTTGCGATGTCTTTGCCTTCCACATTCATGAATACAAAGCGTGTCGCATTCCAAATTTTATTACAAAAATTGCGATAGCCTTCCACACGTTTTAAATCAAACTTAATATCACGCCCTGTGCTGGCGAGCGAGCAAAACGTAAACCGCACCGCATCTGTACCAAAGGCGGCAATACCATCAGCGAATTCTTTGCGTGTGGCTTTTTCGATTTTGGCAGCGTCTTTGGGGTTCATAAGCCCTGTGGTGCGTTTGGCTACCAAACTTTCTAAATCAATGCCATCAATCAAATCCAATGGGTCGAGCACATTACCCTTGGATTTGCTCATTTTTTGCCCTTCGCTGTCTCGCACCAATCCGTGTACATACACGGTTTTGAATGGTACTTGTGGCTTGCCGTCTTTGTCTTTGACAAAGTGCAAGGTCATCATAATCATGCGTGCCACCCAAAAGAATATGATGTCAAAGCCTGTTACCAGTACGCTGGTTGAATGGAATTTTTGTAGAATTTGATTGTCAAAATCTTTTAATTCATCGCCTGTCCAGCCCAGCGTGCTAAACGTCCATAGGGCGGAGCTGAACCATGTATCCAGCACATCATCGTCTTGACGCAGCGGCGTATCACCCAGCTTGTGTTTGGTGCGTACTTCGGCTTCATCACGCCCCACATACACATTGCCAGCGTTGTCATACCATGCAGGAATACGGTGTCCCCACCACAACTGGCGACTGATACACCAATCTTGAATATCACGCATCCATGCCATGTACATATTGGTGTATTGTTCGGGGACAAATTTGATGTCGCCGTTTTCAACCGCTTTAATGGCAGGTTTGGCAAGCTCATCAATCGCCACATACCATTGGTCGGTCAAGAGCGGTTCAATCACCACACCGCTGCGGTCGCCATAGGGGCGTTTTAATTCGTGCGGTTCGATTTTTTCAAGGTAGCCGTGTTCTTCTAGGTCGGCGATGATGGCTTTTCGTGCGTCAAATCGGTCAAGCCCTTGATAGCGTTCGGGGGCGTTGTCATTCATCGTGCCGTCTAGGTTCATGAGATTGATGATTTCGATGTCATGACGTTTGCCGACTTCGTAGTCGTTAAAATCGTGTGCAGGGGTGATTTTGACACAGCCTGTACCGAACTCTGGGTCTGGATAGGGGTCGGTTACCACAGGAATAGTACGCTCGGTCATCGGTACATGCACCAGCTTGCCAACCACGTCTTTATAACGCTCGTCATCAGGGTGTACAGCCAAACAGCCATCTGCCAAAATCGTCTCTGGACGTGTGGTGGCAATGTGCATATACTCACCGTCCAAGCCTTGTCCGCTCACAAAAGGATAGCGAACGTGATACATAAAGCCTTTTTCATCACGGTTTTCGACTTCCAAATCCGAAATGGCGGTTTGTAATTTTACGTCCCAATTCACCAGACGCTTGCCACGATAAATCAAGCCCTGCTCGTGCAGTCTGACAAACACTTCTTTGACAACATGAGATAAATCATCGTCCATCGTGAAGCGTTCACGAGACCAATCAACGCTAGAACCTAATCGGCGGATTTGGCGTGTGATGTTGCCCCCTGACTCGGCTTTCCATTGCCATATTTTGTCCAAAAAGGCTTCACGTCCCAAATCATGACGGCTAATGCCTTGCAACCCAAGCTGACGCTCAACCACCATCTGAGTTGCAATGCCTGCATGGTCTGTACCTGCCTGCCATAGCGTATCAAAGCCTGACATGCGGTGATAGCGTGTGAGTGCGTCCATGATGGCATTATTAAAGCCATGCCCCATGTGCAGGCTGCCTGTTACATTGGGCGGCGGCAAAGCAATCGAAAAGGATTTGTCCTTGTCTAGGTTTGGGTCTAAGCGTGGGGCAAAATAGCCTGCTTCTTCCCAAATGGCGTACCATTTTTGTTCGATGAGTGTTGGGTCATAAGTGGTCGAGAGATTTTCCGCGGTCATGGGTCTGCCTTGTTGGTGTCTTGTCTGATAAAATTGGATAAAATGTTGGTTATTATAGCAAATACACCAAGGCTTGTAAAAGAGATAAATTCACTTGCGTTTCGCACAATACAATCCACAAAGAACAATAAAAATTGCCATATATAATCAACCAAACCCAGAATAGGACAAAAGAGCCTCCCAAAACGTAGTAAAATTTGGCAGAACTTTGCGTAAATGCTTTTTAAGATTACCCCAAGTTTTTTGGGTGGTGTTTATAGTCGATTAAAATAAAAGGGGCTGTAGTAGATAACAACTATGTTATACTACAAAAATGAAGATAACCCATTGTAAACTATCAAGAAAAACCCAAATAAAACTACTTGAGTTTTTCGTAGCGGAAGTAACCGCCAAAACAGCTGCTGATTTACTTAATATTCAACATAATTCAGCCGCTTTATTCTATCACAAAATCAGACTTGTGATAGAATACCACCTTAGCCTAGAAGCTCAAACACTCTTTGATGGTGAAGTAGAGCTTGATGAGAGCTATTTTGGCGGTGTTCGTAAAGGCAAACGTGGTCGTGGTGCTGCTGGCAAAACTGCTGTATTTGGTCTTTTAAAACGCAACGACAGGGTTTATACCGTTGTTGTCACAGACACCAAACAAGCTACACTAATGCCTATAATTACCAGTAAAATCAAGCCTGACAGCGTGGTTTATACTGATAGCTACAAAAGCTACAATGCCCTTGACGTGTCTGATTTTAAGCATTTTAGAGTTAATCATTCTAAAGAGTTTACAGACAGACTAAACAGCAAAAATCACATCAACGGCATTGAGAATTTCTGGTCTCAAGCCAAGCGTATCCTAAGAAAATACAATGGCATTGACAAGAAAAACTTTCATCTTTTTATCAAAGAATGTGAGTTTAGATTTAACTACGGCACACCATCACAAAAGCTGAAAATCTTAAAAAAATGGTGTGGGATTTAGGGCTAATCTACTACAGCCCCAAAATAAAAATAAGACAAGGCGACAGCGACCGCCGTGTACAAGTAGTACACAAGGGAGCTGGCAACGCAGTATTATTGCAATTTTAATTGACTATAAATATGTGTCATGAGCTGTGGACAAAACCCAATCAAAAGTAAGAAAACTTATAAGATTTGCACCCTGCACCCTTTTGTATGATAAAAGTTTGGCGTAGCTTAAACAATCGGCTTGCGGCGATAAAACAAAATACCGGGAATGGACAAGCCCAGCACCAAGGCAGAGATGACAAAGATGGCTTCAAAAAAATATGACATCATCAAGGTGAACAGCTCAATCCCAAAGCCAAAATAACCAATCTGCACCATGCTCACCATTGCCTTATAAGCAGCAATGCCGGGCATTAGACAGATGACACTTGGCACGATAAGGGCTTTTGGCGGCAGACGATAGCGTTTGGCAAAATACACACCAAGAAATGACGCCGTCATCGAGCCAAAAAACGTTGCCACCATGACATGCACGCCAAACTCACCGAGCAAGGTTTTTAGCCCAAAGCCAAGTGCGGTCATGCTAAGACAATGTGCGATATACCGCTTGGGCAAGCTAAACATCAAACACCAGCCAATCGTAATCACACACGCCAGCAATGTGTCTTTTAATAAGTCTATTATTAGGCTGATACTCATCGTGGTGTCCATCATCGTGTTACCCATCATAGTATCAGTCATAGTGCCAGTCATAGTATTAAGCACAGTATCAATCACGACAGCGGAGATACTCATACCAACCCCCAATGCGTAATACCAAGCACAATCAAGGCACTCACAATACCCACACATGCCGACAAGGTGAGCATGGTTGCCCACATCCAGCGTCCCACACCCATATTGATGTAGCCTTTTAGCACGTCTGATAGGGCGTTGATGATGGGAAAGCTGGGTACGAGCAGCAGCACACTGGCGGCGATGGCGATATCGGCATTGTCGCCAAGACGCATAAAATATGCCAATGCCCCAAGCATGGTTGCCACAAAAGCGGTGATAATGACCGCTATAAAGGGATTAAAGTGATGGCGAACCAATAGTAGGCGTGTTGCCATAGCTAATGCCGCCGCCGCAAAGGTGATGATAGCGATGGTGAATGTGCCGCCATTCAGATAAGCAAAACACGCACAAGAAATACCGACAAAGTACACCACAAGCCAACTGGGGTAGGTGCTGGGGCTGATGGTGTCAAAGGCGGTTTCGGTGTCTTTGAGCCTGCTTGCGTGATGATGGTTGTCTTCACTTGCCATGACGATGTGTTGAATCTGCACCAACACGCCAACATTGATGCCTTGGTGCATGGTATTGCGAGCGGTGGTAATGCAGTTGCCATTGTATAAAGTGGTGAGTGTAACCGCATTAAATGACAAGGCACACTCCACGCCAGACACCCCAAGTGCCAACCCCAGCCGTTTGGTCAAATCCACCACCACGGTAGATTCTGCACCGTATTGCATAAGCAGTAAGGCACAGCGAACACATAAGCGTGTGATACGCTGTTGTTCGGCATGACTCATATAAGGAATGGTGCAAATTTGGCTCATGATGGGCGGTGGTTTTATAAAGTTGTGATGATATAGTGAAAGAATTTGATTTGTGCTACTTCGTCAAACTTGCTTGTAAGTACTACTTGCACTATCTACTACTGATTTTTCTTGTCTTAAAGTGAATTTATTTGATTATATTGTAAGCCGATTTGCTAAAATAGCAAGCCAAAAAATACTCAATTTGGCGAATGGGCTGATGTGTGATAGTATGGAGAAACTTTGTTTGTTTAGTGAGTATTGATTATGGAAATGTCAATGGGACTTTTGGGGGCTTTAATGGCTGGGATTTTGGGTGGTAGCACGCCCAGCCCAGTTGAAACATATACATTGCCTGCCATTGCAGGACTGTGGCAGATTGAGCTTGATGACGTGCATACATGCCAAGAACGTTATAACTTTGGCAAAAATGGCAAATTAAACACCACAAGTGCCAAAGAATACACCGTGGGCGAGTACAGCTTTAGTTATCTTGAAAATAGCCCTTTGCCTGTGTTGGCGGTAATGACCACTCAAGACAATAACGGCATAGACTGTAGTGGCAATCAAGTCGACCAAACAGGCGAGAGCTTTGCCAGCTTTGTCAAGTTGGATAATAAGCACAGCCCAACGGTCATGCAGTGGTGTGCCGACCCACAGGGTAATGATTGCCCTGTGCGACTTGTGCGGATTTTGCCTTAATATTTAACAATGATTTAACAGCACTTTTTTACAATGTTTTCACTGTTGTGTTTTAGGTGCTGAGCTTTAGACATTGAACGATTGGGCGTGTGCTGTGATGATTTTGTCCGTTAATTTATCCACGTCTGCAAATAACCAGTCATTTGGCAATACTTTGGGTTGGTGGTTTACTCCATGCAGCAATAAAGCAGGTACGCCTTGAATACCAAGGTTTTGTGCCAGCTGTTGCCCTTGCTGAATGAGCGAGATGGCGGCTTGTCTGTTGGCTTGGGTATCCATGGCTTTGGCGACTTCAGTATAACCCCATTCACGCAAGACAGCAGCAAGCACCGCCACATCTGTGGTATTACGCCCATCTATATAGCGAGCGTTTTGTATGAGTTCCAAGACAGCTGGACGCTGTGCGGTTGGCAGTGCAGCGAGTGCCTGCGCCATGACAAATGAGTTAAACGGCGTGCCAAAGGATTGCAATACATCATGATAATACTTATCCGAAAACACCTGCCCTGTCAGCTGTTCAATACGTTTGTCATTTGACCATGCGTATTCGGCAAATTCTGCCGTCATGGTGCGTTCATGTTGCTTATCAATACTGCTGAACAGTCCTGTTGGCAATATGCGTAAGTCGATTTGGTCGCATACGGCAAGCTCACCAATCGCAGGCGAAGCACCGTAGCACCAGCCACAGAGTGGGTCAAACAGATAAGTGAGTGTGATGGTTGGCGTGTTCATTGTAATCCTTGTAAGGTGAGTGAGCTGCTCATTATAGCTGCTTTATCAGAAAAGCAAAGTCCCAAAACTGCAACACTGCATTTCTTGATAAGAAAAATCCTTGAGAGAATGTTGGGCTTGCTTACAAAAGTTTTAACACACAAAGGTTTTAATGCACAATGACAACTTGAACCGTTAAACAAAAAACTCTTAACATCTCTTGCACTGTAAGGTGCTTATTACAAGGTTTTGCGTGATAAAACCATGATAAATCGTGGATACATCTTAGCACCACACCTTATTTTTTTATGCCTAGCTTGATTTAAGAGAATATCTCATCAAGCAGGGTAATCAACCGCTCCACCAAAATCACCGTATCGTCATGCGTGATATTCAAGGCAGGGAGCAAGCGAATGACATTGCCGCCTGTTAGGTTTAGGATAAGCTGGTATTTATCACGAGCAAGATTGACGATATTTGTGCAATCTACCCCAGCTGGCATGGCAAGCCCAATCATCATGCCCTGCCCACGCAGTTCGATGGTGGGGAATTTGGCTGCGATACTCTGACGAATAAAGTCGCTTTCATGTATGGCATTTGTCATCACAGCGGCGGTGAGTTCATCGTACACCGCACACACCACACGACTGCCAAGCGGTGTGCCGCCATAGGTTGAGCCATGACTGCCTGCACCGAACAAGTCCTTGGCACGCCCAGAGACCATGCACGCCCCAATAGGAAAACCGTTGCCTAAGCCTTTGGCAGTGGTCAATACATCAGGCGTGATGGTGGTGTATTGATAATTAAAGTGCTTGCCTGTGCGTCCGTTGCCAGTCTGCACTTCGTCCAGCATAAGCAGCCAATCGTTGTCATCACATATCTGTGCCAGCGTTTCAAGATAGCCAGCAGGCGGTGTGTGTAGTCCGCCTTCACCTTGAATGGGTTCGATGAGTACCGCACAGATATTTTTGTCATTCGTCAAGTTTGCCACGGCATCGCTATCACCAAATGGCACACGCACAAAGTCATCTTCTAGGGTAAAAAACCCAGCTCTTGCCTTGGGATTGGCGGTGGCGGTAACGGTGAGCAGCGTGCGACCATGAAAAGCGTTGTCCATGACAATCACTTTTGGGCGTGCCAAGCCTTTGTTATGAGCATAAAGTCTTGCCAATTTTAAGGCACATTCATTGGCTTCTGCCCCAGAATTGGCAAAAAATACACTGTCCATGCCAGCGGCTTGGCATAGGAGCTTGCCTGCTTTTTCTTGCCAATCGATTTCAAATAAATTACTGGTATGAATGAGCGTGCCAGCTTGTTCGGCAATGGCTTGAGTGATGGCAGGGTGGCAATGCCCCAATCCGCATACGGCAATGCCTGTCAAAGCGTCAAGATACGCTGTGCCATCTTCGGTATATAGGTATGAGCCTGTGCCTTTGACAAAGTTGATGGGTTGGCGGGCATAAGTGGGCATAAGGTAGGACATGGGATTACTCTTTATTTGGGCGTGCTAATCTTTTATTACGCAAAACTATACAAGACTAAGAGATGTTAGGGGTTTTTTGTTAAAAAAATGGGAGTATGCTCTAGAGCGTGCTGAACGTTCACTTTTTAGGTAAAAAACGAGATAAACACGCAAGCATTTTAAGAAAAAACACACTTGGGTGTACCCATGTATTTACAAAGGCTTTGACGCAACTAAGACCAAAGTTAGCGACCAAAGTTAGTACCAAAATCAGTACTAAATTTAGCCTTTTTAACCAAAATCAAGAAAATTTTTCAGTATTGCTCAATCTTTTGTAATTTTCCGTGATGGTGATGAAAGTTCAGCATACCCTAATCTCAAGGGTATTTTTATGGGACTATTTGATAATTTTAAGGTGCGACGTATTGGGCTTGGTAGCTTTTGGGGTATCAGCCGATTTTGGGGACACCTTGTCTGCCTGTGTGCTGGCTGGCACATTGTCGTATTCGCTGGTATCAAAGAATGCCCCTTGGCTGGGGTCTTCTTTGGCATAGATACCGATGAGTGCAGGCATGGGAATCCACACATCTTGCGACACACCGCCAAATCTGCCCTTGAATGAAATGGCTTCATTGTCGATGAATAGGTCGTGCGTGGCTTGATAAGAGATAGCCAGCACCAGTTTGCCGTCTTGGGCGTATTCGATGGGAGCGATTAATTCTTGGTGAGTGGCGTCAATCATGATATAAGCGGTAAGATTATTTTCTTCTAGCCATTCGTGAAAGGCACGAACAATATAAGGGCGTTTGGGTGTGTAGCTCATAAGAATATCCTTTATAATGAGAATTTTGAAAAATCCATGACATCATGCGTGTCATCAAGGTCTTCGGTGTGGCTTACTGGCGGATTGATACTTGCCTGAAAACTTTTGCGTGTTAGGATATTTTGATAGTATTCTTGAATGCCACGAGACAGATGTTTGGGCAGGGCAATTTGCATGGTATCCAATCGATGAAGCATGGGGGCTAATAGTATATCACACCAGCCGAGCGTTTCGGAGAGAAAAAAAGTCTGCTTGGTGAACAGCGGCGACAGGGTGAGCAGGGTGTCTGTCAGCGATTTTTTGGCGTTGTTTGCACTGATAACATCAAAGCTGTCGGGGTGTGTAAGCAGCTGTTTGGCGAGCGACAGCCAATCTTTTTGAATTCGCCACGCCAAAAGACGCATTTGGGCACGTTCTTTGGGTGTGCTGGGCAGCAGTTTGACCGCAGGGTGTCTTTCTTCTAGGTACTCAAAAATCACATTTAGCTCATACAATGAGATTTCTCGATTGACCAAGATGGGTAGGGTTTTATAGGGATTGAGTTCCGCCAATTCGTCTGGGCGGTCGTTTATAAAATGAAAATCATAACTGATGCGTTTTTCTGCCAACAAAAACCGCAAGACATGACTGTCGTAATTGTCATCACCATAAAGCACGAACTGAGCAAGCATGGGTGTATCGGTCATGAAATTCACCAAGGAGAATGGTTGTTAAATTTGGCTGGGATTGCCCTAATTACGACATCTAAAGTTGTACCGATAAAAAACCCAAGCTATACTTATATCACCTGTACCATCTTTGGCTTGTGTCTTATTTTGTCTTGGTTTTTGAAAAGATATTAAAGCAAAAAGATTGTTTGTTAATGTATTATTGATTATGCTTAATAAAAATTGCATTATATCGTTAGTCTAACAAATTTCTTGAGCATTGTCTGTATAAAGTGTGCGTAAATTGTTGATATAGTCAATTAAAATTGCAATGATACATCGTTGCCAGCTCCCTTATGTACTACTTGTACACCGTGGTCTGTCGGCTTGCCTTATTCTTATTTTAATCGACTATAATTACGCAATCATCATAAACAAAAAGCCAGTAATGATACTGGCTTTTTGGGCTAAAGAATTGATTGTTAGATGTTTTTTATTTTACATCTTTCCAAAATTCTTTATTCAATAGATACACTGGAATGAGCAGCACAAGTAAGAATAGTAGCACAAATGCCCCATAAATCTTACGTTCATAACGCACAGGCTCTGCCATCCACGCCATGAAGTTCACAAGGTCGCCCACACGAGAGCGGTACTCTTCTTGCCCAAGCTCAGTTTCTAGCTCATGCAGTACATGTGGCATGGCGGCATTGGCAAGCACTAGGTTGTTCGCTCCCCATGGACGGCTTGGGTCTTCATAAAAACTTAGCAAGTAAGTATATACCCAGTCATCACCACGCAGACGAGTCTCAAGCGATAAATCAGGTGGTGCTGCACCGAACCACGCCCCTTGTACTTCGGGGTCAATGTTGGCAGTTACATGGTCGCCGATTTGGTCGGTGGTTACCATTAGGTACTTTTCGACCAATTCCGTGGGAATCTCCAAATCTTTGGCAATGCGTGAATAGCGTACATATTGAGCCGAATGACAGCCAACGCAGTAGTTCATAAACATGGTTGCCCCACGTTGTAATGACGCTTTGTTGGTAAAGTCAATCGGGGCTTTGCTACACGCCAAAGTAGCGGCGTTGCCATCGGCATCGGTATATGTACCGCAGCCTGCTCCACCTGCTGCCACAGCTGGTACACTGGCGAATACACCGACTGTCGTCAAAAGAGCGGCAGCACCAATTTTATTGAATGACAGTTTCATTAGTGGCCTCCTGTAACACGTTCTGGTGGTTGCTTGCACGTTTCCATAGAAGTGTAGAACGGCATTAGAATGAAGTACAAGAAGTACAAAATGGTACAAACACGAGCCACCAAAGTTGCTGTGGCAGATGACGCAATACCGCCCAAATAACCCAAGATGATAAAGCTAATCACAAAGATAGCCAGTGCAATCTTGGATAACATGCCTTTGTAGCGAATAGACTTCACAGGCGAGCGGTCAAGCCATGGCAAGAAGAATAGGATTACAATCGCACCACCCATCACCAGCACGCCCGGCAAAGCAGAGCCAAACATCGATGGCGTTGCACGCAGCATGGCATAAAATGGCATGTAGTACCAAACAGGAGCAATGTGTGCAGGTGTTTTTAGTGCATTTGCTACTTCAAAGTTGGGTTTTTCTAAGAAATAACCACCACCTTCGGGGGCAAAGAACACCACCGCAAAGAAGCAGATGAAGAACACCACGATACCCACCATATCATGCACGGTGTAGTAAGGGTGAAATGGTACGCCATCTAGCGGAATGCCATTTTTGTCTTTTAGTTTTTTAATCTCGATACCGTCTGGGTTGTTTGAACCAACATGGTGCAAGGCAACCAAGTGCATGAATACCAATGCCACCAAAATCAGCGGAATGGCAACCACATGCAGGGCAAAGAAACGGTTTAGGGTGATACCAGAAATGATATAATCGCCCTTAACCCATTCGGCAAGACCCGGACCGATGACAGGAATCGCCGCAGGTAAGTTCAAGATAACTTGAGCACCCCAAAACGACATATTACCCCATGGTAGCAAGTAACCAAAGAAACCTTCCGCCATCAAGCACAGATAAATCAGCATACCGATAATCCATACCAGCTCACGGGGCTTTTTATAAGAGCCATACATCAAGCCACGGAACATATGCAGATACACCACGACAAAGAATGCCGAAGCACCTGTGGAGTGCATATAACGAATTAGCCAGCCTGCCTTGACATCACGGTTGATGTATTCAAGAGAAGCAAATGCCCCTTCGGCACTGGGGTTGAACATCATGGTTAGCCAAATGCCTGTTACCAGCTGATTGACCAGCACCACCATTGACAACACGCCAAAAAAGTACCAAAAGTTAAAATTCTTTGGGGCATAATACTTGGACATATGATATTCATAGGTCTCAGTCGCAGGAAAACGTGCGTCTACCCAACCCATTAATTTTTTTGCAACACTCATGATTAAGCCTCCCCTACAGTTAGGATACTACCTTCAATCTTGTAGACAGGGATAGGCAAGTTCGAAGGAGCAGGAACGCCGCTGTACACACGACCTGATAAGTCATACAGCGAACCATGGCACGGACAGAAAAATCCACCCAGCCAATCTGCACCGCCCAAATCTGCTGCACCCACTTCAGGGCGGAATGCAGGGGCACAGCCAAGGTGCGTACAAACCCCTTCTACCACAAGAATGGTGGGCTCAATTGAGCGTGTCTCATTTTTGCAGTTCTCAGGCTGTACCGAGTCGTTGGATTCGGGGTCGCTCAATTTTGGAACAACTTTACTTAGATTGGCAAGCATTTCTTCGGTGCGTTTGACAACGAAAATTGGCTTACCACGGTACTTAACGGTAATCATTTGACCGTTTTCGATGCCACTAATGTCTTGTACGGTGGCAGCACCAGCGGCTTCTGCCTTGGCACTTGGATACCATGAACGCACAAATGGTGTGGCGACTGCAGCAACACCAACAGCACCAATGGCAGCGGTGGACGCAATCAGGACTCTACGGCGTTTAATATTGACGCCTTCGGCATGGCTCATTAAAACTTCCTCCAGAAAAGGATGGGGCAAACCCCCATACTGGTGTATGGTTGCTAGGCTTTGCATTCATTTTAATATTTGTTAGGCTTGTCAGGTTGGGCTTGCTGCATGAGTACGCATGTACTATTTTTGCTCGCTTCACCTGTCTTAAAATGAATTTATCTAAGCCAAGATTTTTGGCAACCACATTTGCTGTGCCTATTTTTACGCAATGCTACTATTTTAAGCTATTTTTGTAATAAAATAAATTCCAATTGTCAAACTTGTGCAAAAAAAGTGTGAAAAAATCGCCAAAATCCCTAAAATTTTTGTGAATTTTTAATAAATGATAATCATTATAAATAAAGTGATGATGACACAAAAATATTATGAATTATAGCTTTACAATTGACAATAAAATATACACAATTTATTGCAGAATAAAGGCATTAAAAAACGCAGTATTGTAACATTATTTTTGTAGGGTCTGCTGACAATTCATCACGCCAAACAATTAAGTTTGAAGTTTGCGGTAAACACACGGCTTTTGTGCTAGCTTTTGTGCTAAAAGCGGCTAAATCTTGTCTTTCATCGTCAAAAACTTAGCCGATAGAATAACTATCAACCTGCGTTTTTTCCTTGAAAGAAGGGCGATTTATCTCATTTTTATCTACAAAGACGAAATGTCAACAGACCCTAAAAAAAATCACAAATTATTCACCCAAGTTTACTTATCATTGGTATAATTGTCGATTTTGCTTTAAGCCAGTCTTTATTATGAAGTTTATTATCAAAGTCTCTCCAGAAATTATCATGAAAAGCGACACCGTTCGCAAGCGTTTTATTAAGGTGTTGGCAAACAATATCCGCACCACGCTCAAACGCCATGATGACACCGCTGCTGTGGTACAGCACTGGAATTTTATCGAAGCTCGTAGCAAGGACAATAACAAACGTGAAATGCTGCTTGAGTTGCTACAATGTATCAGCGGCATTCACCATGTTTTGGAAGTCGAAGAGTCGCCTTTTATTGACCTTCATGATATTTTTGAGCAGACATTGGCAAAAGTGGGCGATACGCTTAACAACAAGACATTCTGCGTGCGAGTCAAACGCCGTGGCACGCATGAATTCAACTCCATGCAAGCCATGCAGTATATCGGTGGTGGGCTAAATCAGCGGATTGAGAGTGCCAAAGTCAAGCTCACCAATCCTGATGTAACGGTCAAGCTAGAGATTGAAAACGACAAGATACTGTTTATCAAAGCACGTTTTGAAGGCTTGGGCGGTTTTCCGATGAGCACCCAAGAAGACGTGCTGTCGCTTATCTCTGGGGGCTTTGATTCTGGGGTGGCGAGCTATCAATTTATACGCCGTGGCAGCCGTGTGCATTATTTGTTTTTTAATATGGGCGGACAGGTGCATGAGCTGGGTACTAAGCAAATGGCGTATCAGCTGTGGCAACGCTATTCTAGTACGCATAAGGTGCGGTTTATCACGGTGAATTTTGAAGCTGTGGTGGGCGAGATTTTGACCAAGATTGATGATGGTCAGATGGGCGTGGTTTTAAAGCGTATGATGGTGCGAGCCGCCAGCCAAATCGCCAAAAATTATCGCATAGAAGCCATGGTAACTGGTGAAGCCTTGGGGCAGGTGGCGAGCCAGACACTCACCAATCTGCATATGATTGATAAGGTGAGTGATACCTTGATTTTGCGTCCACTTATTACGCACGACAAAGCCAGCATTATTAACATCGCTGAACAAATCGGCACGGCAGATATTGCCAAGTCTATGCCAGAATTTTGCGGTGTCATCTCAAAAAGTCCCACTGTCAAAGCGGTGGAACACAAACTCTTGGCAACCGAGCAAGATTTTAACTTTGCGGTGCTACAACAAGCCATCGATGACGCAGTGTGTATCGACATTCGTCAAATCGCTGACGCAAGCCAAAGCGACACAGCTGATGTGCAGACCGTACAGACAATTAATGATAATGATGTGGTGCTGGACATCAGAAGCCCTAATGAGATTGATGATGAGCCTTTGATATTGGCAGATGTAGAAGTGATGGAGCTGCCGTTTTATAAGCTCGGTTCGACTTTTGGGGAGCTTGACCAAGCCAAGACCTACCTTTTGTACTGTAAGCGTGGCGTGATGAGCGGTTTGCAGGCGGCATACCTAAAGGATAAAGGCTTTGAAAATGTAAGGGTGCTTAGATTTTAAGGGCTGAATTTTAGGGGCTAGGCTTTAGGGTTTGGGCTTTGGTGCTTGAGTTTTGGTGTGTGATGATACGATACTGACACCTTTCTCACACAACCAGCCCAAGCTAAGTGCTGCTTGGCTGCTGGTTTGCATTATCTGTGTTCGCCTTTCTTTTTTGGTTTACAGCTTTGGCTTGCAGTGTTTTGCATGATAAAAATTGAGCAAGTCGAAAAGTGGGTAAGTCCGTTTGTCATAAGCAAGTTATAATAAAAAAACTCCAAGCCAGGGGAGACTTGGAGCTAAACTGGAAAGACCAGTTAAAAATGGCGCAGCGGACGGGACTCGAACCCGCGACC
>JAUNUB010000041.1:3678-17039 GCA_030538375.1 Moraxella sp. | reverse complement strand
TGTCTTTCATCGTCAAAAACTTGGCTTGATAGAATAACTATCAACCTGCGTTTTTTCCTTGAAAGAACTGCGATTTATCTCATTTTTATCTACAAAGACGAAATGTCAACAGACCCTATAACCGGCTTGATGGGTGTTTGTGCTTTTAAATTTATGGATAAAGAGTAAACAGTATGTCGTTGATTGCCTTTTTTGGTGCACTTGAGAGCGGGTTAATCTATGCCTTGATGGCACTTGGTGTGATGATTTCTTTTCGGATTTTGGATTTTCCAGATTTGACCGCAGATGGCAGTTTTCCACTGGGCGGTGCGGTGGCAGGTGTGGCGATTGTGGCAGGGTTTAACCCTTGGATTGCCTGCTTATTCGGCATGATGGCAGGCATGTGTGCTGGCGTGGTAACGGCATGGCTCAATGTCAAACTGGGGATTTTAAATCTGCTGGCTGGTATTTTGGTGATGACGGCGTTGTATTCTGTGAACTTGCGGATTATGGGTGCGCCCAATCTGTCGCTACTGGGTGAGCCGACGATTTTTAGTCCATTTATCAGCGGTGGCAATGGCGTGTGGGTGCGTGTGCTCGTGGCATTGGGTGTGGTGGTGGTGGCTAAGCTGTTTTTGGATTGGTTTTTTAGCACCGAGACAGGGCTTGCCATGCGTGCGACAGGCTCTAATCTAAAAATGGCACAGGCTCAAGGCATTAATACGTCATGGATTATCGTGCTGGGTATGGCGATTAGCAATGGTTTGATTGCACTGTCTGGGGCATTGTTTGTGCAGACACAGGGCAGTGCGGATATTTCTATCGGTATTGGTACGATTGTCATTGGGCTTGCAGCGGTGATTATTGGTGAGAGTGTGTTGAGTGCCAAAAAGATGTTTTGGATTACCTTTGCGGTGCTGTTAGGGGCGGTGCTGTATAAGCTGTTTATTCAGATTGCCCTGTCCAATCAGACGCTGCGTAGCATTGGTTTTGGACCGCAGGATTTGAATTTGGTAACGGCTTTGCTGGTGGTGGCGGTGCTGATGTTGCCGAATATCAAAAGTAAGCTGCTTGGCAAAAGCTCAAGCAAATTAACCAACAAGTAGGGGGTGTACCATGATGCAAGCAACCGATTTACGCTTGACCTTTAACAAAGGCACGCCCATCGAAAACCCTGCTTTGCGTGGGATTGATTTGAATATTGCCGATGGTGAATTCGTTACGGTGATTGGCACGAACGGTGCTGGTAAATCCACGTTTTTGAACGCCATCAGTGGGGCGGTGCGTGTGGATACAGGTGCGGTGGTGATTAATGGTACAGACGTTACCAAAAAACCTACGCACAAACGCAGTCATTGGGTGGCACGTGTGTTTCAAGACCCTATGGCAGGCACATGCGAAGCCTTAACCATCGAAGAAAACATGGCACTGGCGTATAAGCGTGGCAATATCCGTACCCTAAAAGGGGCGTTGAATGGACAAAATCGTGAATTATTTCGTGAGAAATTGGCGATTTTGAAACTGGGGCTAGAAAACCGCTTGACCGACCGTATGGGTTTGCTGTCAGGGGGGCAACGTCAAGCGGTGAGCTTATTGATGGCAAGCCTACAGCCGTCCAAGATTTTGTTGTTGGACGAGCATACCGCCGCCCTTGACCCTAAGACAGCAGCCTTTGTATTGGAGCTGACCGACACTATCGTGAATGAGAATAAGCTCACCACGATGATGGTAACACATTCCATGCAGCAGGCGTTGACGCACGGCACACGCACGGTTATGCTGCACCAAGGACAGGTGGTGCTAGATGTATCGGGCAATGAACGCCACAACATGACGGTAGCGGACTTGCTTGAGATGTTCGAAAAAACTCGTGGCGAAAAAGTCGAAGATGACAGCTTGATTTTGGGGTAATGCCATTAGAGTACAACCTTTTTTATGGCGTTGGTTTTTTGGAGACCAAAGTTTACGATGATGACCAATAGAACAAAAAATATACTGCTTGCCAACATTCCTTTTGTGCTGGGTATAACCCTATTGATGGTAACCATACTGACTGACACTCGTTATATATTCCCTGCTTTTTTGGCGATGGCGGTATTGGCATTGCTCAGCAGTATCATCGCTATCAAAATGGGATTGCGATTGCCGAACGGTACAGTCAAACAAAAACGTGGGTTATTTTTGTTTGACTGCGTATTGTGGCTATTTGCCATTGGCGTGATGTATTACACCTTATTTAGATAACAGCATTAATAACAACAAAAATATTCAACAAGCAAATTATCCATCAAAAAAGAGTAATTTATGAATAACGAACAAAATATCGCACGCCTATTGGTAACTTGTGAAGACCAGTCAGGTATCGTGCAGGCGGTATCGGGCTTTTTGTATCACCAAGGGGCGAACATTGTATCGCTTGACCAGCATACCACCGAAGCCTATGGCGGCAAATATTTTATGCGTGTGGAGTTTCATTTGATGGATTTGGCTGACAAAAAAGTGCAGCTGATGAACACCTTTGCAAGCAATGTGGCTGACAAATACCGCATGACGTGGCAGCTGCATTGTAATAGCGAGATGAAAAAAGTGGGTATCTTGGTATCCAAAGAAGACCATGCTTTGCTTGAATTGCTGTGGCGATACAGTCGTGGGTCTTTGCCGTGTCAGATTACCAAAGTGGTGTCCAATCACGAAGATTTGCGAGCGGCGGTAGAGAGTTTTGGCATTGAATTTGTGCATATCCCTGTGAACAAGGAC
The DNA here is from genome assembly GCA_030538375.1 of Moraxella sp. Lineage (GTDB taxonomy): Bacteria > Pseudomonadota > Gammaproteobacteria > Pseudomonadales > Moraxellaceae > Moraxella. The sequence continues at coordinate 14,303 of JAUNUB010000041.1, read as the reverse complement.
AACAAAGCCGAAAGCTATGCCAAGATTGATGAAGTGATGGCGGATAATGACTTGTTGGTATTGGCGCGCTATATGCAGATTTTGACCCCAGAATTTGTGGACAAATGGCAATCGTGCGTGATTAATATTCACCATTCTTTTTTGCCTGCCTTTGTTGGGGCAAATCCTTATAAGCAAGCACATGACAAAGGTGTCAAGCTCATCGGAGCAACCGCCCATTATGTAACGAGTGAGCTGGACGAAGGTCCAATCATCGAGCAAGACGTAGAGCGAGTGAGCCATACTTTTAGTGTCAATGAGTTAAGGGAGCTAGGACGCAAGATTGAACGTGATGTCTTGGCACGTGCAGTTAGATGGCACTTGGAAGACCGCATTATTATTGATGGCAACAAAACTGTGGTGTTTGGCTAAATCGAAAAAGGGGTGTGGCATGATTTATCAATCATTTAGCCGTCAAGAGATGAATTTTGTTATCAAAGATGTCAGCATTGATGACATTCCGACAATAACACGCCTATACAATCAAGGCAATAAAACCGCCAATGCCAACATTGAGCCTGTCAATGAACAAAGCCGCCGAGAATGGCTGGCATCTCATGGGCAAAATCGCCCAATCATCGGCATATATCACAATGATGAGATGGTGGCATGGGCAAGTTTAAGCAATTTGTACGACCGTCCTGCCTACCATATCAGCACAGAAGTGAGTGTATACATTGATGAGCCTTATAAAGGACAAGGATTGGGTAGCGAGCTGCTGGATACATTGCTAAAACTTGCCAAGACGCTGGGTATCAAAAATATCGTTGCCTTGATTTTTGGGGAGAATGTGGCAAGTCTTTCGTTGTTTGGCAAGTTTCATTTTGAAAATTGGGGCTATCTGCCCAAAGTGTGCTTGATAGATGGCGTGCATAAGGACGTGCTGATATTAGGCAGAACGATTGATTGATTTTAAATGCCTTTTTCGCTGATTAAAATTTCAACTGTGTTCTAATATATAGTCGATTAAAATAAAAATAAGACAAGGCGACAACGTCCGCGGTGTACAAGTAGTACATAAGGACGTTGTCAACGTAAGTATTATTGCAATTTTAATTGACTATACCTTATTCTGTAAAGGCTTCAACCTGTATAAAACAAGACTGTGTAAAACAACCGTCCATGCTGACCTGCACTTGATAATTGTCATCTTTGGCGGTGAATTTGACCGCAAGAGCTGAGTCGTATTCAAAACCTTGACTGATGGTGTTGCCTGCTGTATCTACTACATCAATATTTAGATACATACAGTCGCTGTCGCAAACTGCGGCTATGTGATAGACGGTGTTCGGCGTGGTGTGAATGGTGTAGCGTGTCTTTTGGTGTTCTTCAATCAAATCCCTATGAGAAAAATCCGTGCGGCGTAGTTTGAGTGCGTTGGCAACTTGGCGAAAGACTTCCATGCGGCTGTCGGTTGCGGATTTGTTAAGTATATAATCTGACTTTGGTGCGTTATTGGCGTGTGCTAGCATAGGTACGAGTGCCAAAAGGGCGATGATGATTTTCATGATGTATTCCTTTTTTTGGTGTGTTGGGTATCGTGATAAAAGATTGTGCTTTATAGTCAATTAAAATTGCAATGATGCTTACGTTGACAGCTCCCTTATGTACTACCAGTACACGGCGGTCTGTCGGCTTGTCTCATTTTTATTTTAATCGACTATAGTTTCAGCTTTTTGTTTTAGTTTCCATGTTTCAGCTTCTATGTTTTATTTTCTGTATTTCGGTTTCCATGTTTTAGTTTCCGTGTTTTAGCTGGCGTGGGCGAAATCCTGTTGCCAACAGCACAGCGGCATACACCAAAGCCCCAACCACGCACAAGCCAAGCAATGCCGATACACGCAGCCATTCACTGCTATGTGCTGGAAAGTACGGCAAAAGCACATATAAGCTGCTTGCCATGGCTGTGGCGGACAAGCCAAACTGTCCTATCATTTTAAGCCAGTGATTGCCAAATTGCCAAATGCCCCGCTTGTGCAAAAAATAATACAGCAGTCCAGCATTGACAAAGCTCGCCGCTGTCGTCGCCAATGCTAAGCCACCATGCAAAGGCAAGCCAAACCAGTGAAACACACCAATAAACAGTACGCTAAAGAGCATATTGGCAAATACCGCAACAATACCAATTTTGACAGGTGTTTTGGTGTCTTGACGGGCAAAAAATGCTGGAGCAAAGATTTTGATAAGCATAAAACCTAAGATACCACCTGCCATGCTTTTAAGGGCGATGGCACTCATCAAAGCGTCTTGATGGGTGAACTCCCTACGCACAAATAAAGTAATCATCAAGGTATCCGACAGCACAAACATGGCGACACTGGCAGGCAATCCCACAAGAATGATGAGTTTGGCAGCCCAATCCAAGGTTTGTCTAAAGCCAGACTCATCGGTTTTGGCGATACTAGATGACAGGCTAGGCAATATCACCGTACCAATGGCAACCCCTATCAAACCAAGGGGCAGCTCGCTAAGTCGCTCGGCAGCGTACAGCCACGACACCGAGCCACTCATCATCAGCGACGCAAAGACGGTGTTCAGCAGCAGATTAATCTGAGTAACCGACACGCCAAATATGGCTGGCAGCATAAGCGTAAGTATTCTGCGGACACCTTCGTGCTTAAAATCAATCTTGGGCGGCGTAAGCAGCCGTTCTTTGAACAGCTCTGGCAGCTGAATCGCCATCTGCAAGATACCAGCCACCACCACGGCATAACCCAAAGCCATGATGGGCGTGCTAAGCAGTGGGGCGACAATCAACGCACCTGCAATCATGCTTAGATTAAGTAGCACAGGGGCAAAGGCTGGCATGGCAAAACGCCCATAACTTTGTAAAATACTGCCCAAAAATGCCGTCATAGAGATAAGCAGCAGATAAGGAAAGGTAAGCCTAAGCAGCAAACTTGCCATATCAAACTGTTCACCGCCAAATCCGGGGGCAAACAGTTTGGTTACTACAGGGGCAAAGGTAATCACAATGACTGTCAAAGTCATCAAGATACTAAGCAACGCCCCAGACACACGGCTGATGAGAATGCGTACTTCATCAAGGCTCTGTCTTTCTTTGTATTCGGTCAGTACTGGCACAAAGGCTTGACTAAAAGCCCCTTCGGCAAATAGCCTACGCAAAAAATTGGGAATCTTAAACGCGACCAAAAATGCGTCCATCAATCCACCTGCCCCAAAGACCCCCATCAGCACGACATCACGCACCAGCCCAAGAATGCGAGACAGCATCGTCATGGTACTGACAATAAGTGTGGAGCGGAATAAGCGTGATTTTGCCATAATGGTATTCGTTAGAAAAATGCGTATTTTACTTGGTTTTGATGGCTTTGGCTATCTTTTGCCATCTTTTACATTGTGTGTTGGCTATGGTTTGTAGCTGCTGCGAGAACACGCCCAAAAACGCATTGCCATCTATAATGCCATGGCACACGCATGTGCCGATGCCCACGCCCAGTGGAAGTTGTATCCGCCAAGCTGCCCTGTTACGTCCAAAACTTCACCGATGAAGTACAGATTGGGCTGTAACTTGCTTTCAAAGGTTTTTGATGAGATTTCGTGCGTGTCAATACCGCCTTTGGTAACTTCTGCCACTCGATAGCCTTCTGTGCCACTGGGCTTGATTTGCCAGTTGTTAAGAGTATTGCCAAGGGTGATGAGTTCTTTGTCCTTGATATTGGCAAGCTCACTTTGGGCATGCGTGTGCCAAAAATATATCTCAAGGGCATGGAGCAGTTTTTTGGGAAAGTAAGGGGTGAGTGCAGTACGAATAAGCTGTTTTGGGTGCGATTTTTTGTGCGTGATGAGTAAGTCTGCCACATCAACTGCAGGCAACAGATTGATATGAATAAATTCACCAACTTGCCAATAATTAGACAATTGCAACATGGCAGGACCTGACAGACCACGATGGGTGAATAATAAAGGCAACTCAAAACGAATGCTGTCATTAAATGCAACCACATCAAGGCTGATACCGCTTAGGCTTTTTGCCATCTCGCCTATGCTGTCGGTAAAGGTGAATGGCACAAGCCCAGCTGTCGTTGCCAGGACGGTATGCCCAAATTGCTTGGCAAGCTCATAGCCAAAGCCACTTGCCCCCAGCGTGGGAATGGACAAGCCCCCTGTGGCAACCACGAGCGATTGACAGTGTAGCTGGTGCGTGTTGGTGTTTTTATCAGAAATACTGACATCAAAGCCTTGTTGATTGGCACAGACTTTGATATTGTCAATTTTGGTATTTAGGCGAATATCCACGCCGTGATGTTGGCATTCGTCCAGCAGCATGGTGAGAATATCTTTGGCGGAGTTGTCGCAAAACAGCTGTCCGTGGGATTTTTCGTGAAAAGCAATGTTGTGCCGATAAACATACGCCAAAAAATGCTGTGGGGTAAATCTGGACAATGCCGAGCGTATAAAGTTTGGGTTATGGCTGATAAAGTTGTCAAAAGACACATCGGTATTGATAAAATTGCAGCGTCCGCCCCCAGACATCAGGATTTTTTTGCCTGCTTTATTGGCATGGTCGATGACCACGACTTTTTTGCCCTGTGCAGCGGCATGAAAGGCACAAAATAGCCCAGACGCTCCTGCCCCAACAATCAGCACGTCGGTGGTTTGCGTAGGGTGTGGTGTATTTGATTGGTTCATTGTCATGGCTATGTAGATAAAATAAAAAGTGAAATAAAATAAAAAATGGAATAAAAAAGCGTGAACAACAAAAAAAGTGGAATAAAAAAAGCGTCATAAAAAATGTGTTGTGTATCGTGCGTTGTGTGGTCAAACTCACCTGCTGTGCTGCCTGCACCGTCCATGTGCGTTTTTTTAGCACCGCTTATTATAAACGGTTTTTGTCTAAAATGAACGAAACTTTCGCAGTACTGATGGCGAATGCTAGAATTTTGTGGCAGTTAAGCAGCGATTGTGTTGTTCAATTAAGCCAAAATTTGCTATAATTAAGTTAAATTAAACAAATAACTCAATATTGTACACAAATTAGACAATCTTAACGCATACTGTTTGAGATGTCTGGGTGAGGATATATGCCGATATTATTATTGCTGGTGCTTGTGGGGGCGATTGTGCTTGTGTATGCAGGTCTGTGTCGTCGTCGTGGCGGATTGCGTGAGATTTTTGGGCTACATGAACCCTGTCAAGATGTGGTGATGAGCGAAGGTGTGGCACGCCGTGTGCAGTTTTTTTATGTGCTGCCATGCTGTGAGCCTGTCGGACCTGTCAGCTGTAAAGAGATTGTCAAACTTGCCAAAGACCCCATTTGGCAGGAGCGAGTGCAGATTAGCGAAGCAGGCACAGAAGAGTGGCTAAACTTTGAATACTGGAGCGTACGTTATCGTCAGCAAGGCAACGTCATGGCGTGAATTTGGCTTGTATTCGAGATATTGCAAAAAAATAAAAAGCAGAATGTATCAATTTGCATTCTGTTTTTTTTATGGCTGTAGGTATTTGAGATACTCGCCTTTCATCGTACAAAACTTATAGTCATTTAAAATAAAACCAATACATACCCATTCGTGATTGTTCGTAGGGTGCGGCGTTAGCCCACCGATAAACTTATTTTAATCGACTATATCATGCGAAATTTGGCAGAATAAAAAATCTTACAAGTTTTTTGTTTTAGGGTCTGTTGACAATTCATCTTTGTAGATAAAAATGAGATAAATCGCAGTTCTTTCAAGGAAAAAACGCAGGTTGATAGTTATTCTATCGGCTAAGTTTTTGACGATGAAAGACAAGATTTAGCCATTTTTAGCACAAAAGCCGTACGTTTACCACAAATTTCAAACTTAATTGTTTGGCGTGATGAAGTATCAACAGACCCTAATCAACTGCATTTGATGGTTGATTGAGTTTGGCGAGCATTTTGCGGATTTTTTGCCAATCAAAATACGCCCCAGGGTCGGTTTTGCGAACAGGGGCGATGTCGCTGTGTCCTGCCAAATGTCCGTGTGTCCTAGGATAGGCTTGATAAATGGCATGAATAAGCTGTGCCAAGCTGTCGTATTGATGGTCTGCAAAGGGTGAGTTGTCCGAGCCTTCAAGCTCAATGCCGATACTAAAATCATTGACGTTTTCACGCCCCAGATAGCGTGATTTGCCTGCGTGCCATGCTCGTTCATCACAATTGACAAATTGCACAATCTCGCCTGTGCGTAAAATAAAAAAATGAGCCGATACTTCAACGCCTTCAATCATGCGAAAATAAGGGTGTTCATCAACATTAAGTGTATTGGTGAATAAGGCGGCGACATAATGCCGACCGTCCTTGCCATATTGACCAAACTGATTGGGCGGTAGGCTGATATTATGAATGATGATACTGCTTACTTCGGCTTGTGGGCGTGTGTTAAAATTGGGTGAAGCGATAAAAGTTGTGTCTTGCAAGACACCATCAACGATGTGCAAAGTTTTCATAAGCCGTACTTGCTATAAAGTTAAAGATAGCTTAGCATAGGGGAGTTTTTGGGATTTGGCAAGTTTTGTTGTGTGATTTGTGCGTTTTTGATATTGGGGCTGTGGTAGGTGGCAATCATGTTATACTACAAAAATAAAGGTGGTTTATTGTAAACCAACATTTGTTTTAAAAGCGGAGCGTTTTTACAACCAAAATAAGCGATGGACAACCCAAATCCTAAGTTTAAACATAAAAATGAAAAGGCGGAGTACGCCTTGGCAAATTAAAGATAAGAGTAATAGATTATGAAAAAAACATTGCCTGCATTGTGTGTGCTGTCTGCGATTGCCTGTGGTTCTGCTCATGGGGCGGATACCATGGTGCGTGCTTTGCCAGTTTTGCCAAATGTTGTGGTGGACGTTGAGACTAGCGTTGCAAGGAATTTGCCACACGCCAATCAAGTGAATGAAGACAAATTGCGAGTATTGGCGACCCAAGTGGCTTGGCAGCGGTTGTTGTTTATGCGTGATGGGGTGAGTACGCTGGACAATCCTAAGTTTTTTTTGAGCGAGCAAGGGTATAATGACGCTTATGCAGAGCTTGTAGCAACTTACCAAGCCATGATGACTGGTGATAAGTCTGTGTGTCGATTTCCTGCCAGAGTGATGTGGCTGGCGGACAAACTGGGGCTTACGGCGGATTTTTCTTCTTGCGATGAGCTGAACGCTTGGCTGTCTGCACACAATGCCCAAAAACTCTCACTGGTCTTTAGTGAAGAAAATCCCAATGTACTGGGGTCTGCTTTTGCACATGTGCTGATTAAGGCGGACACAGCCCAAAGCATGATGAGCGGTGATGACAAAGACGCTTTTGCGATTAATTACACCGTGGCACGCCAAAAAGACGATGGCGAAGCCGCAGCCAGTGTCAAGTCTGTGGTGGGCGGCTATGCAGGGGTGATGGAGTTTTTTGATTATGCCGATAAGCGAGACGTTTATTTGGTTGAAGACAAGCGTGATATGTGGGAATATGGGCTGGATTTGACGACCGATGAAGTGGCACAGATTATGCGGCATATTTGGGAAGTCAAAGACATGGCACGTGCTTATTATTTTACGCATGACAACTGTGCGACAGAGATTTTGCGTCTGATAGATGTGGTACGCCCTGATGAAAATCTGCAAGCCAAGTCGGGCAAAATCACCATTCCATCGGAGATTACACGGCTGTTGGTTGCCGAAAACGTGGCAACTACACGCCACTATCTGCCATCTGTGGCAAGCAAGGCACAAGCGGTGCTGAATGCCAAAGCCCACGCCGTGCCTATTAATCATGACGTTACTAGCCATGATATCACAAGATATGACGACCCCAGTATGGCAAGCCCTGTACACCGCTTTGGTGCAGGGGGTGGGGTGAGTAATGATAGGGCGTATAGCAGTATCGCCATTCGTTCGGCATATCACGATGTGCTAGATAGACAGCTGGGCGTGCGTCAATATCTTGATGTGTCGATGTTGTCCGCCGATGTTAAAATAGATAAAGATAAGTTAAAAATCAATGACTTGACTGTATTTAGCACACGCAGTTACAATCCTATCAACAGTGCCAAAAACAATGCCACAGATGACAAAGCAGCGACAGCGTGGGGACAGCATTTAAAATTGCTACAAGTAACCGATGCGTCCGATGAGCATAACGACGACCATCTGGTACTGCATGTTGGGCTAGAAAAAGGACGGTCTTGGGTGCTGGGCAAAGGCAGGGTAGGCACAGGGGATTTGCCCGATACGCTGTGCTATCTGCTGGGCGGTGGCATGGGGCAGGTGGGCAAGATTAACGAAGGGTATCGTGTGGGCGTAGCGTTGAATGCAGGCTGTATTCATCATGCAAGCGATAATTTTAGGGTGCAGGCAGAGCTTAGCGTACCGTACTGGTATCAAGGCTCGCAAGTGCAGGGGCGAGACAGCTATTTTGCCCCTTATGCGACATTGGGTATGCAATATGACTTGACTTCTCGTGATGCCTTGCGTTTGACTGGACAAGTAAGCAAGGACAATGGCGATACAGGCACAGATGTGAGAGTGCAGTATCTGCGGTATTTTTGATGGTGAGATTGGCGTGCTGAGCTTTTATTATGCGGAAGTATGCAGAATTAGAAGTTTTAATTAGTATTGCTGTGCCAAACCCTTTATCATTTTATCATTTATCTTGTTTTTTTAATGCGAATGCAAAAATTGGACAGTTCTTATTAAGCTGTATTAAAAGGTTGTGGGCTATCGATTGACAAATTGTATAAATTTTGATATTTTTAGCGGTTGTTTATGCTATTTTTGATTGTTCTTTATTTGCCATTGGTTGATTTGGGTGAATGTGTAAGGCAATGACATGGCTAATGGTGCGTCTGATACAAATTGACTTGAGTGGTGTTGAGGTGAAAAAATGATTTCTAAGCAGGGCTTACTGGGGCTGGCGTTATTTATTGGTGGTGGCGTGATGGTGTTTGCGTTGGCAAAAAGCGACCCTGCTGGTGTGAATGCAGCGACCACGCAAGCCGACACGTCTGTACAAGCAGAAGAAATATCTCACCCCACCGTGCAGCCATTGACGACAGATATCGAGACCGAAGAGAGAATCTTGGCACAAAAGCGGCGTGAGCGAGAGCAGCAAGCCGCCAAAGCCAAGCAAGAAACCGACGCACTGTTGGCAGCCCAAGAAAAAGCTCGTATAGAAGCCCAACAAAAAGCCGCCAATGAAGCCAGTGGATACGCACAACAAAAAGCCACCAATACAGAGCTAAACGTACAGACACGCCCCGAAGCAGTCGCATTGGCAAAACAGCAAGAAGCGCAAGCCGCCGAACAAAAAGCGAATGAGCAACAAAAAGCCGCCCAGCAAGCCGAGCAAAAAGCCACCGAACAAAAGGCGATAACCCAAAAAACAACCAACAATGCAAGCACGCATAAAGTGCAGGCAGGGGATAATCTAATTCGTCTATCAAAGCAGTACAATATCCCTGTGTCGGTACTTGCTGAGGCCAATAACATGAGCCGTCATGACGCATTGCACTTGGGTAAGACCATCAAGATACCATCAGCCAGTGAAATAAAAGCCTTGGAGCGTGCCGCCGCAGAGCGTGTCGCCAAAGAAGAGGCAGAGCGTGCCAATAGACAGCGTATGCAAGAGGCAGATGCTAGGCTTAATACCGCTCGCCAAACCGCTCGCCAGCAAGGGGAGAATGGTAAGTTTGCGGTGCAGGTGGCGTTGGCTGCCAATCAAGACAATGCCGATATTTTGGCGAATACGCTAAAAGCAGCAGGCTACAAAGTAAGCACATCACCGACCAGCCGTGGCGTGCGTGTGGTGGTAGGGCCAGAGCGTTCTCGAGAGGCGGCGAATGCTTTACGCAGTAAGATGATAAATGACAATCGTATCGCTGTCAAAAGTGCATGGGTAACAGAGTTGCAATAGTGTGCTTACAATAATGCTTAACTTTCGTGGGCTAACTTTGTAAGCCAAGAACAGTTAAGGGCTGTTTAAGCTAAGCACTGTTGATATTTACAAAATTAAAAAACAACGGCTTCGGCTGTTGTTTGTTTTTTTAAAATGAATGAATGATGAGTATGATTTGGTTGCTAAGCGGTGCGGCTTTGTTGATTGTGGTGGTGTGGGCGTATTACCGTATCAAATCCCCACCCAAAAAAGCAGTTAAGGGTGATGATTTACCCATCTGGCCTTTTGAGCCTATTCCGCTCATGACAGACAGCGAAGTGTTGTTTTTTGATAAGTTGCAAGCGGCGTTGCCAGAGTACACCATATTTAGTCAAGTGCAGCTGTCTCGTATCATCGAGCCCAGCATTGAAGCAGGCAGCGACCGCAATTTTTGGTTTAATCGCATTTGTCGTCAGAGTGTGGACTATGTACTCGTTGCAAGTGATATGCAGACAGTGCTGTTGGCGATTGAGCTGGACGACTGGACGCACGAGAGTACCGCTCGCCAAAAGCAGGACTTCAAAAAAGAAAAAGCCCTTGCCAGTGCTGGCATGACTATCGTACGCTTTCATGCCGAGCGTATGCCAAGCAGTGAAGTTATTCGTCATGAAGTGCTAGAAGTGTTATCAAGTATCTATCGCTAAGGATTGAGCGTTAAGAGCTTTACGTTAAGAGCTTG
>JAUNUB010000041.1:0-3668 GCA_030538375.1 Moraxella sp. | reverse complement strand
TAAGAATGTGGTGCATATGTGTCGCTAGGCTTATGTGTCAATATTTTTGGCTTTTAGCGTTACTCATCAAAAAAGATGAGCAAAATATCCATTGCACCAGCCTAATCAGCATTGAACAAGGTTTTGATGAATAGGGCTTTAATTGCTGAGCTTGGTATTATTCATTCATTTTCATTTTTTTAAATAAAGATATTGTACGTGCAGGTTCTCAATTTATCAAAATTGTGTATTTTTTTGTAGCGAATATTGCAATTGATGTTACAATACGCAGCTATTTAGACGTACCCATTTGGTTAGACACACCCATTTGGCGATATGTGCTATTTGCGGTGTTTTTTTGATATTTGTGTGATTTTTATACAGCTCTCCCCAACATCTAAGGCAGATTATGAACCTACTTAGCCGTTATTTTGGTTTTGATGTCCACAAGACAACTTTTAAGCGTGAGATTTATGCAGGTCTCACCACGTTTTTGACGATGGCATACATCATCTTTGTCAATCCTAACATTCTGTCAGAAGCTGGTATGGACAAAGGAGCAGTATTTGCGGCGACTTGTTTGGCATCTGCCTTAGGCTGCTTTATCATGGGCGGCTTGGCACGCTTGCCAGTGGCACTAGCTCCCGGTATGGGGCTGAATGCTTTTTTTACCTATGGCGTGGTGCTTGGTATGGGCAAGTCGTGGGAAGTGGCGTTGGGTGCAGTGTTCTTGTCGGGGGTGATTTTTATTTTTATCAGCCTGTTTAAGATACGTGAGTGGGTGATTAACGCCATTCCAGATACGCTCAAGCTGGGCATTGTGGCAGGCATTGGGGCATTTTTGGCATTTATCGCTTTAAAGAATGCCGAGATTATCGTTGCCAATCCTGCGACCTTTGTGGCATTGGGGGATTTAACCGCATTTGGACCGTTCATGGCGATTGTCAGTTTCTTTTTGATTGTGGTGTTTATTCAGCGTAATGTGCCGGGGGCGGTGATTTTGGCGATTTTGGCAGTTACTGTGATTGCCTTGATTTTTGGCCATACCAGCTACAGCGGCATTGTCTCAGCACCGCCGTCTATCGCACCGACGTTTATGAAACTTGACATCATGGGGGCGTTAGATGTCGGCATGATTAGCGTGATTTTTGCGTTTTTGTTTGTGGATTTGTTTGATACGTCTGGCACGTTGATTGGCGTAACCAAAAAAGCAGGACTAATGACCGAAGACGGCAAAATTCCGAACATGGGCAAAGCATTGATGGCGGATTCTGCGGCGACGGTTGCAGGCACAATGCTTGGCACGTCATCGGTAACGAGCTTTGTCGAAAGCACCGCAGGCGTGGCAGTGGGTGGGCGTACAGGATTTGTGGCGATTACCGTGGGCGTGTTGTTTTTGGTGGCGTTGTTTTTTGCACCTTTGGCAGGCATGATTCCAGCGTATGCGACGGCAGGGGCGATATTTTATGTGTCGGTGCTGATGTTGTTTACATTGCGTGATGTGAACTGGGACGACTTGACCGAAGCCGCACCTGTGGCGGTGGTGCTGCTTTTGACACCATTGTCATTTTCTATTGCCCATGGCATTGCTCTTGGTTTTATTACCTATACCATCGCTAAGGTATTGAGTGGGCGATACAAAGAAGTGAATGTGGCGGTGTGGATATTAACGGTGGTGCTATTGGCAAAACTTGTTTTCTTGGGCTAAATTATCTAAGTATCTAAGTATGGTCGATTAAAATAAGAATAAGACAAGCCGACAGACCACCGTGTAGCCGTAGCGTGTGGCGTAAGCCCACGTAATTAAAACGGTGGGGGAACAAAGCACCCTACCAATAATCACGAATGGGTATGTATCGGTTTTATTTTAATCGCTATATCTAAATATCTAAGTGAAGTCAAATTAAAACCTGCTCGCCTTTATCGCAAAAAACTCTAAGGGCAGAAATATTAAAAGTTTTTCTTATTTAAGATAAACAACGCTATTGTTGTTGCTTGGGTATTCTGTCCACGATTGATTACATTGTTTGAGTTAGGTTTGTTTTTAACTGATTTTTTATGTTTTTGTGTAAAAAATTGCTAAATTTTGTTTTTCTTTGTCAAAATCTTGATGAGTATTATATAGTCGATTAAAATAAAAATGAGACAAGGCGACAGCGACCGCCGTGTACAAGTAGTACATAAGGGAGCTGGTAACGAAGTATCATTGCAATTTTAATCGACTATAATATCTCTTTAGGGCTTTTATGGTTACAGTCAATTAAAATTGTAACGTTGTATCATTGCGAGTTTAATCAACCATGATAAGGGTTCTTTGTGGTTTTCTTGATATTCACCCCATTTTTGAGCTTAAAAGATAAAGGCTTGGCACACCCTAATAAGAGTGGGAAAAATTTTCCTGCTCTTATTTTTGTTTGGCTATTGATTTTTTTGAAAAAAATTGTAAAATCTATATCATTGTATTGCTTTAATTATTGTACATTTGTTTTATATCTTTCCTAAAAATTAAACTGACTTTAAACTGGTTTGTCAAAGCAACAGATTATACATTTGTACCGACTGTGTTTGCTTCCTATGTTATTTGTGTTTTGGGTTTGGTGTTGTTAAAGTAAGCAAAGTTATTTGTGGTAATAGTTGTATTTAGGGGTAATTATGAAACGTATGGTACTGGTAACGTCTTCTTGTGGTTTTGAGCAATTGGGCAATGCACGAGAGCAGATTGGGATTATTCCTTTGCATTTGCGTTTTGATGGACAAGAATATTTGGACGATGGCAGTCGCATGACACTAAAAACACTTAGTGAAATGATGATGGAAAATCCCAAAAAGGTTGCAGGTACTCGCCCAGCCAGTGAAGATGAAGTGCATGAGATTTTTGCGGATTTATATTATCGTGGCTATAGCGATATCTTTGTGTGTTGTTTGTCTTCAAGATTTAGTGAGAGCTATAATATTCTACAGCGTCAGCAAAGTATCTATGTAGGTCGTATGAATATCTATATCTACGACACCAAGACGGCCAATCTTGGTGAAGCGGCATTGGCGTATGAAGCCAATTATATGTTACAAGCTGGTGCACCGTTTAGTCAGATTATCGAGCGTCTTGATACACTGCGAGCGAATAACGAATTTAATTTTACCTTGCACGATTTAAGTTATATCATTAGTAATAAAAAACTGTCCACCCCAGCTGGTTTTGTGGCGAACTTATTTGACATCAGACCCATCATGCACATTACACACGATGGACTCATTTCACCCAAGGATAAAGTGCGAAAATTTGAAAGAGCACTCAAGCAGATTATCAGCGATATTGATACGATAAGCCGAGGGCAAGAACGCTATATTTATCTGGCAAATCTTGGTAATGCCGAACTGGCGGAATATTGCTCGTACATTGTTATGGACGAGTTGGGATTAAAATCACTGCCTATTATCCCAGTGTCATGCGTCTCAATCTCCAATCATGGACCAGAAGGGGTAGGGCTTGGGCTATTTTATGGACAATTGCCAAAGATTATCAGTCAATTGCCAGTGTATAAGGAAATTTAAACGGCTTTTTATTTTAACCAACTGGGGGCTATCGATATTTCATTTTGTTGCAAAAAACAAGATTTAGATATTTTTTGCACAAGAATGACAAAAATTATCGTTGCATAATCATCAATCCAAATAAAGCAAGTGTAATA
>JAUNUB010000040.1 GCA_030538375.1 Moraxella sp. | reverse complement strand
GCGTTTTTTCCTTGAAAGAACTACGATTTATCTCATTTTTATCTACAAAGATGAAGTGTCAACAGACCCTAAAAAAATAATTTAACCACAAAAGAAAATTGACTTTTGTGATACAAAAAAGCACTTAGCAAAAGTGCGTATTTTTATGCTAGGATAAAAACACAAACAAAACATACGCACTTAGTCAAGTTCTTTTGAAAGGTTCAAAACTTACAAACGACACACCAAAAGGCATGTAATCGCAAGCTCACAGGTTTGTCATTATAATGATTTTTTTTGACAAAATCTTGTATGGCTAAAAAAACACGCAATAACACAACGAAAATCCTACAAATTCACTCGGAATTGTTATCGGTTGGTGTATATGCGTGTTTTATTTTGAATGGAGTGATGTTGGGCTGACAAGTATCAACCCTTATCATTTAATCGTCATCGTTATTTTTATCACGGCGTTTTTTGCCATCATTTTTATCATCATCTTTGTCATCACTGTCTCCGGGAATGACGGCTTTGGCAACCGCAACCGTGCCTTTTGCGACACCTTTGGTAACGCCATAAGCCGCTTTGACAGGTACGGTAACAATTTTATGCACACAGCCCGACAAGAATAAGGCAGCACCAAGCACAATAATAAGGGCAGAAAAGTTTTTCATAAGTTCTCGCAGTCAAATAAGGGTGGTTTAAAAAAAGTGGTCTAAAAAATGGTGGTTGAATTAGAGCTAATCCTAGGAACGATAATCGGCATTGATTTTGACATAATCATAAGACAAATCACAAGTATAGACCGTGTCGCTGGCTTGCCCCTGCCCTAGGTCGATGTGTACGGTGATTTCATCACGCTGCATGACTTCTGCCCCAAGCGTTTCGCTGTAGCCATCAGCAAGACCACCACGTTCACAGATGTTCACTTCATCTAGCGAAACATTGACTTGACTTTGGTCGAGCGAAACACCTGCATAGCCGATAGCCGCCAAGATACGCCCCCAATTTGGGTCGGACGCAAAAAAAGCCGTCTTCACCAGCGGTGAATGTGCCACTGCATAGGCAACATCTGCACAGTCGCAAGTTGTTTTGCCGCCTGTTACCTTGACGGTGATAAATTTGGTCGCTCCTTCGCCATCACGCACGATGAGCTTGGCAATGGTGAGCATGACTTCCAAAATGGCGGCGTATATCGCCTTGTAATGTGGGTGGGCTTCGCTGTCGATGACGTTGTCGCTGGCAAGCCCTGTAGCAATCAATGTACAGCAGTCATTGGTAGAAGTATCGCCATCAATGGTAATGCGATTGAATGATTGATGGGTTGTGCTGGCTAACATTCGCTGTAATAAATCTTGCTTGATATTTGCGTCTGTCGCCACAAAGCCCAGCATGGTTGCCATGTTGGGGCGAATCATGCCTGCACCTTTTGAAATGCCTGTAATGGTATAAGTCGTGCCATCGCAGCTCACTTGCACGCTATGCCCTTTGGGTGTGGTGTCGGTGGTCATGATACTGTGAGCAGCAGCCAGCCAATTATCTGCTTGCAAGTCCGCCAAGGCATTATCTAGCCCATTGACAATCTTATCCGCTGGCAAGGCTTCGCCAATCACCCCTGTCGAATAGGGCAACACTTGTGCGGTCTGAACCCCTGTGCGTGCAGCGAGTGCTTGGCATGTGGCAAAAGCCCTGTCTTTGCCATCTTGACCTGTGGCGGCATTGGCATTGCCTGTGTTAATCAGCAGATAGCGGGGTTTATCAAGCTGCACAAACTCACGCAGTAATTGCACAGGTGCAGCAGCAAACTGGCTTTGCGTGCTAACCACCGCCACGTTTGCCTGCTCATTTATCTCAAAAATCGTCAAATCTTTGCGACCTGCATAACGCACATAAGCGTCTGTAATACCAATGCGTACGCCGTCAATCGGCAAAAGGGGGGTGAGTGTTACGTTACCAACAGGCATTGGCTTGCTCCTTGAGATGTTTTTTTGAATGAGTTTTTAATAAAATAAGTGTACTTTATATAGTCATATAGTCAAATAAATTCACTTTAAGACAAGGAAAACGAACGCAGATAGTACAAGTAGTACAGCCAGTGAGTTTGACGATGTATTAAAGTGAATTTAAAAGACTATATAAAGTTACAGCTGTCTTGCCGCAAAAGTATCGCATTGCTGAATGTCGCCAGTCTCTAGCCCCTTATAAAACCAGCGTTTACGCTGCTCAGATGTGCCATGGGTAAAGCTGTCGGGCACGGTGTGTCCTTGGGCTTTTTGTTGGAGATAGTCATCACCGATTTTTTCGGCAGCGTCTAGGGCTTCTTCGATGTCGCCTTGTTGCAAGAACTGGGTGCGAGCGTGGTTTTTGTTCGCCCATAGACCTGCAAAACAGTCGGCTTGCAGCTCTTGACGGACGGACAGCTCATTGGCTGCTGCTTTGCTTTTAGCCCCAGCTTGGGCTTGACGCACTTGGCTTGAAATCCCTAGCACCGTCTGCACATGATGACCAACTTCGTGGGCGATGACATACGCCTGTGCAAAATCGCCTGCTTGGTCGCTGCGGCTAAGCTGGCTTTGGTTTTTTTCGCCAGTAATGCCCATTTGGCGACGCATATCGGCAAAAAAATTGGTATCCAAATAAACCTTTTGGTCGGCAGGGCAATAGAACGGTCCACTGGCAGAAGTTGCCGCTCCGCACGCCGATTGCACTCGCCCACTAAATAGCACAAGGGTAGGGGCTTGGTAGGTACGCCCCAACGTTTGGAATATCGGTGTCCACACGTCTTCGGTGTCAGCCAGCACTGTCGCCACAAATTCACGAGATTCAGTTTGGTTGGCGGTCTCGTTGGTAGGGGCGGTTTGGGTGCTTTGGGTTTGCATTTGTTGTTGTACGCCCAATGTCGTGGCAGGGTCAACGCCGAATACTTTCCACAGAATAAGTGCAATAACAATACCGCCAATGCTAATTCCGCCTGTCTTTACAGCACCGCCACCACGACGGTCTTCGATATTGCTGCTTTGTCTGCGACCTTTCCACTGCATAAACACACCTTTTTAATAACTGATTTGATGACCGATTGACTGCGGTTAATGGTGCTATTATACTGCTTTATGTCAATATTTTGGTGAATTTATGTTATCATGATGTGAATTGATGGCTGATGTTATACTGGCGACTTTATGCCTTTTTTGTTAGTCATTGATAGATATTCCACATAAAGACAAATTAAGCGAGATAAAAATGACAAACACACCATTGACGAGTGTTGTTGTAGAACACAATCCCAATCGCAAGCCAATTGACAAGGCGGTGATTTGGCTGCATGGCTTGGGAGCGAATGGGAACGACTTTGTGCCTGTCGTGCCAGAGCTTGGCTTATCCGCTGATTTGGCAGTACGCTTTATATTCCCTAATGCACCCAGCATAGCTGTTACGATTAATGGCGGCTATGTAATGCCTGCGTGGTATGATATTTATGAGATGAGCCTAAATCGCAAGATTGATGAAACCCAAATTCGCACGTCCGCCAAAAGCATTCATGATATCGTCAAACAATTAAATAATGAAGGCATTGACAGTAAAAATATTGTCATTGCAGGCTTTTCGCAAGGTGGGGCGGTGGCGTATGAAGTGGCGTTGGCAAGCGATGTGCCTTTTGCAGGACTGATGGCACTTTCTACTTATTTTGCAACCAAGGACAGTATTGATATTCAAGCAAGCAGAGCATTACCAATCTTGATTTGTCATGGCAGCTATGACGATGTTGTGCCAAAAGTATTGGGCGAGCAAGCCTGTGAAACCTTGCGTGCGTTGGGATTTTCGCCAGTGTATCAAGATTATCCAATGGCTCATCAAGTCTGCTTGGCACAGATTAAGGGTATGGGCGAGTGGTTGAATAATGTGCTGTCCTAAAAATATTTGCAAAGAATGTTGCTGATTTAGATGTTAGAATATGGCTATCCTTTTCTTTTACCTATTTTTAGACACATGATAAAGTAAGGACAAGCCCTAAAAGTTGTGCTAAAATACGCACCGTGTTTCAGTCTTGATTGATGTTGTCAATGGCAGGCAATGATTGAATGCCATATAAATTGCGAGTATGTATGATAAAAATCGGACACGGCATAGATGTACATGCCTTTATTGACCGTCAAGCGGAATGTAGCGAGCCGTTTGTGATGCTTGGCGGCGTACGGATAGTGCATGACAAATGCTTGCTGGCACATTCTGATGGTGATGTGGTGCTACATGCCTTGGCGGACGCACTGTTGGGGGCGATGGCACTGGGCGATATTGGGCAGCATTTTCCTGACACATCAGCGGACAACAAGGGACTAGACAGCCGTATTTTGTTGCGAGATGTCTATCAAAAGGTGTGTGAACTGGGCTATCGTCTTGGCAATGCCGATATAACCATCGTCTGTGAAACACCCAAAATCGCACCGCACAAGGACAACATGCGAGCAATCATCGCCCAAGACTTACAAACAGATGTTTCAAACATCAGTATCAAAGCCACCACGAGCGAAAAACTTGGCTTTACAGGGCGTGGCGAAGGCATTCAAGCACAAGCCGTGGTGCTGTTATTTAAAGATTAATCAATGTAATTTATTCATTTGGAGTTGTTTTATGAGCGAAATTAACGCAGAAATCAAAACCCTAATCGAAAACCAAATCAAAGACCACGCTGTATTGCTGTACATGAAAGGCACGCCGCAGTTTCCGCAGTGTGGTTTTTCATCAAGAGCGGTAGAAGTATTGACCCAAATTGGTCGCCCTTTTGCTTTTGTGAACATTCTTGAAAACCCAGAAATTCGCCAAACCTTGCCATTAATTGCCAACTGGCCAACTTTCCCACAACTGTGGGTGAATGGCGAGCTTATCGGTGGTAGTGATATTATCTTGCAAATGTATCAATCTGGCGAATTAAAGCCATTGATTGAAGAACATAGCCCAGAAGTTTAAATTTTTTGGGGTTTTGTAATCCCTATATTTTTAGACTAATGAGTTTTGTAAAAAAACGGTTATTGCTGCAATAGCCGTTTTGCTGTTTTTTTAAATTCATTTGGCTGAGCTATTTTGGTTTAGCTGGTTTAATTAAGTTATTTTAGTTTAGCTGTTTTGATTAAGCTATTTTGAATAAGTTTGTGAGTGGGATTGTATGAATGATAGTGCCAAAATAGAGCAGACAAAACAGATAAAGCAAATCTCCGAAGACATATTAACCCTGTGCGAAATGCCGAATACCGCCTTGAACGCCATTCATTTGATTATCATAGCAGGCGGTGCTGGCGAATTGGCTTGGCAAGTGGTGTACAATCGAGTGATGGCGGATAATGATAGCAAGGCGGCGTATTATCTGATTGGCTTTGCCCAAAAGATTGATGACTTGCCCTTTGATGCTTTGCCGCTTATCGAATTGGTGTTAAGCGGTAATGATGAGCATTTAAAATCACTGATGTTAAGCAAATTGCCAACAGCAGCCAAAGTGAATTTAAAAGAATTGGGGTTGATTGAAAAATAATTTGCTGATTGATGATGACGATTGGTCAGAGCTGAAAAGTTAAATTGAATGAATGAGTGTATGTAATGAATTTTTTAAATGGTTATGATGTCGTCGTGATTGGTGGTGGACATGCTGGCACAGAAGCAGCCTTGGCGGCGGCTCGCATGGGGTCAAAGACACTGCTATTGACCCACAATATCGAGACGCTGGGGCAGATGTCGTGCAACCCTGCGATTGGTGGTATTGGCAAATCACACCTTGTGCGTGAAGTGGACGCATTGGGTGGGGCGATGGCATTGGCAACCGACAAGGCTGGCATTCAGTTTCGAGTGTTAAACAGTCGCAAAGGGGCAGCGGTACGAGCCACAAGAGCCCAAGCCGACCGTATTTTGTACAAGGCGGCTATTCGCCAAGTGCTTGAAAACGAGCCCAATTTGCACCTATTTCAGCAGGCAGCGGACGATATTTTGGTGGAAAATGGGCGTGTGGTGGCAGTAGTTACCGCCACAGGGGTCAAGATTGCGACTAAGGCAGTGGTGCTGACATCGGGTACGTTTTTGGGTGGGGTGATACATGTCGGTATGCAGCACCAAAGAGGCGGACGGGCAGGGGATATGCCGTCCATCGCCTTGTCGCGCCGCCTGCGTGAGTTGCAGTTACCAGTAGGAAGATTAAAAACTGGTACGCCTGCACGCATTGACGCACGCAGTGTGGACTTTAGTGCGATGACGGTGCAGGCAGGGGATACGCCTTTGCCTGTCATGAGTTATCTGGGTGATGTGTCCATGCACCCACGTCAGGTGAATTGCTACATCACGCACACCAACGCACGCACGCATGATATTATTCGTGCCAACCTTGACCGCAGTCCGATGTTTAGCGGCAAGATTGAAGGCATTGGTCCACGCTATTGCCCATCGATTGAAGACAAGATTCATCGATTTGCCGACAAGGACAGCCATCAGATATTCATTGAGCCCGAAGGCTTGACCACGCATGAGCTGTATCCCAATGGCATTTCAACAAGTTTGCCTTTTGATGTGCAGGTGGATTTTATCCGTAGCATGAAAGGGCTGGAGAATGCCCACATCACACGCCCCGGTTACGCCATCGAATACGATTATTTTGACCCACAAAATCTAAAACCCAGCCTTGAGACCAAGTCCATTGATGGGCTGTATTTTGCAGGGCAAATCAATGGCACGACAGGCTATGAAGAAGCGGCAGCACAGGGGCTATTGGCTGGACTGAACGCCAGTCTTATGGCACAAAACAAAGCCCCATGGACACCAAAACGCCACGAAGCCTATCTTGGGGTGTTGGTAGACGACTTGATTACCCATGGCACGAATGAACCCTACCGCATGTTCACCAGTCGTGCCGAACATCGTCTGCTGCTGCGTGAAGACAATGCTGACCAACGCCTAACCGAGATTGGGCGAGAGCTTGGACTGGTGAATGACGAACGCTGGGACAAATACCGCCAAAAAATGGACAGTATCGAGAATGAAACTGCACGCTTAGCAGACATTTGGGCGACCCCAAACAACGCCTTGGGGCAGGCATTTATGACGCAGACTGGCGAAGTGCTGACCAAGGAAAACAGTTTGCTCGATTTGTTAAAACGTCCTAATATCAGTTTTTGTGATATTGCACAAGTGGCACAATCCACCGTAGCAGCAGAAGTAGGCGAGCAAATCGAGATAGGGGTCAAATACGCAGGTTATATCGAACGTCAAGCAGACGAAATTGAACAGATGAAACGCCTTGAGAATACGCCGCTGCCGACCGATTTTGATTATACGGCGGTATCTGGTCTGTCCAATGAAATTGTACAAAAATTAAGCAGCGTACGCCCTGCAACATTGGCACAAGCTGGCAGAATTAGCGGCGTAACCCCTGCCGCAGTGAGCCTGCTTGCCATGACCATCAAAAAACACAAAAAAGCTGGAGCGGTCATACAGTCGTCTGATAAGGTGGTTTGACGAAACAAATCTATGCAACCGTCGCCATTTAAATGCTGGCTTTTGGCTAACTGTGCCTTGCTACCGTCAGCCAAACTATAGTCGATTAAAATTGCAATGATACTACGTTACCAGCTCCCTTATGTACTACTTGTACACAGCGGTCTGTCGTGCTGTCTCATTTTTATTTTAATCGACTATACCATCAGCCAAAACTGCTAAAAAATACCATCAAAATAGGTGAGACGACATTGGTAATAAAACCAAAGCTAATCACCGTGGGTACAATCTGCACGCCGCCTGCTTGTTGTAATGTCGGCAGGGTAAAATCAAGACTGGTAACACCGCCAAGCCCAATCGCCGCCGACCTAGAATGACGCATAAGCCACGGAATGCACATCAGTGCAATGATTTCACGAGATAAATCGTTTAAGAGTGCGACACTGCCCCATACTGCCCCATAAGCGTCCGTCATCACCGTGCCTGATAGGGAGTACCAACCCCAACCAGCAGATAAGGCAAGTCCTTTATTCAGACTGACTTCATCAAACAGCATGGCGAACACCGCCCCTGCCAGCGAAGTAACCACCATAAAGACAAGGCTAATCTGCACGCCACGTTTATTTAACATCGCTTCTTTTAACGTTGTACCAGAGCCTTTGAGCGAGATACCTACCAGTAATAACAAGCCCATTAATAGCACTGTTGTTGTGTCATGCGGCGGTAGCATTTGTGTGGGCAAAAATTTTGCCATAATAAAGCCTATCGCCAAACAAATGAGCTGTGTCAAACTGCCACGCAGACTGATTTTTTGTACTGTGGTGGTCGTGCCTTGATGAGCAGCACGCCAAGAAATTTTGTCAAATACCATGAGTGCCAGTGTGCCAAAGCCCAAGGTCAGTGCCAAGAGTGATGATAGGTATAAGGCGATTTGGCTGATTTTTTGGTGCAGATTGTCAACCAAGCCCAGCTCAATTCCAATCACCAGCAAAATAAGAAATACCAGCCAGCCCAAAGCACGCTCGGCAAAATGGGTGAGCTTTGGCGTATTTGGCAAAAAAAAGCCGATAAATAGCGGTGTCAAAATCAACACAAGCGTGATTAAGCCATTCATATAAATTCCAAAAAAGGCACAAAAAAGAAAAGCACAAACCGCCCTATAAAAGGCGGTCTGTATACTGACGATTTGTCTTTAAGTTTGATGAATTAAGAAGTCTTGAATTAAGAAGCCTTTACGTCATTTTTGAGTTTTTCGTTATGAGCTTTGAGTGCAGCTGGCATACACTCACCCAATTTGGCAAACAACTCGCTATGGCTGTCAAGTTCGGCAAGCCACAAATCTTTGTCCTGCGTGGTTACGGTGTTGAATTGCTCTTGGCTAAAGTCCGAAGCTGTCCAGTTTAAATCCGCATAGGTTGGCACAAGTCCGATAGGGGTTTGTACGGCGTTGGCTTCATCTTTGCAGCGGTTGATAATCCACTCAAGTACACGCATGTTTTGTCCAAAGCCCGGCCATACAAAGTTACCATCTGCATCACGGCGAAACCAGTTTACTTTGAACATTTTTGGCATTTTGGTGTTATGCTTGGCGGTGAGTTCGGTAAGTTTGTTGCCCATCTCTAGCCAATGCGTGAAATAATCTGCCATGTTATAGCCTGCAAAGGGCAGCATGGCAAAGGGGTCACGGCGTACCACACCTTGAGCACCTGTCGCAGCGGCAGTGGTCTCTGAACCCATCGTCGCTGCCTTGTACACGCCATCAACCCAATCAAAGGCTTCGGTAACCAAAGGCACAGTATCAGCACGGCGACCACCAAAGATAAAGGCAGAAATAGGCACGCCATTTGGGTCTTCCCAATTTGGGTCAATTGATGGGCATTGGGCGGCAGATACGGTAAAGCGAGCGTTGGCATGAGAAGCCTTTTCGCTGCCGTCATGTTTTTGCCCTTTCCAGTTGGTAAGATTGGCAGGCACTTCTTTGGTCATGCCTTCCCACCATACTTCGCCATTATCTGTTACTGCAACATTGGTAAAAATCACGTCTGATTTTAAGGTGCTCATGCAGTTTGAATTGGTTTTGGTATTTGTGCCGGGGGCAACACCAAAAAAGCCTGCTTCAGGGTTGATGGCATATAATCTGCCGTCCGCCCCCGGTTTAATCCATGCGATGTCATCACCCACGGTTTCGACTTTCCAGCCTTCGTAGCCTGCTGGCGGAATCAACATGGCAAAGTTGGTCTTGCCGCACGCTGATGGAAAGGCGGCAGCGATGTAGTGTTTTTCGCCTTTAGGATTGGTAACGCCAAGGATTAACATGTGTTCTGCCAGCCAACCCTGTTCACGCCCCATCACCGAAGCGATACGCAGTGCTAGGCATTTTTTGCCAAGTAGGGCGTTGCCTCCATAGCCTGAACCATAAGACCAGATTTCACGAGTTTCGGGGAAATGTACGATATATTTGATGTCGCTGCAAGGCCATGCCACGTCTTTTTGACCGTCTTTTAGCGGCATACCGACCGAATGCACGCAAGGCACGAATTCACCGTCCACGCCCAGCACGTCATACACCGCCTTGCCCATGCGTGCCATCTTACGCATACTTACCACGACATAAGGGGAGTCGGTGATTTCTATGCCGATATGAGCAATATGACTGCCCAAAGGCCCCATGCTAAAAGGCACGACATACATAGTGCGTCCTGCCATGCAGCCGTCAAATAGGCAGTCAAGTTTTTCACGCATGGCAAAAGGTGCTTGCCAATTGTTGGTTGCCCCTGCGTCTTCTTCACGTTCGCTACAGATAAATGTGCGGTCTTCGACACGAGCGACATCAGATGGGTCGGAGCTTGCAAGATAAGAATTTGGGTGTTTTTCTTCATTGAGCTTTATCATTGTGCCACTTGCCACCATTAGGTCAAGCAAGGCTTGATTTTCTTCGTCAGAGCCATCACACCAGTGAATATTGTCAGGTTTGGCTAAAGTGGCAATTTTGGCAACCCAGTCGATTAGGGCTTGATGGCGAATAAAATCAGGGGCGTTTACAGCTATAGTCATAAAAAAATCTCATCAAGGAAAGAATAAAAATACACCGAAACGATAAAATGGCGGTATTAAACCACAATTTCGTCATCATGATAAGTACTATCACCAAAAAAAATAGTAGTATTTTGTAAACTGTCATACTCCTTTCATTTTTTTCAATAATTGTCCGTTGATTTGATTAATTTTTGTACAATTCTGCCACTTATAGAGCGTTTTGCACACCGCAAAAATGTTGCCGTGTCAAAAATTTCACCGCAATCGACTAGGGTCTGTTGACATTTCGTCTTTGTCGAGAAAAATGAGATAAATCACCGTTCTTTCAAGGAAAAACGCAGGTTTAATAGTTATTCTATCAAACAAGTTTTTGACGATGAAAGACAAGATTTAGCCATTTTTAGCACAAAAGCCGTGCGTTTACCGCAAACTTCAAACTTAAATTGTTTGGCGTGATGAATTGTTAACAGACCCTTTGCAACCTGCACAAAAAGGCGTATGATAAGCATTTTGCGTGATGAATGCCCAGTACACCCTAATTTGTCGCCATTTGTATTTATTGAGTGTCCTATGCTAATGAATATTCGTAATACTGCCAAACGCCCAACATCACCGCACCCAATTCTTAACTTAGGGTTTCGCATATTCTTTGTGGGGGCGGCGGTGTTTGCCATTATAAGTATGCTGCTGTGGCTGCTGATTTTGCAAGGTGTTGCACCGTTTAAGGGGGTTATCAACCCATTTTATTGGCATGGACACGAGATGGTGTTTGGCTATGCGTTGGCGGTGATAGCAGGATTTTTATTGACAGCGGTCAAGACATGGACAAATCAGCCCATGCCCTATAGCTGGCAACTGCTCGCAATATTTATACCATGGGCATTGGCACGAGTGCTGTGGCTGGGATTGCATGCTTTGCCAAGTCAGTCAATGCTGGTAATGGCATTTATATTGGATATGCTGTTTTGGGGATTGACAAGTTTTTTTGTGATAAAAGCCGTGTGGGCAGCTCGCCAAAAGCGTCAAATAGGCATTGCCGCTAAGTTGATTTTGTTATTGCTTGCCAATATTGTATTTTATATTGGCGTATTTTTGAATGATGATATACAAAAAACAGCGATTTATGCCGCCTTATACCTTGTGATTGCTGTGGTATTTACAATAGGGCGTAGGGTATTGCCATTTTTTATTAGTAAAGGCATAAGTGTTGATAATATTGGCAAACCCAATGGCATAAACATTGAACAAAAAAATTCAACTTTTTTGGATAACATGAGCTTAGTAGGCTTGGCAGGGTTTTTGATTTTTGATGTATTAATTGTTATGCCAAAAGTAATGGCACTATTTGCCTTGCTATGTTTTATTGCCAATATATTAAGAATAAAAAACTGGTATCATACAGGGATTTGGCAAAAGCCATTATTATGGTCATTGGTTATTGCGTTTTTTGGCATGACATTGAGTTTGTTGTTTTTTGTATTCACGCCATTTGTGAATAGTTCGTTAAATCTGCATTCTTTGGGGCTGCATGGTTTGGCGTTATTCGGTGTGGGCTTGATGACTGTATCCATGATGGCAAGAGTATCGCTTGGACATACAGGACGTAATATCCATGAGCCACCAAAAACTGTCAGTGCAATTTTTATATTGATGATAATCGCTGGTGTGTGCCGTGTTATCATGCCTGTAATATCACCATTATTGAGTATGAATTATATGACTTATATGACATGGATACTGATTTCACAGATGGCATGGATTATAAGTTTTGCATTATTTTGTATCTCTTATGTGGGGATATTAGCAAAGCCAAGAACAGATGGCTTGTTTGGTTGATATGTGGATTTTATCTATTAGACCTGTAACTTAGGAAAGGGTAAACCTTTTTATCTTTGGTATTAGTTATTTGCTTTTAGAACAGGGCATAATCCATAAAAGATAATGCCCTGTTTTGAGAATAATTAACTACAAAATCACCCAACCAATCCCAATGCTTCCACCAGTTCTTTATTGGGGGAAGTTTTATTCATAGTATAAAAGTGCAAACTAGGCACACCTTCACGAATGAGATGTTCGCACAGTTTATGCACCACTTCAAAGCCAAATTTGCGAATAGATTTGCCATCATCGCCATACTCTGCCAATTGCTTGCGGATATAGCGTGGCACATCTGCCCCAGCACTGTCGGCAAAGCGAATGAGATTGCTGGCATTGGTAATAGGCATGATACCAGCAGTCAGCTCAAATTCATCAAGCGACACACCACGAGCCACCAGTTTATCACGCAGATACAGATAGCTTTCGGGGTTATAAAAGAACTGGGTAATCGCCCCCATCGCCCCTGCATGATATTTGGCGACAAGATTGTCGATGTCGTGGCTGAAGTCCTTGGCTTGGGGGTGCATTTCTGGATAGGCGGCGACCTTGACGGCAAAATGCTCACCACTATGCTCACGAATAAACCGCACCAAATCCACCGCAAAAGGCAGCTCACCCATGTTCACCTGTCCTGATGGCAAATCCCCACGCAGGGCAACCAGCCGTTTTACGCCGATGTCTTTGTAAATGTCCAGCAGCTCACCAATCTCCGCCTTGCTATCACCAATGCACGACAAATGCGGCACGATGGGTGTATCACCACGACTACGCAAATTCTTGACGATACCCAGCGTGGTCTCTCGAGTGCTGCCACCTGCCCCATAAGTTACCGAGAAGTATTGGGGGCTTAGGGTATTTAGCTCATCAAAAGTTTGCGTGAGCTTGGCTTGTGCGTCTTGGCTTTTGGCAGGAAAAAATTCAAAAGAAAACTTTACATTACTCATTGTGTCATCTCGTTTGTAAAAAAGTGGTAGGGCGTTTGTATAGCAATACACATTGATACTGACGTGGGTTCACACCCACGCTACGGTTTCTGTGTGAACGTGGGTTCGCAACCGCTACCACTGTTATTGGGCATTTTTGTTGATTGGTGTGATTAATATTTATAAGTCTCAGGCTTAAATGGACCTTCGACTGCCACACCAAGATACGTTGCTTGCTCATCGGTGAGTTTGGTCATCACGCCATTAAAGCCTGCTACCATGGCAGCGGCGACTTCTTCGTCCAGTTTTTTAGGCAGTACCTTGACATACACTTGGCGAGTGGCAGGGTCTTGGGCGGCGAATTTATCGGCAAACAGGTGCATTTGTGCCAGCACTTGATTGGCAAATGAGCCGTCCATAATGCGTGATGGGTGTCCTGTGGCATTGCCTAAATTAACCAAGCGACCTTCGGCAAGCACCAGCAAATAATCATCGCTGTCATCAGAGCGGAACACTTGATGTACTTGGGGTTTGACTTCCACCCATTGCCAATTATCACGCATAAACTGGGTGTCTATCTCGGTGTCAAAATGTCCGATATTGCACACCACCGCCCCTTTTTTTAGGGCGGCTAACATGTGCTTGTCGCAGACGTGATAATTACCTGTCGTGGTAACGATTAAGTCGGTATCACCCATCAAAGCAGCGTTAATGCCGTCTGCCGTGCCAGTGTTCACGCCATTCACATAAGGCGACACCAGCTCATAGCCGTCCATACACGCCTGCATGGCACAGATGGGGTCAATCTCGGAGACACGCACAATCATACCTTCTTGGCGTAGCGACTGTGCCGAACCCTTGCCCACATCGCCATAGCCAATCACCAAGGCACGACGACCTGCCAAGAGCATGTCTGTGGCACGCTTGATACCGTCATTGAGCGAATGACGACAGCCATATTTGTTGTCGTTTTTTGACTTAGTAACTGCGTCATTGACGTTGATGGCAGGTACTTTTAGTTCACCTTTGGCAAGCATATCCAGCAGGCGATGTACCCCTGTTGTCGTCTCTTCGCTGATACCGTGGATATTGTCCAATAGCTGCGGATAATCGCTGTGTACCAGTGCGGTCAAATCGCCGCCGTCGTCTAAGATAAGATTGGCATTCCACAACGTACCGCTTGCCTGTCCGCCAATGTGCAGCTGTTCACGCAGACACCATTCATATTCGGCTTCGGTCTCGCCTTTCCATGCAAAGACAGGAATGCCAGCAGCGGCAATGGCGGCAGCGGCATGGTCTTGGGTAGAGAAAATATTGCACGATGTCCAGCGTACTTCTGCACCCAAGGCATGCAAGGTCTCAATCAGTACCGCTGTCTGAATGGTCATGTGAATACAGCCCAAAATCTTCGCCCCTGCCAAGGGCTGTGTGGCTTGATAGCGTTTGCGTAGTCCCATAAGTGCTGGCATTTCGGCTTCGGCAAGGCGGATTTCTTTGCGTCCATAGTCGGCAAGCGTGATGTCTGCAACTTTATAATCGGTGAATTCGGTGCATGATGACACTGCGTTCATACAGCGTTCCTTATAAAAATGGTCAATGTGGATATAAGATGTTGTTACTCGGTGATATGAGCGATTACCCAAGCTCACCCCCAGCCTAATGTTTATGCCACTGCACAAACATTGCAACATCTCTTGGTAAACGCACCATTATAGGATAATTTGACGAATTTTTCAAAACAAAAGCCCTATATCTGATAGAGCTTTTGAGATGGTGGAATGGCTTAGGTTAATAGCTTAGTAGCTGAAGGTTACGCCAGCAGTAGCAAAGCGTCCGCTATTCACATACCAACCATTACCAAAGTTGTCCACTTGCTTATATTCGACATCACCGATGTTTTCAATATTGCTAAAGAATTTAACATTTGGGGTGATTTGCCAATATGCTCCCACATCAACGGTGGCATAACCTGCCACTCTTATGGTGTTCGTGCCGTCATAAGATTTTGCACGAGCTACTAGCGATACATTCGCTCCATAGCTGTCATTGGCAATGCCAGCACTCAAAGTAAGAGTTTGTTTGGGGCGGTATGCCAATTCAAGCCTTGTGGCTTTGTTTTCGGTCTTAACATAGCCGTATTCTGCCCCAAGGTACAAATCATCTTTTTTCCACTTCACACCCACTTCACCGCCTTTCATACTGGCTTTATTAACATTGGCGTAAGTGGAGTCGGGAAAGGCGTATTGATAGGCGATAAGGTTGTCCACTTTGGTTTTGTAGGCGGAGATGTAAGCCTTGGTGTGATTACCGATTAAAGTATCTGCACCAATTTCATACGTGGTGCTTTCTTCGGGTTTTAGATTGGGATTGCCATAGGTGTTGCCATATTGACTTTGGTTGAAATAATACAGTTCGGTTAATGCAGGGGCTCGGAATGCTGTGCCGATATTGGCATAGACGCTCATCTTTGGCGTAAAGTGATAGCGTGCCGCCGCTTGCCCCACGGTATGATTGCCAAAGCGTTCATTGTCTTCTAGGCGTACACCCACTTGCGTATTAAATTTGTCATCGTTGTATTGGTGCTGTAGATAGTAACCTGTGGATTTGTTGGTTTTTTCGCCATCTGCCACATCACCACTGGCGAACTTGGCATTTAGACGGCTTACCCCTGCCAAGATGTTTTGGTTGGGCGTGAATTGCCATTTGGCATTGATTTCAGCTTCGTCGTTTTGGGTGTTGAAATGGTCTGGGTCGCTATCCTTGACATCTTGCGAGTCCTTGAAAATGGAATAACGAGCCGATACGGTAACATCATCGGTAAAATCATAGCTGGCTTTGGTATTAATTAGGCGATTTTCAAAGGTGCGTGTTGCGTCGTTGGTATTCGTTGAAGTGTTTCGAAATTGGCTCACGCCTTCGTTTTGGCTAATCTGCACCGACGCATTCAAACGGTCTTTATCATAGCCCAGCGTTGCTCCATAGCCTTTTTGGTCGTAGCTGGCTCGCATATCTCTTGGTTGAATATTGAGTACTCGTGTGCCGTCCGACTCTAGGCGTTGTCCGTGAACACTGGCATAAAAACCCATATCACTCACAAGGTTAGCTTTTACGATGGCTTTGTAGGTGTTGTTCTCGCCGCCAAGTCCTGTAATTTGCACGCTTGATTTATTAGGTATAAGGCTACGCATTTGTATCACACCACCGACAGCGTCCGCACCGTATTGCACCGATGATGGACCTTTGACGATTTCGATTTGATTGACATCGGACAAATCAAAAAAAGCAGGGTACAGCGGTGCTAAGTGGTTTTGGCTGTTTAGTCTTGCCCCATCTTTGAGTACCAGTGTTTGATTGACGGTTGTGCCACGAGTGGAAATTTCAGAGATTTGTCCGATACCACCTGATTGTTTGATACTAATGCCTGCATCTTGCTGAATGACTTTGGCAAGATTGTCTACTGGATTTTGCTCAATCTCACGCTCACCAATCACCGTAACACGAGCGGCAGCGGTGCTAAGCGGCTGGCTGGTCTTGGACACGGTGATAATCAGTGGGTCAAATTCGGTAACTGGGGTGCTAGTCTCAGCAAATGCTGGCAAAACCACGATAGGAGAAACGATAGCAGGGGTAAGCAATACAGCAATGCTGCGACGCAAAGTAATGGCTGACATAAAAAACCTTTTTTGGCTAAGTGAAAAATTTGTTACACGAAAGAATAAACCTATCATTATACCGCAAAATTTTGCTAAATATCTCTTGAATATACCAAATTTTGCTGAAATTTTCTTTATGTGTACCAAAATATATTTAGGGTCTGCCGACATTTCATCACGCCAAACAATTAAGTTTGAAATTTGTGGTAAACGCACGGCTTTTGTG
>JAUNUB010000039.1 GCA_030538375.1 Moraxella sp. | reverse complement strand
ATTTTTTGCTGAACCAAATGCTGGGCGGCGCACCTGCCGAAATCAAGCCTGCGATTGCCGCCGCCATGCGTGAAAACGCGCGCAATGAACTGCACGGGCACGGCATCGGTCGCCATTCGGCAGAGCAGATTTACGCCTTTGCCATTGCCGATATTGCGGCGGTGTTGGAATATTTGGGTGACAAGCCGTTTTTCTTTGGCGACACACCGACCACGATTGACGCAACGATTGCAGGCTTATTTGCCAATGCGTTGGCGAATAATTTTGACTGGGCGGTGGGCGATTATCTGCAAACCAAGCCGCAAGTGGCGGAGTATGTGGCAAGGTTTGAAGCGGCGGTGTTTGCTTAAAAGATTGAGATAAAATGCCGTCTGAAACCGCACTTTGATATGCAAACTTTCAGACGGCATAATCAATCATCTAACCCACTAATCAATCCCTAAACGGATTAAGCAGCCGCAAACCAACCGCAGCAAAATCAGCAAAATCCTTTTCATTGCGTGTCACCAAAATCAGCCCATGCTGAATGGCTTGGGCGGCAATCCATGCGTCGTTTTCTGGGCTGCGGTCGGGGACGTGTAGGCTGGCGCAGAGTTTGGCGGTGGTGGCATCTAGCGGCAGGATTTGCTCGGAGAGCGTTTCTTGCAGGAAATAATCCAACCAGTTACGCAAGCCTTGTGCCTGTAGCGGGTCTTTGCGTGCCAAGCCCAATACGCCACGCTCCAGCTCCATCGCCACCACCGCCGATGTGCAAAGCTCGCTTTCTTTCACCGACTGCACCCAATCGGCAACGCCACGGTTGCACCTGCCTTGCTTGACCTTGCGAAGTTCGCTGATGATATTGGTATCCAATAAATATTTGCAGTCGTTCATCAATCAAACTCCACAGGGCGGCGTTGTGCTTTGGAGCGTGGCGGAATATCTAGCTCAATCTCGGAAACATCAGGTCCATCGTAAGCGAGCAAGGCTTCGTATAAAGTGCGCTCAGGCTGTTTGCCGCTCAAATTCTGATATTCGCCAAAACTCATCACCACCAAATCAGGCTTGCCACGGTTGGTAATCAGCAAGGGGGCTTTGTGGGCGGCTTTTTGTGCTTCGTTGGTGCGTTGGTTAAATTCACGGCTGGTCATGGTTTGCATGGGTTTTCTCCCTAAAAATACAATAAGCAAGACGGAAAGAAGTGCGGTAAATGCACGCAAGATGTATATAGGTTAATACAATTTGCACAAAAATACAATGCCGTCTGAAAATTAATCCGAAATATCAGATTGCTCAAGACTTTGCCGTTTCACCAATACGGTGTAGGCAACGGCAATGCCAATCAGAACAAAGAAAACCAAGAGCAGGCTGGCTTGGTTTAGCCGCGTGTAGAGATATTTTGACAAGAGTGCGCCGATAAAAAAGGCGGCGACAATCAGCGTGTAATCCATGCCTTTTCGCAGGGCTTGTTTGTCTTGGCTGGTGAAATAATCTGTCCAGCCTGCGGTGGCGTTTCGGATATTGCCCGTGGTGAACATCATATTGAAATGGTAGCTTTCAATATTGGCGAAGGTTGTCGTCATGATGCCTGTGCTTGCGGCAAGGGCGGCGACGGATAGCAGTTGTGCGTGGTAGCCGAGATTGGATATTAGGGAAATCAGCAGGCTGCTTATAAGGAGTGGAAACAGGGTGTAAATCCGCCAAGCTGATGTTTTGCCTGCGGATTTTATCAAAGCCCCCAAAATCACGCCGAATATAAAAAAGAACAGGGATAAGCAGCGTAAATTCAAGGTTGCCGCCTGCACGTTGCCGATGTCGGCAATCATAAAAATGATGTTTCCTGTTTGTGCGGCAACCAGTGTGCGGTAGTGCAGATAGGTGAAAATATCCAAATAGCCGCCGCAAAAAGCAACCGCCATTGCGATTGACCTGATATTTTGCGGCAAAACGCTTTTTGGGGCTTGGCTTTTCATTTTGGGCGACCGAAGCTGGCTGAAACCGCACTTTTGTTAAAACCTATTTCAGACGGCATGATGATTTAATCAGAATGGTTGATGGTAGGAAATATCAAACCGTGTCCGCAGCAGGGCTGTGCCGATGTGCGAGTGGGTGGGCTTTTGGGCGTGGTTTGTTTTTGCTCGTAATGCCGCCATGCTTTTTCGTGGAAATAAAATACCACCGTATTTGCCAGCGGCTCAATTAGAGCGACCGCACTTGAAATGCCAATACTACCCGTCAGCAGGTAGGTAACGGCAAACGCAACACTAAAATGCAGCAGGGCGAAAGTTAAGGTTTTAAACATAATGATTGCTTTCAAATGCAGTGGGGGGATAGGGCGGAGAAATGCTTTTCACCGCCCTCTTTTTTTATTGCTTTTTATCGTTTTTTCATCGCCTTGTGCGGCTTATCGCAAAGGGCAACGTTCACGGCGTAGGGCTTTAATCATCTCGTCATCAAGATTCAAATGCCCTTTAATCAGCTCTGGTGGGGTCAGTGCCATCCAGTTTTCCAGCGACAAATCGGAATATTTGGCGGTGTTGAATACATTGATAACACGCAATACCGTATCGCCTGTGTTTTCAATGTAATGCCCCAAAGTGCGTGGAACGAAGCCGACATCGCCCGCCCCATAGTTGAAGGTGCGTGCTTTATTGGTGGCATCAAATACCGTCATTCGCCCTGTGCCTTCCATGTAATACTGCCATTCGTCGGCATCAGGGTGCCAATGCAGCTCACGCATTGCACCGGGCTCAATCTCCATAATCAACGCCGCCAGCGTGGTTGCGGCAAATTGGCGGCAGTCCACCACTTTTGCCAAGCCGCCCGGATAGCGAACGGCCTCTTGTTCGGAAGCGTGGTAGGTGTAGGGGTGTTTGGCTTGGCGGTCGGCAAAGGGTGCTTGCACGCTTGCCAACGGCTCTGGCACAGGCATTCTGAAAATGTATTTTTCCGAAGCGGGGATATTGTCAAACTTGCTTTCGTCCACGCCGAAGTTTTTGCTCAATACGCTGCGTGGCGTGTGTGCCAAAAATTCGGTAATCAGCAAGGTTTCGTTTTCTGAGAAATTGCCGTCGTCAAACACCAGCAAAAATTCGCAGCCGCCTTCCAATGCTTGAATAGAATGCGGAATGCCTGCAGGGGCAAACCACATATCGCCCACGCCCAAATCGTCAATATGCACATTGCGGTCGGAATCCACCACAGTAAACCGCACTTTGCCTTGCAGGATATATGCCCACTCCGCTTCTTTGTGCCAATGCAGCTCACGCACCGCCCCTTCGTCCAGACGCATATCCACGCCTGCCATGGATTCTGAAACAGGAAAATCACGCACGGCAACTTCTCTAGCCCAGCCGCCTTCTTCCAAGCGGTTGTGTGCCATGCCGAACGAGAATTTCAAGTTTGGCATTGAGCCGTTGTCGGTTTCGGGGGGAATCAGCAAATCGGGATTTTGTGCATCAAGCAAAAGATTGCGTGGGCCGGGGTCGGTTGCACCTTTATTGCCACGAATGGGCTGCAAAATATTGGAATCAGGCATGATATTACTCCTTGCATGGGGCTTGTATTGAACGGTATGGCTTGAACGCATGGCATGGGGCAGCCTGAAAGCGACTTGGAGCGACTTTAAGCAACACACCAGCTTCATCTGCCAAAAATCAAATCAAAACAAGCCATTAAATCAACACTTGCTTTGAAACTTGCCCTTTGGCGGACGATGTAATCATGATACCTGCCGAATGCTAAGAATCTTTTGCCTATTATTTTGAAATCGTTGCCTGAAATTACAAAAAAGCAGCAGTAATAAGCTGTTTATCTACATAAAAATCTTTTAGGATAATCCGAAAGTATAGAAAGCAAAACCATGTTTGTTAAATAAAGGCGGACGCTTGTTTGCAAGGTTCGCCAAATTGCCCCAAACCAATACAGGAGCGACAAATGCAGACTTTAGCCAAATTGATTCAGCGTTACGCACACTTGAGTGATACCGACAAACAGCAACTCTTGCACGGACTGGCGTTTGGCTATTCAGAATCCGCCCAAACACAGCAAACGCCGCAAAAGCCCATACCAGCCATACAGCCCATACAACTCAGCGGCGGCATTTGTTATCCTGCCAACAACAATAACGACAGCGAAAACAACGGCGAAAACAACAGCATTTTGACCTGTGCTTTATTGTTCAGCGGCGGCACAATTTACGGCAAAACCGCTTGTTGTAAAGTCAGCTTTCATTTAGACAGCAGCGAACTCAAGCAACTTATCAGCGAA
The DNA here is from genome assembly GCA_030538375.1 of Moraxella sp. Taxonomy (GTDB): domain Bacteria; phylum Pseudomonadota; class Gammaproteobacteria; order Pseudomonadales; family Moraxellaceae; genus Moraxella. Next base: position 12,992 of record JAUNUB010000039.1, on the reverse strand, counting down.
TACGCCAACAGCCCTGCCATGCCTGCTTTCAATGGTATTGATAATATTGAAAAAATTGAGAATAAGGGCAACGGCACACACGCCGCCGTAACGGAGCTTATCAACGCATTCAGCCGCCTGCTTGTCCTAAACGAACAGCCCGAAAGCATTCCTGTTATCGCCCCACTTATCCGCCGCGAAATCCACTACTGGCTGCTGCGTTCGCCGCTTGGCAGCATGATTTGCCAAACCTTGCTCAACAAACGCCACAAACACCGCATTCAGCGGGCGATAGATTGGCTGCAACAACATTTTGACAGCCGCCTGTCGGTCAAAGCCCTTGCCGCCAGCGTGCAGATGAGCCAATCAAACTTCCACATCTGCTTTCGCCGTGTTACCAACAACACCCCCTTGCAATTTCAAAAACAACTGCGGCTGCAAAAAGCACGCCAGCTCATGCTCGGCGGTGAAGATGCCGCCAGTGCTGCTTTTGCCGTCGGCTACGAAAGCACGAGCCAGTTTTCCAGAGAATATCACCGCTATTTTGGCAATCCGCCTGTGAAAGATGTAAGGCGGCTAGGGGGATATATTTGAATTTATTTGACTATATATTTGAGTGTGCCGTCTAAAACCGCACTTTGTTTTTTTAAATCAAGCAAAAGTTTCAGACGGCATTTTCATTCAATTCAAAAAACCTAAACCTTAATGCCCAGCTTGTAGGTTGGGTTAGCCGCCCCAAGCGACGTAACCCAACCTACGCTTGCTACCAACATTTTGGGCTTGGTGAAGTAGTTTGGTTTTTAGTTTCTTTTTATTTGTTGGTACGAACTAAGGTTTGGGTTAATGGCTCGCATTTTCAAGTTTAATTTACCGTATCTTCATTGATGAAGTCATATCCATTTTCGATTAATTTTTTTAAATACTCCTCAAAGCTCTCAGTAATTACGCTAAATTCGTCAGGGTCGTGTAAAAATCTTACAATTTGTCCCATTTTCCCTTTGTCAGAAGGGCTGAAATCAATAAATAACTGTGATGTTCCGCCATTATTTGAGCAATCTGAAAAGTGAAGCCATTTTAGCGAATTTGATTGTTTCGTAATTTTATCGTCAATTTCAACTCCGTCATATTGTCTATCAATATAGTCTGAATAATTTTCGTACGCTTCGTTTTGATTTTCTATAATTTGTTTTGAAGACAATAAATAATATGGGTATTCTTCAACGTCAGAACCCAGAAAATAAAAGGTTATTTCTTCTCCGGCGTATTCTCTCCAATAAGTTCCATCAACATATTCAAGAATGCTAATCAAAGTGTTTGGAATATTGGGATATACATTTTTTATTTTCTCGATGTCTTCTGTTGTAGCACCTTGTTTTATTTTTTCAAAATGTTCCCAATCTTTTTTTTGCATCATTGTCAAAATATGCCTTTTTAAGTCCTGATAAATATTGCTCAACTATTTCCATTATTAGCCTCTTTTTAAAATTATTACTATTCTCTCGCTATTGCGAACACCTTACTCGTATTCTACCCAACATAAGAAAGGAATACTCGTATTGACAAGCAAGCAATCATGCTGTCTGAAATTTAAAACCATCAAAGTGCGGTTTCAGACGGCATTGTTATAGGGAAACAGTCAAAAATCCCTAAAAATCCACAAACCTACTGCCACTTCTCACCCCACAAACAGACTGTGTCCAAAACAGGGATTAAGCTCAAGGCTTTTTCAGAAAGGGAATATTCCACTTTGGGCGGAATTTGCGGATATTCGGTGCGGATAACCAAGCCGTCTTGCTCCATTTTTTTCAAGGTGGCGGCTAGAGTTTTGTGCGGAATGTCGCCCATCATGCGTTGCAAGGCATTAAAACGAATGGTCGGCGGATAGTAATAAAGCAGATACAACACCATCATGGTGTATTTGCCGTCAATCAATGACAAGGTGTAGCCGAAGCCTGATTGGGTGGGGTCAAGACGGTTTAAATCTATCGGCACATTGTCGTGCATGCTTACCTCGGCGTAACTGGCGTACCTGTGCGTACGTTCTTGTTTTCGTTGATTTGTCTATTATATACTGCCCACCTTAAATTTACTAAGCAAAACGAGGCTTTAAAAATGGCAAAAACATTGGTGATTATCGCCCATCCGAATTTATCAACATCGTTGGTTAATCAACGCTTGGCGGACGAAATCAAAAAATACCCTGAAGAATTTACCGTACATTATCTGAACGAAATTTATCCTGACGGCAACATCAACGTGGCGGCGGAACAAAAACTAGTGGAACAACACCAAAATATCGTGTTCCAATTTCCGATTTATTGGTTCAGCTCACCGCCGTTGTTGAAAGCATGGCAAGATCAGGTGCTGACTTACGGCTGGGCATACGGCTCAAAAGGCAACGTCTTTATCGGTCGCAAACTGGCGTTGGCGGTTAGTGCTGGTGCTGGCGAAGAAAGCTATGTGAAAACCGAACAAGGCGGAAACAGCATGGAAGAAGTGTTGCTACCGTTCCAATTATCCGCGGATTACATCAAAGCCGATTATCAACCGCACTTCGTGTTCTATGGCTTGGACTCCACCATCGGCAAAGCCCCAACCGCAGAAGACTTGGCTGATTTGGAGAGTGGTGCACAAGATTATGTGGATTATTTGAGAGCTTTATAAATCAAAACGCCGTCTGAAACTTAACACCATCAAAGTGCGGTTTCAGACGGCATCAACATAAAAACAATCAGGCGTTATAGTCAAATAAATTCAACTTTAAAATAAGGAAAGCCAGTAGCAGATAGTACTTATAAGCGAGTTTGGCAACGTATTAAAGTGAATTTAAAAGACTGTATCATCACCCCCACCCAATCATAACAAACAACACTTAACACAACCGCCACTTACAAAATCCGTCCACCATGCACATTTCTTATCGCATTTTTGCCGCCAAATTTGTTATAATTGAGTGATTTTTTATGCTTGGAATACTTTTTATCTTCAAAATACTTTCTTATCCTTAAAACACAAAGGGGTCTTTATGCACACACTTACCGCACTTTCTCCACTGGACGGTCGCTATGCTGGCAAATGCGACAGCTTGCGTCCGTTTTTGTCCGAATTTGGACTGATTCACGCCCGTGTTAGCGTAGAGATTCGCTGGCTACAGGCATTGGCACGCCATACCGATATTCATGAAGTCGCACCATTTAGTGATGAAACCCACGCCTTGCTTGACCGTATCATCACCGACTTTAGTGAAGCGGACGCTTTGCGTATCAAAGAAATCGAACGCACCACCAATCACGATGTCAAGGCAGTGGAGTACTTTTTAAAAGAAAAAACCGCTGATATTGCCGAGCTTGCCAATGTGGGTGAATTCATTCACTTCGCCTGCACATCAGAAGACATCAACAACCTATCGCATGGGCTTATGCTCATCAATGGGCGTGCGGTACTGCTTGAGAACATGCAAAAAATCGTGAGCGAAATCGCCACCCTTGCCAAAACTTATGCTGGGCTACCCATGCTCTCACGCACCCACGGACAGACCGCCAGCCCTACCACGCTTGGCAAAGAAATGGCAAACGTCGCCTACCGTTTGGCTCGCCAAATCAAACAGTTCAAAAATGTCGAAATCCTAGGCAAAATCAACGGTGCAGTAGGCAACTACAACGCCCATCTGTCCGCCTATCCCGATATCGATTGGCAGGCACACGCCCAAGGCTTTATCACGTCATTGGGCTTGAGCTACAACCCTTATACCACGCAGATTGAGCCACACGACTATATCGCCGAGATGTTTGACGCACTACGCCGATTCAACACCATCTTGATTGACTTTGACCGTGATGTGTGGGGCTATATTTCATTGGGGTATTTTAAACAAAAGTTAAAAGATGGTGAAGTTGGCAGTTCCACCATGCCGCACAAGGTCAATCCCATTGATTTTGAAAACTCCGAAGGCAATCTTGGGCTTGCCAATGCCGTGCTGGCACACCTTGGCGAAAAGTTGCCTATCTCTCGCTGGCAACGTGATTTGACAGACAGCACCGTACTTCGCAATATGGGCGTGGGCTTGGCACAGAGCTTGATTGGCTTTGAAGCCTGCCTAAAAGGTATTGGCAAACTCGAAGTGAATGCCGAGCGTATCGCAGCCGATTTGGACAACGCCCAAGAAGTGCTTGCCGAACCTATCCAAACCGTCATGCGTCGCTACAACATCGAAAAACCCTACGAAAAACTAAAAGCACTCACCCGTGGACAAGCCATGACACGTGAGATGATGGTCGATTTTGTCAATGGTGCAGAGCTGGACGGCGTACCCACTGCCGACCGTGAACGCCTAGCCAAGCTCACCCCTGCCAGCTACACAGGTAACGCCAAAGAACAGGCACTTGCCATTGATGAATGGATTGCCAAACTGTAATCAATCACAAAACTAAAAACGCATTGCCTGTGATGGACAATGCGTTTTTTTGGGGCGATTTTTGATATATGGTTATTTTTTGCACAGATTATAGTCAAATAAATTAGCTTTAAGACAAGGAAAACGAGTGCAGATAGTACAGCAAGCGAGTTTGACGAAGTATTAAAGCTAATTTAAAAGACTATATCATAACGTTGATTGTCAGAACGTCTACTATCACAACGTCCGTTATTATAATGCCTAACTGTACCGTGCTGGCACTTCATCATAAATATGAGCATGCCAACGACTCATCTGCTGACGCATAACCGCTGCAAATGCCGCTTGTACCATCTGTTCGCCCACCATTTGGGTGTCAGAACCCAACATCTCTTTGACCTTGTCCGAAAAATCAATGGACACCAGCACTTCATCGTGATTTTTGGCTTCTCGCAGTACTAGCTTGCCGTCTTCTGCCTGCACAAATTCTAGCATAATCTCTTGCACTGCCGCAGTGCTTAGCTCATCAAATGGCTCAAATACAGTGTCTTTTTTGCTCATAATCTATACATCTCTCGCTAGGTGTTTATTTGGGTGTTATTCGGCTATACATGGGGTTGGTTGTGATGAAGTTCAAGTTTGTCATCATCGCCAATATCGCAGCTTGGCAAACATAAACAACAAGCCCACAAACATACCTAAATAATACGCCATACGCACATCAAAGCTGTCATCACGGTATTTAATCGGCATACTGGCAAGGGCGGTCAAGGCAGGGAACAGCACAAGATACAACACCCAATTCTCAAGCACGTGCAGCCAGCCCTGCAGCCTATCGCCGCCCCCATAACGAAAGCCCGACAACCCAAAAAGCATAACCACGATAATCAGTGTAAGCACCAGCCCCTTAGGAATATCCTTGGGTACAAAACGGTCTGGCAACAGCCTGCCAAGCAATCGCCACATCAGCTGTACCGCCCCATGATACCCAGTATCATCACGCATGATGTTAATAAGCCCAGTGTCCATGCGTTTCTTGTGTGGATATTCGTGCCTTGAAAGCGGTTTAATAGCTTAGCCCCACCCACAAAACCTGACGGCACTACAATCAAAAAAAACGACACCACCACCATCGCATGACGCACCACCGCCCCCAGCTCATCACCAGCCAACAAGCGAAAGCCATAGCCAGCCAATGCCAGCACCAGCCCAAACACCCCAAGCCCTATCGTGATACCCAGTGGCACAAGCCCTGTTTTGGTCTGACTATTATCTACTGCTACCGTTTTTATATCCGTCATCTTATACCACCACTTATACCACCACGCTGCTGACTTTGGCAAGCTCAGCTCTCATTTCATTAATAGCCTGTGCATAGTCCGCTTGATTAAAAATCGCCGACCCAGCCACGAACATATCCGCCCCAGCTTCTGCGACTGCACGGATATTGCTTGCGTTGATACCGCCATCGACTTCTAGGCGAATGTCTCGCCCATTCATCAGTATACGTTCTTTGACGGCTTTGATTTTATCCAAAGTCTGTGGAATGAACTTTTGACCGCCAAAGCCGGGATTGACACTCATCAGCAATATTTGGTCAAGGCTGTCAATGGTATAATCAAGATAATGCAGCGGCGTGGCAGGGTTGAACACCAATCCACAACGCACCCCAGCGGACTTAATCAGCTGCAATGAGCGGTCAATATGCTGGCTCGCTTCGGGGTGAAAGGTAATGATATCCGCCCCTGCCTTGATGAATCCTTCAATCATACCATCAACAGGCGACACCATCAGATGTACATCAATGGGTGCGGTAATACCATAGTCTTTTAATGCCTTGCACACCATCGCCCCAAAGGTGAGATTTGGCACATAGTGATTGTCCATCACATCAAAATGCACCACGTCTGCCCCAGCGTCCAGCACCTGTGCCACGTCATCACCTAGGCGGGCAAAGTCGGCGGATAGGATAGACGGTGCGATTAAAAACTTGTGATTAGGCAAAATCATAACATGCTCGGTGTAGGGAATTAGGGCGTGCTTGTGCTTTCATCTTTGGATTAAAAAACGAGATAAATGTAGGCATTTTAAGGAAAAATCCGCTTAGGAATACAGGGCGTATTCACAAGGGTTTTGACGAAAAAATGACAAATTTAGCCGTTTTTTAACCAAAAGCAAGAAAATCTTCAAGATTTCATACCCTGTTATAGTTTTGCGTGGTGAAAGCTCAGCACGCCCCACCTATCATATCAAAAATTGGTTAATTTAGCCAATAAAAAACAGGTGATAAAAATAATTGAGTGCATTGTTGGTGTATCACCATGCCTAATACCTAGGCTGTTTTGATGTGCAGGATTTTTGTGCTAGAATGACTGGATACTGATTATTAGGGTAAATGATGACGGATTTATACCAAAATAGCCCAAAGCAAAATATGAGTATGATTATTAAAAATAGCGAGTTATTGAATGCCAACACTTAGACTTTTCGGCTTATTATTTGAATGGCATGACCCAAAATTTGAGCTAGTAAATAAGGAGCGTGGCATTACGCTTGATGAAGCAGCAAGTGTATTTTTTGATGACAATACACTTGAAAAAGATGATTTTGGCAGCTATGATGAACAAAGAACATCGACTATTGGCATAAGCAATCAATCAAGATTACTTGTCGTGGTTTGGACTGAACGAGCGGATATTATCCGTATCATCACCGCTTTCTTTCCGACAAAAAACCAAGAAAAGGAGTATATAAATGCAAGACGTTGATTTGGAATATGAGCGTTACAAAGATTTTGACATGAGTGGGGCAAGCCCTACCAAAAACCCAAAAATCCTAGAGCTTAGAGCAAGAAAAAAAGCCTACGATGTTTTTATGAGTGTGTTCGATGATGATGTACAAAAAATTGTCATCGAGCATGACAGTCCACAAAACAGAACACGCCTAAATGCTGTCATCAGAGCGTTATATACAACGACTTAGTTTTTTGTGATGGCATACCATCATCTGTCAAGCCTGCGTTACAGGATACCTTAACATGGTAGCCGTAGGGTGGCTAAACCCACCACATTTGACACCGCACTATTAAAATGGTGGGCTAACGCCACACCCTACCGCAACTTTTTTTATCAATACAATAACGCCCAAAAAAACAACCCAGTGAATTGATATCCACTGGGCTGTTATGCGATTGATTTTGAGCTGGCTTAACGTTTTTGATACGCCACTTTTAGACCCACGGCATAGCCATTGTTATTTTCAAATTTACCAACTAGGTCTTTGGTAGGTAGCTGTGCGTCTGCATCACCAAACATAAAGTATTTGCCGCCCAGCGATACCGACCATTCGGGCGTTACATTATACTTCGCCCCAAGACCCACGCTATAGTAGCCATCAACTGGACCTAGTGTGGTAGCAGGATTGCCTGCACCGCTGTCCCAACCGACACTACCTTGTACAGACAGTTTGTCATTGATTTTTTTGCCAAGTCCCAGCTCAACCAACCATTGATCATCAGAATAGCTTACGATAGGTAGACCGCTCGCTTGGGTGTATAGTGTTGGGCGAATCTGAAAATCTCCCCATGGCACATAACGCACTCTGGCAGTGAGCAGTGTGGTGGGGTTTAGCCCTGTTTGGAAATCTAGATTATAAGACTCTGGTAAGGTTACGCTAAAGTCTTGGGTAGTCGTCCCAGGCATTGTAGTGTTACCTTGAAGAACAGCACTAATATTTCGCATTGGTAACACTTCAGCAATCTGTGTGTTATGTTCGGTCTCGGAGCGATAGGTCAAAGACGCACGCAGTCCAATCTCAGGCTTGCTATACGCCACCCCAGCCACCCAGCCTAGCGTGGTATCAGTCTGAATCTTGGCATCATAGCCATTAGCAGTTAGGTAATTAGGACCACGCAAATGCACTTCACCGTTTAGACGCTGTGCCGCAGGACCGCCATAGACTTGAAAGTTTTTATTCGTGCCAAGTTTCGCCCCAAGTAGTAGGCTGACGTTTTCGGTGCGAATCTCCACATTGGTTGCTTGACCTGCTTGCCGTTGAGTAGCAGCAATAGCACCTGCTGCTGCTGCTGCAAGGGCTGGGGCTGCCGCACCTGCTGCTGCTGCTGCCGCAGGGTTTGCTATAACCGTTGCCAAAGGCAGAGCAGTAGTCAAAGCAATTGCTTGTTGTATACCTTGCTCACGAGTACCGCCAGCTGCTTCGGCTTGAGCGGCTAGTATTCCTTTTACATAACCCACATAGTTGTCATTGGCACTGCTTGCATTAACGCTAAAATCATTGCCAGTGCCATACTTCACCGCTGCCCCAAATGGCTCATCGTACAGCACACCGATACTAAAGGTGTCATTGATGTCGGTTTTTACGCCATAGCGAAAGAAATCATAGGCTTCGGCGATGTCGCCTGTGGCATTACCACTGGTATCCTTGCCCGACACATCAGCGTCAATATAGGTATACACCGCTTCGGCATAAGTACCGTCCTGCAAAAATGCCGTAATATCCTGCCCAGAGCGGTCAAGACCTGCGGCATTTGCCACGGTCGCTGCCATCATGGAAGCTGTCGCCACCGCTAGGGTCTTGTAATTAAAAATTTTGTGCATGGTTTCACTCCTGTAAAAAACCGTGGTATTAACGTTTTGAATGTTATCTTAAACTTAACAAACAATTGTTATCTTAAAACAAATATTTTTTAAATACAAGCAAAATTTTATCTTTTTGTAATTATTTACTGCATGTTTGTTTACTGAAATCACTTAACCGCCCAAATACTTAGGCTTAAAGGTGCAAACTTAATACTTAGCCGCTTTTATTATTATTGCTCAATATACCATGTCCAATATATTCAAAAAATAAAAACACGTCCTAATAATGCGGTGGTCTGTCCGCCATTAAATCAAACGGTGCAATGCCATCATCACGGTCTTGTTCTAGGCGTGCGTAGATGAGTTTTAGCTGGTCTTGTAGGTCGTGCAGCCGTCTGTCTTGCTTGGCAATCACGTCATTGAGCGTATCGACAGTGTTCTCAAGATAGGCAATTTTAATCTGTAGGTCAATTAGGGCTTGGCTCATTGGTTTGTTCACTTGTTCATCTATTATCGTACAAAATCAGACTTTTGCACATAATTTTGTTATAATCATCGCATTCTATCATTTTTTAAAAAAAGTATAAAACATATGGCGTTAATTACCCTAAAAAACATTCATCTTGCCTTTGGTGTCGCACCGATTTTAAACGGTGTGAATTTTAGCCTAGACGCAGGCGAGCGAGTGTGTCTGATTGGTCGCAATGGCGAAGGCAAGTCCACCTTATTTAAGCTCATCGAAGGCGTGCAGACCCCTGATGATGGCGAAGTGCTTATCACCGATGGCGTGCGTATTGCCATGCTGGCACAAGACGTGCCTGTGGACGATGGCACGCTGCTTGATGTGGTGATGGGCGGCAGTGGCACAGTTGCCAAGCTGCTTGAGCAATATCACGCCCTATCCGAGCAATGTGCCACAGGCGATATGGCAGCGTGCGAACAAATGTCGGTACTACAGCACGACATTGACGCATTGCACGGCTGGGATTTGGAACGCAGTGCTCGCACTTTGCTTGAGAATATGGGGCTGACTGCCACGGATAATTTGGCGGATTTGTCGGGCGGTCGCAAACGCCGTGTGCTGCTGGCAAGGGCATTGGTTACTAAGCCTGACGTGCTGCTCTTGGACGAACCGACCAACCATTTGGACGTAGAAAGTATCGACTGGCTAGAAAAATTCCTGCTTAATCAAAAACTTACCGTGCTATTCATCACCCATGACCGTCAGTTTGTGGACAATCTTGCCACACGCATTATCGAGCTTGACCGTGGAACACTCTCAAGCTATGACGTGTCGCAAGGGGCAGGCGGTTATGCTCGCTATCAAGAACTCAAAGAGCTGGCACTCGAAGCCGAAGCCAAGGCATTTGCCGACTTTGACAAAAAACTCGCCCAAGAAGAAGTGTGGATTCGCCAAGGTATCAAGGCACGCCGCACTCGCAATGAAGGACGAGTGCGTGCCTTAAAAGCCCTACGCTCCGAACGCAAAGAACGCCGTGATGTGCTAGGCAATATCAACATCAGCGTACAGCAAGCGGACAAATCGGGCAAAATCGTCTGCGAAGTCAATCACTTAACCCTAGAATACGACAACAAAGCCTTGGTCAAGGACTTCTCTACCGTGCTGGTGCGTGGCGACCGTGTGGGCATCATCGGACAAAATGGCGTAGGCAAAACCACGCTTATCCGCACCATTTTGGGCTTGGACGACAGTGCCAAAGTAGCTGGTGATGTCAAACTTGGCACATCGGTCAATGTGGCGTTTTTTGACCAGTTAAAGGGGCAATTAGACCTTGAAAAATCGGTCGCCGAAAATGTCTCCGAAGGCTCGGACTATGTCGAAATCAACGGCAAAAAAACGCATATCCTAGGCTATCTGCAAGACTTCCTATTTACCCCAAACCGTGCCAGAACGCCAGTTAAAGCTCTATCGGGCGGTGAACGTGCCAGAGTACTGCTCGCCAAACAACTGCTAAAACCTGCCAACGTGCTGGTACTGGACGAACCCACCAACGACCTTGATATGGCAACGCTTGAGCTGCTTGAAGAGTATGTGGCAGGCTTTCTTGGCACGATTTTGCTCATCAGCCATGACCGTGCCTTTATGGACAATGTTGTTACGCAGACGTGGGTATTTGATACCGACAAAGACGGTAATGGTATCATTCATGAATATGTGGGCGGTTATGCTGATTATGTTATTCAGCACGCACGCCAAGCCAAAAATGGTGATAAAGGTAGTGATAAAAGCGGCGATAAAAATAGTCAAAATAGCAATAACCAAAACACCACTCAAAACAATACCAAAGATAATATCAAAAATAATAATGGCGATATTGCAAGTAATACCGCAGCAAAACGCAAATTAAGCTACAAAGAACAACGTGAATTAGAAAACCTACCCAACGAAATCAGCGAACTTGAAACCGAACAAAGCCATCTGAATAATCAATTGGCAGACGGTTCGTTATTTGTGAGTGATTTGGCATTAGCCACCAAGTACAGCGAACGGCTGGCACAGATTGATGAGCTATTACTCACAAAATTAGAACGTTGGGACGAATTAGAAAACCTTGGCAAATAAGGATTGTTTATGACAGAGCATAACTGCGGCAATCATTGCCAATCAACACATAACTCAGCACATAACATTGATATTCATCAGCCAATCCGCCAATCAGTGATAAGGTCGTGAACATCAAAGCCATGCCCAATCTCACCGATACACACAAACAAACACAACTGGCGGACAAATTGCCTTTTGAATGGCAATTTTTAGCCCCTAAGTATTGGGGCATTTGGCTATTGATATTGATGATTTTACCGCTTATTTATTTGCCACTTAGAATGCAGTTTTTTATAGGGCGGCAAATTGGCAAATTGGCTTATCTATTCATCAAAAGCCGTGTCAAAGATACACTCACCAATTTAACCTTGGCATTCCCCAATAAATCCGATAATGAAAAAATATTAATCGCCAAACAAGTATTTGTCAATCAAGGCATTGGTATTTTTGAGACCTTGTGTGCATGGTTTCGCCCCAATGTATTCAAACGCACATTTAGTATATCGGGCTTACAACATCTTATTAACGCCCAAAAAGATGATAAGGCGGTGATATTATTAGGCGGACATTATACCACATTGGATTTGGGCGGTAGGTTATGCACGCAGTTTTTTGCGGCGGACTGTGTATATCGCAAACAAAACAATCCTTTATTAGAATGGTTTATTTATAATGGCAGACGTTATATCTTTGATGAGCAGATTAATAATAAAGAGATGAAAAAACTGATTGGTAGAATAAAGAGCGGTAAAGTCATTTGGTACAGTCCTGACCAAGATTTTGGGCTAGAGCATGGCGTGATGGCAGAATTCTTTGGTGTAAATGCCGCCACCATCACCGCCCCCAGACGCTTGGTAGCCATAGACAAAGCCAATCCGCCTGCGGTCATCGTCATGGATATGATACGCCAAACACCCGATAACCTACCCAAAGGCAAGCGTCCGCATTATCATATCAGCCTGTCGCCTGCACTGGATAATTATCCCAGTAGTGATGAAGTGGCAGACGCTAAACGTATCAACGCCATGTTTGAAACCAGTATTAATAAAAATATCACCCAGTGGATGTGGTTTCATCGTAGGTTTAAGACACAAGCAGATGGCACGAAGTATTATGACTGATGACTGTTTTTGCCTAGAGCTATAAATGATGATAGTAAGTGATGTTAAGTGATGGAAAATAGATTGTAACCCTAGTCCGTTAGCACTAAGGTTATTAACATAAGTCATAAAAAATAAAGCTATTGAAATCAGCATTTTGCACTTGTAAAACAATTCGTGGCATAGGTATTTCTACTCACTACCACGAATAGAGAAACCAAAAAAGATGGGTAGAAATATCCATTACACCAATATATCGATATAATCAATATTGAGTAGAATTTTAATTATTGGAGTTGAAATTATAGGTCGTGGTCTAAAAAGTATGCTGTAACAAAAATCAAAAAGACAACTTG
>JAUNUB010000038.1:16075-17449 GCA_030538375.1 Moraxella sp. | reverse complement strand
TGAATAAAAAGCATGGTGATAAAGTATGGCTGTTTTGTAAGTGCCTAAATATCGTTGATTAAAATAAAACCGATACACACCCATTCGTGATTATTGGCAGGGTGCTTTGTTCCCCCACCAATAAACGTGGGTTTATACCCACGCTACGGCTACACGGCGGTCTGTCGTGCTGTCTCGTTTTTATTTTAATCGACTATATTTGACTATAAAACGTAAATTCAACCACGCTGACCCATATAAGCAAAACCGCCAGCATAATAAATGCCAGCGGTTTTTTTGAGTGTGTCTGATATTATTTGGCGGCGGCTCTCGCTCTCTCCGCCGCTTCCTTTGCCACTTCTCTCGCCTTCTGGGCTGCTTCTGCCGTGGCGGTGTTGGTTTCTACTTCGGTAGCATTCGCTGTTGCAGATGTGTCGACCAATTTGGCAGGCGTGCCAAAGATGGGCTGAAGTTCATCTATCTGCTCATCGGTAGCGATGGCGGCACTGGTCATGGCACGTTCTTGGCGGTTTTCACCAGTGATTTGCGGTGCGGTGAGTGTCGCGCCACCGCCCAAGACTTGATACAGGCTGATTTGACTGATGACACGTTGCTGTTCTAGGTTTAAAATGCCTTGTTGGTTATTAAACAGCGAGCGTTCTGCGTCCAGCACATCAAGATAATTGGCAAGACCAGAGCGGAATGTCGCATAGGCAATGTCATAAGTACGCTGGTAGTTTTCTTGTAGGCGATATTGCGAGTTCAGCTGCTCGCCCATGGTGGCACGCTCTGCCAGTACATCACGCACTTCTTTAAAGGCGTTTTGAATGGCGTATTCATAGCCTGCCAAAGATTCACGCTGGGCAATTTGCGCCACTTCATAATTGGCATTTAGCACACCGCCATCAAAGATAGGAATGCTGACAGATGGACCAAACGACCATGTTACGCCATTGGTGCTAAACAGGTTGTTCAGACTGCCACTTGACAGACCCATACTGCTTGATAAGGCAATGGTTGGGAAAAATGCCGCACGAGCCACATCAATATTTGCCCCTGCTGCTTTTAGACTGTATTCGGCTTGGGCGATGTCAGGGCGGTAGTACAATAGTTCGCTGGGTAAGCCTGCATTGAAGACTTTTTCACTCACAATGCCAGTTACTGCCGCATCAGGCATAAGCTCTGCTGGTACGCTACCGCCGATAAGCAGCTCAAGGGCGTTTTGGGCTTTGAGTAGGCTGGTTTGGGCGGTGAGTACAGCAAGGCGAGCGTTTTCTAGCGACGCTTCGGCCTGTAGCGATGGGCTGCGTGAGTCAATGCCAGCTTCAAAGCGACGCTGCGTGATGTACAAGGAGCGTTCACGGCTTTGGCTGGTGCTTTGGGCGAGCTGTAGCT
>JAUNUB010000038.1:0-16065 GCA_030538375.1 Moraxella sp. | reverse complement strand
GGCAGCAGCAGTGGCAAGGTAATTTTGCAGGGCTTGTTCTTTTAGGCTTGCCACACGTCCCCATAGGTCAAGCTCATAGCTTGCCGACGCTAGACCCACACGGTAAGTTTCGCTGTGGTTGCGGTCTTGGGCGTTGGTCGCACCTATGCTGTAGCCAGCTGTGGCATTTACCGCTGGTATGCTATTGGCACGGCTGATACGATACTGGGCTTGAGATTTTTGAATGGCAAGCACGGCTTGTTCTAGGTTTTTGTTGTTGGCAAGACCCAGTTGAATCAAGGCTTTTAGCTTATCGTCGTTATAAAAATCCTGCCAACCAGTCGCTGCGATACTTGGCGTGTCGGTAGTGCTGATGGTCTCATTGTCATCAGCACCGATGGCATAGCTTTGTTCAAGTGCTATGTTGGGCTGTGCCAGCACTGTCTTGGGAGCTTTTGGCAGACTTGTACAGCCTGCCATCGCCAGCACAAGCACCGAGATGGCAAAGAATTTGTGATTGATGGTTGTCATGTTATTCTCCGTGGCTGTGTTGGGTGTTGATGGCTGCATTTGATGCTTTGTAAGGAAATAGTGAACGCACCCAAATGTAGAACATCGGAATAAAGAACACCCCCAAGAAAGTCGCTGCAATCACCCCACCAAGTACACTTGTACCTACAGCATTTTGGCTGCCAGAACCTGCCCCTTGAGCGACATACAGTGGCACAACACCGATACCAAATGCCAAAGATGTCATGATGATTGGGCGTAGTCGTTGGCGAGCCGCCTGCATAACAGCTTCTTTGAGCGACCTGCCTGCTTCTTGGAGTTCTTTGGCAACTTCGATAATCAAAATGGCGTTTTTGGCAGACAGACCAATGACCGTGAGCAAGCCCACTTGTAGATACACGTCATTGTCAAAACCACGAATGGCGGTAAAGATAATCGCACCCAGCACCCCAAGCGGTACAACCATCATTACCGAAAATGGCACAGACCAACTCTCGTATAATGCCGCCAAGCACAAGAATACCACCAAAATCGAAATGGCGTAGAGTAGGGGGGCTTGTGAGCCTGCTTCTTTGGTTTGTTTGGTCAAGCCAGACCATGAGTAGCTGATACCTTCTGGCAATTGGGCGGCAAGCTCTTCCATGGCGACTACCGCATCACCACTGGATTTGCCAGCAGCAGCACCGCCTTGTAAGCCCATAGATGGTAAGCCATCATAGCGGCTTAGAATGGGCGAACCATAGCCCCATTGGCTGCTAGAAAAAGCACTGAATGACACCATCGTACCGCTGCTATTGCGTACATACCATTTATTGATATCGTCCGCCACCGAGCGAGATGACGCTTCACCCTGCATATACACGGACTTGATACGTCCACGGTCGATGAAGTCGCCTATTTTACCACTGCCCCAAGCACTAGCAAGCGTGGCATTGATGTCGTTAAGAGATACACCATAAGCCAGTGCTTGCTCTTGGTTGATGTCGAGCTTGAGCTGTGGTGCGTCTTCTTGACCGCTGGGGCGTACCCCTGCCAATACATCAGGCTTTTGTGCTGCCATGCCAAGTAGCATGTTGCGAGCTTCTAGCAATTTGGCATGACCTACACCGCCTGTGTCTTGGAGCTGAAAGTCGAAGTCGCCAGAGTTGCCAAGACCTTGAATGGCAGGCGGTGCTAAGGTGTACACTGTACCTTCTTTGATACCGCCCATCAATGCTCCCATGGCTTTGCCAGCTAGGGTTGCTGCGTCTTGTCCTGCACCTTTACGCTCATTCCAGTCTTTTAGGCGGACGAATGCCATGCCAGCATTTTGCCCATTACCCATAAAGCTAAAACCTGTGATGGTGAATACCCCTTCGACATTATCGCCTTCTTGATTTCTAAAATAATCGTCGACTTGGTCGAGTACAGCTTGGGTTTGATTGACGGTTGAGCCAGCAGGCAAGGACACGACGCTAAAGAGCATGCCTTGGTCTTCGCTAGGCACGAATGATGATGGCAAACGTATGAACAATCCTGCCAGTAGGGCAATCACGCCCACATAGACAATGCCGAACAACCATTTCATGCCAAAACTTTTGCCAACGAAATGCTCATAGCGTGTGCTTAGGCTACGGAACATGCGGTTAAACCAACCAAAAAACCCTGTTTGGCTGTCGATATCTTTGTGGACTTGGCGTTTTAGGATAGTTACACACAGTGCAGGGGTAAAGATAAGTGCAACCACCGCAGACAGCGACATGGCGGTGATTAAGGTAACGGCAAATTGACGATAAATCACCCCAGTCGAACCACCAAAGAACGCCATCGGTACAAATACTGCGGATAGAATAAGTGCAATACCAATCAAGACCTTGCTAATCTCGCCCATGGATTTTGTGGTTGCGTCCAGTACGGAGATATTGGGGTCTTCTTCTAAGATACGTTCGACGTTTTCGACCACGACAATCGCGTCGTCCACCAAAAGACCAATGGCAAGCACCAAGGCAAACATGGTCAAGATATTGATACTAAAGCCTGCCACATACAAGATGGCAAACGTCCCCAAAATCACCACAGGCACAGCAAGCGTGGGAATTATGGTAGCACGCCAGCTTTGTAAAAATAGGAACATCACAAGAAATACCAGTGCAATGGCTTCTAGCAAAGTCTGTACCACTTGAGTGATGGATAGGCGAATAAATGGCGTGGTGTCATAAGGTATAAACGTCGCCAAGCCTTGTGGATAGCTTTTGGCAAGCTCGTCCAATTTATCCTGTACAGCAGTACGGACTTGCAGGGCATTAGAGCCAGAAGCCAACATGATACCAAGACCTGCCGCTTCTTTGCCGTTATAAAATGAGTTAAAGCCGTAGCTCTCCGAACCCATCTCAACGGTTGCCACATCACCTAGGCGAACCTGTGCACCGCTGGTATCTGTCTTGACAAGAATGTTGCGAAACTGCTCTGGTGTCTGTAGATAGCTCTGTACGGTAACTGTGGCGTTAATCACTTGGCGAGATTCGTCTGACGGTGCAGCTGCCAATTGACCTGCGGATACTTGGGTATTTTGGCTGTTGATGGCGGCGGCGATGTCCGATGGCATGAGTGCATATGAGCGAAGTTTTTCGGGGTCTAGCCAAACACGCATGGAGTACGATGAGCCAAAGACGTTCACCGCACCCACGCCATTCACACGGCTGATTTGGTCTACGATACTGGAGTTCAGATAATCGGCGATGTCGGTTTTGTCCATGCTGCCATCTTCGGAAGTGTATGCCACAACCATCAAAAATGACGATGAAGATTTGTTCACGGTCAAGCCTTGCTGCTGTACCGCAGATGGTAAAGAAGCGGTGGCGGCTTGTAGCTTGTTTTGCACCTGTACTTGGGCGGTGTCAGGATCTGTGCCACTGATAAAGGTTAATTCCACCGAAGCCGTACCTTGTGAAGATGAGTTGGACGACATATAGGACAGTCCGTCCAATCCTTTCATTTGGCGTTCGATGACTTGAGTTACGGAGTTTTCGACCGTTTCGGCATCGGCACCGGGGTAGACCGCTTCGATACTGATGGTTGGTGGGGCAATCTCAGGATATTGTGCAATGGGCAATTTGAATACCGCCAGCACCCCAACAAGCATGATTAAAATCGCAATCACCCACGCAAAGATGGGGCGATGAATAAAAAATTTAGACATATCTACCCCTTAGTTGCTGTCAGCGGCGGCAGCGGCTTCGTTTTGCTCGCTGCTGTCATCAACAGCAGGTGCATTCGCTTGAGCGTTGCTCTGACTGCTGCTTTGATTGGTTGGTGCTTTCATGACGGTGCTTGCCCCTGCTGGTGCTGACAAAGCAGGCTGTGCTTGTGCAGGCGTTTGCCCTGCTGATGTTCCTGTTGCGGGTGCTGTAGGAGCGACCACGGTTGGGGCAACCACTTGTTCTGCCTTGACCTTAGCACCGCCATTGACGATGACTTTGTCGCCATCTTGCAGTCCATCTGTGATGAGCCATTGTCCATCGTGCGTGCCACTGGTGGTTACTTCACGCACAGCGACTTTATTGTCGCCATCTACGATGTATACTTGTGCACCGCCTTTGGGTGTGAGCGTAACGGCGGTTTGGGGCAATAAGGTGGCGTTATTGGCAATTGTTTGAGCCAGACGAGCATTGACATACATACCCGGCAGTAGCACTTGATTGGGGTTGGCAAATCTGGCGCGCAGAGTTACTGCTCCTGTGGTTTCGTCCACTTGGGCACTGGCTAGGGTAATCTGACCTTTGATGGGGTAGCTGCTGCCATCTTCTAGCACAAGCTCAACCTGCGTGCTGCCTTGGCTGGCACTGCCATTTGCCAGTTGTTCACGCAGCTGCAACAGCTCAGATGATGACTGGCTGATGTCCACATAGATAGGGTCAAGTTGAGAAATGGTAACCAGTGAAGTCGCCTGCCCTGATGCGACCAATGCCCCAGCCGTTACTGCCGAAATGCCCGACTTGCCGCTAATAGGTGCACGAATAATGGTGCGGTTCAAATCCAGCTGGCTGGCAGACAGATTGGCAGTGGCGGCATTGACCGCAGCTTGGCTTTGTCTTAGGGTGGCTTTCATGGCTTCGACAGACGCACGTGCGGTATTGACGGCGGTTACTGCTTGGTCGTAAGTCTGCTTGGAGACCGCTTCGACTTCGAGCAAACTGGCATAACGTGCCAAGTCCGCTTGAGCTTGGGCAAGGGTGGCTTCAGAGCCTATTAGGTTGGCTTGAGCAGTGGATACATTGGCACGAGCCTGCACCACAGCAGCTTCACCAGAAGCGACCGAGCTGCGGTAGTTGTCGATATTGATACGGTACAAGGGCTGTCCTGCTTGCACTATACTGCCTTCTTGGAATAAGATTTCGTCAATAATGCCTGTTACCTGTGGACGCACTTCCGAAGTTTTGTAAGCACTGGTACGCCCCGAGAATGTTTTGGTCATTGGCAATGCACCCAGTGTAACGACTTGCACATCAACAGCAGCAGGCGGCATTTGTTGTCCAGCCGCCGCACCAGCATTGTCTTGTTTGCTGCAAGCGGCTAGGATACTTGTGGTCAATACAGCTGCCATAGCAACTGTGTAGAGATTTTTTTTCATAAGTTGGTTTCACCATTTGTTATGTGTGCGACTATAGTTGTGCGGCACTGGTATACCAAAAACACCGCCACTCCCCTTCATTGAAGAAAGTGTTGCAAGGTGGCGGTGCTTAGGATTGAGTAGGCAATAAATAGATTTTATCAAAATGAGAGTTAATTAATGTAAAGATACTGCATTGTTGTTAGGGCGTGTTCAAATTTATTATACAAAACTCTATGTAAGCAATGTTAAGAGTTTTTCTCATTTAACCTAAAAACTTTCATCTGTTTGGTTAAAACGGCTAATGAATTGGCACTAAACTTGGCATTGGTTGCGTCAAAGTACTTATGAGTAACAAAGAGTATTTGCTCAAGGATTTTTGCCTAAAAGACTTATATTTATCTCGTTTTTAACCTAAAAGATGAAAGTTTAACACACCCTAGTTTTAGGTTTAATATAACAAATATCTCGCCCTAGCACTATATTTACTTTAATTAGCTAATCAATTGCGTATTATACCTTAATTCAAATCAAAATATGAGTGTTGCACTGGGGTTTATTATGACTTATTTGTATAGGGCGTGTTGAACATTCATCACACAAAATTACATAGAGTAAGAAATTTTACAGCTTTCTTGCTTTTGGTTAAAAAACGGCTAAATTTGGCATTTTTGCGTCAAAACCCTTGTGAATACGCCCTGTATTCCCTGCGGATTTTTCCTTGAAATGCCTGCATTTATCTCGTTTTTTAATCCAAAGATGAATATTCAGCACGTCCAAACAAACCACTGGAAATGCTGCCAAAACTGTGTACAATGCAACATTACAGTCTTTTAAATTCACTTTAATACATTGTCAAACTCACTCGTAAATACTACTTGTACTATCTGCGTTCGTTTTCCTTGTCTTAAAGTGAATTTATTTGGCTATAAAAGTGTTTTATGAAAAGTATTTTATGCCATCAAAAAGCCAAAATTGCATAAAATTTACTCATAATCTCCATAAAAATATGCGGATTTTAGAATTTTTGCAAAATTTTGCTTGTAATTTTAAAAATTTTTGGTATCATAGCAAGCCTTAACGCCATTGCTCGTTTGATGTGGCATTAGGCTAAAAAAATGGCTGGGTGGCAGAGTGGTCATGCAGCGGACTGCAACTCCGTGTACGCCGGTTCGATTCCGACCTCAGCCTCCATTTTTGATTATTTATTATAAAATAATCAGCCCGGGTGGTGAAATTGGTAGACACAAGGGATTTAAAATCCCTCGCTCTTTTGAGCGTGCCGGTTCAAGTCCGGCCCCGGGCACCATTAGAATATTAATCCCCTAAATGCAAATACAGCATTTGGGGGATTTTTATATGAGTTGTTAAAAAATGAGTTTTTACCAGCACACCTTTTATCAATACACCTTAGTGGGCGACAGTTTAGGCGATTATCCTTAAAATCTGTCCAGCATGGTATAAGGTCAGCCCAATCTCGGTGCAGGTAGAACGAGCGTGGCGATAATTTAGGCAATTGCCTGCCAAATCACAAAAGGGCAAGGGCAAAACACTAGGGTCGTCATGTTTGATAAACGTGGCAAATGCCTTGCCCATTAGTGTGCCTGTGGTGATACCACGTCCATTGTACGCTGTGGCGGCAACGATACCATCGGCAGGCATAAAAACACGCATGACATGATTGGGCGTAAAGCCAAATTTGCCAAACCATTGACATTGCCATTTAAGGTTGGTTAAGTTGGGAAAATAGCGCTGCTGCACCAAATTCGCCCATTTTTGATAAAAATTTGCCGATTTAAAGGCTTGTCCACCGACTGTACCTAATAATAGACGACCGTCGGCATCTCGGCGAATGCTTGACAGTGCTAAGCGTGTGTCCCATGCACCGTTTTTGTAGGGCAAAATATAATCGGCAACATCGCCCAAGGGATAAGATGCGATTTGATAATAGCACACATGATAAAAACTTCGCTGAACGTCCAGCCATTCGCCTTCGCTATAGGCGTTGGTTGCCAGCACGACTTTTTTGGCGATGATTGCACCATTTGGACAGCTTATGTGCCAGTCTGTGCCTTGCCGTGTTATCGCTGTGGCATGGGTATTTTCATAAATATCGACACCCAACCCACTTGCTGCCTGTGCCAAGCCATTGACATAAGCAAAAGGATTGATTGTACCAGCACGCTTGTCTAGCAAAATTTTGTTGATTTTGGTTGAGCCTGTATAGTCGTGGCATTGACTGCCTGTCAAAATCTCGACATCTGCACCGCACTGTGTCAATTGAGCATAGCGTGCGTCAATATCGGCTTCTGCAGAAGCATTGTGTGCCATGTGCAGATTGCCTGTGCGAGTGTCTTGTGCGTTGATTTGATATTTATCAATCATATCAAAGACGAGCTTAGGGGCTAAGCCAAGCGCGTGCGTGAGTTTTTCGCCTGCTGCTTGACCTAGGCATTGGTTTAACGCATTGGGGCTGCTCCATGTGCCAGCATTCACAAAGCCGACATTGCGACCGCTGCCACCAAAACCAACATGATTGGCCTCTAGCACACACACCCTGTAGCCAAATTCTGCCAAATGCACAGCAGCCGACAACCCTGTATAACCGCCACCTACCACGCACACATCGACATTTTTTTCGCCGACTAGGGTAGGGTAATGCGTGGTTTTTGGGCTAATCATTTGCCAAAGGCAGCTGTCTTGAATGCTCATGATGTTCCTTATCGATTTTTTTCAAATGACAGTACCACAATCCGTTGCTGGTTTTGTCTAATGGCTGATTATGGTAAGCTGATTATGGTGTTGACGCGATAGAGTCGCTCTCGGCATCTTTGGTGATGTGGTTTGGTTCTTCTCGTGGAATGAATTTATTGGCAAACAACCATATCAACCCAAAAATTGGCGACAGCC
Organism: Moraxella sp.; assembly: GCA_030538375.1. Lineage (GTDB taxonomy): Bacteria > Pseudomonadota > Gammaproteobacteria > Pseudomonadales > Moraxellaceae > Moraxella. The sequence goes on along the minus strand of JAUNUB010000038.1, from coordinate 8,078 downwards.
AACAAGCAATCGCATAAGGGGCATAAGCCAACGTTGCCACACCCAGTGTCGCTGCGACAAAGCCACCGCCCATATTCCATGGAATAAGCGGGGACAGCAGTGTGCCACAGTCTTCAATGCTGCGTGTCAAAGTGGTACGTTTGTAACCCATAGTGGCATATTTGTCCTTGAATAAGCGTGCTGGCATGACAAGCGTGGTATACACATCGCCTATCACCACGCCGACACCGACAGTGCTTGCATAAGTTGCCCCAACCAAGCCAAAGCGACTACGCACAAATTTGTCTATTTTTTGCAAAATTGCATTGAGCGTGCCATAAAATTCTAACGCACCCACAAAACTTAGGGCGATAAGCGTTAGGGTAACTACCCACGTCATGCTCATAATGCCACCCTTGGACAGCAGTTTGTCCACAATCTCAACCCCTGTCTGGCTGACGACACCGTTTTGTAAAATACTAAACAGTTCGCTCACCGCCGCACCTTGCAAGCCAACCGCCACCAAAGAAGCGGTAATGATACCCCCTAGCACCGTTGGCAAGGCAGGAAATTTCATCATCGCCGCCACAATCACCACAAGCCCCGGTAGCAAAGTGATGAGATTAATGTTGTAATGCTCCGCTAAGGTTTCACGCATTAAGGTAATATCAGCGAAGTCCGTGGCTTGTGATGAATATTGCAGACCCACATAAGCATACACCATCACCGAGATTAGCATAGCAGGAATGGTGGTCGGCATCATGCCCTTGATATGCTCCCATAAATCCACGCCTGCCACTGCTGGGGTGAGATTGGTGGTTTCTGACAAAGGCGACATCTTATCGCCAAAAAACGCCCCTGAAATCACCGCCCCTGCCGTCCATGCTTCAGGAACGCCCAAGCCATAACCAAGGCCCATCAGTGCCAGTCCAACCGTACCCACTGTTCCCCATGATGTGCCTGTTGCCAATGACAAAACGGAGCATAAAATACAGGTGGCTGCCAAAAACGTGGCAGGGCTAAAAACCGCAAAGCCGTAGTACAAAATGGTAGCAACCGTGCCAGCCTTAATCCATGCAGCGATAAGCATGCCAATGGTGATAAGTAGGATAATGGCAGGCAAGCCCACACGCACCACTTTGTACATATGGTTTTCCATACCCAGCCATTTGCGTTTGCGTACTCGTACAAATATGCCTGTAATCACCAAACCGCAGATAAGCGGAATGTGCGGCGTGAAGTCCTTGAACACAAAAAACTGCACCATCAAAATCACTGTGGTCAATACCAAAGGAGCGATGTCCAACAAAAAGTTGTTAGATGGCTCAATGGGGTTGGTTTTGAAAGAGCGTTTTGGGTCTGGGTGATTTGGCTCATAGGTGTTGAGACTTTCTTTGGGGCTGCTCATTTTAAAAATCCTTTTTAAAATAATCCGTTATTCCATGATTGACAGGTCTTTGATAGCCTGTCAAAAGCACAAAGTACCGCTAAAAATCAATCAAACACAATGCCCTGTGCCAGTGGTAACTCTGATGAGTAGTTGATGGTATTGGTTTGGCGACGCATGTAGTTTTTCCAAGCGTCCGAACCTGATTCACGCCCACCGCCTGTTTCTTTTTCACCGCCGAATGCCCCACCAATCTCAGCACCAGATGTACCAATATTGACATTAGCAATACCGCAGTCGCTGCCTGCTGCACTTAAAAAGTATTCGGCTTCTTTTAGGCTGTCTGTAAAGATACACGATGATAAGCCTTGGGGTACGTCGTTTTGCATGTCAATGGCTGCCGCAAATTCATCATATCCCATCACATATAAAATAGGGGCGAAGGTCTCGGTTTTGACGGCTTCGACTTGATTGTCAAGCTCTACAATGGCAGGCTTGACATAGTAAGCATTCGGATATTCGTCCACCAAAACTCGCTCACCCCCTGTAACCACGCCGCCTGCAGCACGGGCTAAGCTCAAGGCATGTTGCATGGCGTCAAAGCTCGCTTTGTTAATGAGCGGACCTACCAAATTGCCTTGTAAGGGGTTGCCGATACGCACGCTGTCGTAGGATTTTTTGATACGTGTTAGCACTTCTGCCTTAATGCTGTTATGCACGATAAGGCGGCGTAAAGTGGTGCAACGCTGTCCTGCTGTACCCACCGCCGCAAACAAAATGCCACGAACCGCCAAATCAATATCGGCACTCGGTGCTAAAATCATGGCGTTGTTGCCACCAAGCTCCAACAGGCACTTGCCAAAGCGTTCGGCAACTTTTGGGGCAATTTCTCGTCCCATGCGTGTGCTGCCTGTGGCACTGATTAGGGCGACATCTTTGCTTTCTACCAAGGCATTGCCGACATCACGTTCACCGATTAACAGCTGTGATAAGCCTGCTGGCACATCACCAAAACGAGCCGCTGCTTTTTCGAATAATGCTTGGCAGGCTAGGGCGGTGAGTGGTGTTTTTTCTGATGGTTTCCAAATAACAGGATTGCCACAAATCCATGCTAGGGCAGCATTCCACGACCACACCGCCACAGGAAAATTAAAGGCAGAGATAACCCCAATCACCCCCAAAGGTTGCCAAGTTTCACGCATGTGATGGCTTGGGCGTTCAGAAGCGATGGTCAGCCCATACAGCTGGCGTGATAAACCCACGGCAAAGTCGCAGATGTCAATCATTTCTTGAACTTCGCCAAGCCCTTCGGCACTGATTTTGCCTGCTTCTAGTGAGACCAGCGTGCCTAGGTCTTCTTTGTGCTCACGCAATACTTCGCCCAAGATACGCACAAGCTCGCCACGGCGTGGTGCTGGTATGGCACGCCATGCTTTAAAGGCTTGTTTGGCGGTGGTGATTTGTGCTTTGGCATCATCTATGCTGTGTAAGTGTACTCTGCCAATTTCACTGCCATCAATCGGACTGGCTACGCTGTAATGACCTGTTTGATAGGCGGCAGCTGGCACGCCAAGTTTGCTAAGCAGCTCGTGGGTTTGGCTGTGTAGTGTATCCATAAAACTCTCCTTGTTTTGTGAAGTATGGTCTTTTAAATTTAAAAGACTATATATTTGACTATACCTTGCGTATCATCAGATTGCAAGAGAATAATAGGATTGCAGGCATTCCAAAGTGGAATGGGTTTTGTGGGTTTTTGATTTTGCTGGTTTAGAGAGCCTTTTCTTATTATGCCAAAATCTCACATTTATTTCGTTGCCAACTCAAAGAGAGAATGGAAAATGAATGCACTACAAGTTAGGTAATTTGCTTGATATACTCAGGTAATTGACCAATGGTTAAAAAAGTGAGTTGATACATACTGCTAAATGCCTTGGCTTGGGTTTCATCAATATCGGTAACGAGCATAATGAAATTTTGTTGACTCAGTCCCAGCCGCTTACGCAAATCAAGGTATTTATTGATATCGCGGCGGTATTCACCTGTTTTGCACTCGATGATGATAGGGTCTTGTCTTGGTGTAAGTAGCAGGACATCTAATTCGTGGGTATCTTGGTTGCCAAACTGGACTTTGGCACTTCTGGCACATGAAAACATCTGTATGTTCTTTTCACTCATCACTTGCAATACGGTGCTTAGTGCATACCATTCCAGCCAACCACCTGTAAAAAATTGATAAATAGGCGTGGCAGACTGTAGCTTTAGACGAATGATTTTTTCTTGCTTTTGGTAGCTGTAACCTGAAAATAGCGTATGGCTATAAAATTCACGACAGATTTTATTGATACTGCCAGCATCTTGTTGGCTGTATTTTTTTAGGTCGAGATTGATACCTGTATGGTTTTTACGATATGACCAGCCAATTTTACCAATAATATCTTGAAAAATGACGTAATTTTCTCCAATTTTTTGAGCAGCTTCATCATAATAGCCGCTCATATCCACTGCACTGTAGTCAAATGTCGTCTTGATGTTCCTACCTTTAAACCATCTGGCAAGAGGAATGTGCTGCTTTTCATTTGCCAGCATATCAGTTTGACTGAAGTCTATATTTTCACCATCTTGGCTATTATTTGTGATGGCAGCATTATCAGTGTCATTATCCTGATTTCTCAGAATTTCTAGCTCACGTGCCACGGCAGTATAGCGAGCCATCAGCTGAGTAACCAAAGTTACGCTATCATGCACGTTCGCTACAGATTGGCAATTAGCACAACGTACTTGTGGTGCAGTAGGATTGCGAGGAGCTTCACCAATGTATTTGCAATGAGTGCAACGATACACACCTAGCTTGAATTGCGGGGGGGGGTAGTTTTTAGAGGATTGATTAGTTTATCATGAGGCATGACGTTTCCTTGTATATATCAATTAAAATGCGTGCAAACCGTAATTTTAGCACATTTCTAGCATACTTTGTACAATGCGTGTATTAAAACCAGTCTTCTAAGATAAAAAATGGCGAATCATCATCTGCTTTTTCGCTTTTTTTGATGATGTGGGTATTTGTTGGGTGTTTTTGGTGCGAACCGCTTTGCACGCTTGATGTACTGGTAGATACAGGCATGGGATTGCCTGCCAGCTGAATGTGCTGACAAGCGGATAACATACATAGCAAACTCACCATTATGACAGCTCTACACCCAGTACCATTACCATTGCCAATGCCATTAAGTATAGTAAGGCGTACGGTAATAGCAGCATACTTGCTTAGCAAATCCATGGATACTAGCCCAAAACTAAGGTTTGCTGCGTGCAGGCGACCAAGCAGGCTCACGCACCTTGCCGTTTGTGGTTTTGCTAAAACTTTGTCCAGTGGTCAATGAACGAATGGTCAGCACGCCTTGTCCGCCTTGATAAGAAGAGTAGGCGATACGAGTGTTGTTGGGTGAAAAAGTGGCAGATTCGTGCATACCTGTTACACCGATGTTTTGTGTGCCGCCTGCCGCATTCATCACCACAAGGCTTGAGCCTGACACATAAGCAATCTTGCCATCGCTACTTTGGCGGGGATTGACCGCTGCCCCTGCGATACGTCTGACTTGCCCTGTATTAAAATCATAACGATACAACTGCGGTGTGCGACTGCCGTTGTCAGCGGTGAACACGAACGAACGCCCATCAGCGGCATAACTGGGTGAGTTCTCCGCACCTGCCATATTGGTCAGTTTTTTGACATTCCTAGACGCAAGGTGCAGCTGATAAATGGCTGGGTCATTGTCTTCATGACTGCCAGAAAACAGCAAATTTGCCCCATCGGGCGAAAAAGACGCCCCTAGGTTATTGCCTTTAAAAGGGGTAACGGTAACCAGTTGCTGTCCGCCTACATCAACCTCCCGTATATAAATGACAGGCAAGCCCTTGGGAAGCTGCACCGAGTATGCCACACGCTTGCCATCAGGCGACCAAGTTGGGCTAAAAATAGAGCCTTGCACTTGATGCAGCACTCGCACATTTTGCCCATCTGCGTCCATGACTTTGAGCGTGGAAGTTTTGTTTCTTGGGTCGCCAGTTTCTTCCACAAACGCAATACGCCCACTAAAATCACCCGGCGTGCCTGTAATCAGCTCATAAATCTTGTCGCTGATGACATTGGCGGCAAACCGATAGCCATTGGCATTAGCGTCCGTCATCTGTGTCTGCCTGCCACCGACCACACGTCCTGTCGCTACTTCAATCACTTCATAATTAATCTGTGCTTTGCCATTGCCAACGGTTTGGGTAGCACCAACCACCACATAGCTAAAGCCTGCATGTTGCCATATTGCACGATTCGCCCCAAAATCTGCCACGGACAATGGACGCTGCGGCAAATTTTGGCTTGTGGTTTTAAGCTCGGTAAAATTCAAATTACTGCCAATCACCGTGGTCATGCCGTTATCACCAGCAAAGGGCACAAGGGCAATTTGATAAGGGTTGATTGGGCTGGCTTTTTCGATGGTAACGTCCAGTTCGGCAGCATAGGCAAGCGAACCAAGTGTCAATACTGCAAAACCAATGGCGGTGGCAAGGGCTGTTATTTTCATGATTTATCTCGATTGATGATTTTAGGAAATGCACTTTGTTGAAATGTACTGCGTAATAAACTGGCGATAAGCTCGGCTATTTTAACAAACAAATCATCAAAAACTCAATGCCATTAGAGACATGTTTATGACTTACTGATAACTTGTTAGGGTTTTCTCACACAAAACTTTGCAGAGTGTTTGCAGGATAGGTTTAGTAGGGTGCAGCACAGTCCGCAATTAAAATAAACCGAGATAAATGTAATCGTAATAGGGTGCAGCTCACCATATTTAGCATTTAGCCATTTTTTAACCAAAAATGAATAACAAGTACGTCTTAGTTAAAGCTAGGGGTGTGTTCTTGTTTAATGCGATTTTTGAATAATGCGAATACAAGTTTACAACCAACCTGCTTTTTTGAATTTATGATACAAATAAAAACACACCGTAAAAATCAATCCCAAAATCAAAAAATAACCATATCGCCAATGCAGCTCTGGCATAAAACTAAAGTTCATACCATAAATACCTGCCACCGCAGTTGGTACAGCAGCGATACCTGCCCATGCAGCCAGCTTGCGAACCACATCGTTTTGCCCCATACTGACCATCGCCATATAGGTGTCCATCGCCACAGACAGCATTTCGTTTAAGCCATTCACCGCATCAATCGAACGCAATAAATGGTCATTGACATCTCGGAAATAAGGCTTGGCAGCCGCTGGAAAAGCAGAGATAAGCTCATTTTTTTTGTGATTGATAAAAAAATTACACACATCTTGCACTGGCATGATAACCGCACGCATATGCACCAGTTGGGATTTTAATTCGTACAGGCTACGCAGCGTGGATTTATTGAACTCATAAGAAAAAATATCACGTTCTTGTTCACGCAGGTAATTGCCCAAGCGGTCGGTAATCGGCAGATAGTTATCCACGATAAAGTCCAAAAGGGCGTGTAGCACAAAGATAGGGCCAAGACGCAAACGCTCTGGACGAAGATGATAGTGTTCTCGCACAGGGGCATAAGAGTTGGACGCACCAGAGCGAATGCTGATGATAAAATTTTTGCCCATAAAAATCGCTGTCGTGCCATAGCGAATTTGATTGTCTTCTAGCTTGGCGGTACGCACCACCACAAAGATGGTGTCATTGCTATAACTTTCGACTTTGGGGCGTTGATGGTCGGCAAAAGCATCTTCAACCGCCAGCTCATGCAGCTCAAATTCATCTTGAACTTGGCGAACCGTCTCGAGACTGGGGTCGTACAAGCCAAGCCAAACGAATTGGTTGTTGTTGGTCAAGGTTTTGCTGACTTCGGAGATGTGCAGACGTTCTAAGGGTTCGCCAGTCTTACGAGAATAAGAATAGCAAACGATGATTTCATTTGTGCCAGAAGTCTCTTCAAAATCTTCAAAACGGTCGGCGTCTGGGTCATAGACAGTCATCGTCTCGATGGTATCTTCATCGCTGGCATCAGCGTCGCCATAGATGTAGCTGTACAAAATATCCGAATGTGGGATTTCTGTATCGTTTTCTATGCTTTCGTCAGCTTCTTGGGTAGGCAGCGCTTCATGTTCGTCTGGCTTTTGGTCGGTCATGATAGCTCCTAACTTTTTGAAAAAACGATTAAAATAGGGCGTGCTGATACTTCGCCTTTTGAATTAAAAACAAGACGAATGTAGGATTTTTAAGAAAAAATCCTTGGCTTAACCTTAGATTAACTTTAACTTAATAAGTTGCGTGTCTTTTGGAAACAATGCTTGGGCGTGCTGGCATTCATCATATTTTCTGCAAAAATCTCATCACAGGCGTATTATATATGCAATATACATAAAAATAAAGGTGGTGTGGTGTTATTTAACATAACGTTGATTATGCGAAGTTTAACTAGCTGGCTAAGGGCAATTTTATAGGTACAATCTTATCACGCAAAGGCTTGTTAATTTGAACCGCCTGCCATAGCCATCATTTGTGAAATGCGTTATAATAAATTGCGTTTAATAGCAGCAAAGATTTTTGTCGGATATGTTAATATTTCATAGCCAAGTCCTTTAGCTGTTTTTTAACCAAAAACAAAAATTTTTAAGACTTTCTACTCTGTAGAGCTTTGCACAACAAAAGCTCGGTACATTCTAATATTCACAAGCTAA
>JAUNUB010000173.1 GCA_030538375.1 Moraxella sp. | reverse complement strand
AAGCGTCGTTCAAAGTACTGTTTAAAATTACCGTTTAATTTAAAATTGCTGTTTAAAAAGTATCGTTCAAAATTGTAAGCACCATTATGTGCTAAGGATAACCGAATATGAAATTCACCACTCAACTTACTACCCTTGCGATGGGTGTTGGTCTTGCTGTTGCTGCCAATGCCGCTGATTTTGAAGCTGGCAAAGATTACCGTGTGCTGGACAATCCAGAAAATATCGCAGGTGATGTGATTGTGGTGCGTGAGTTTTTTTGGTATGGTTGTCCGCATTGTTTTAAGTTAGAGCCACATATGCAAAAATGGGCGGCTACTCGTGCCGATGACGTGGCGTTTTTTCGCACCCCTGCTGCCATGAACCCTGTGTGGGAAGTGCCTGCTCGTGGTTTCTACGCCGCTCAAATGATGGGGGCAGAAGAACAGACGCACCAAGCCCTATTTGACACCATTCACCTAGATGGCAAATCGGTTGACCGCAGTCAGACCCAATTGGCGGATTGGTACGCCAGCAAAGGGCTTGATAAGAATAAATTCAACAGCTTGTTTAACTCATTTGCGGTTAGCACCAAGATTGAGCGTTCTAAGGCAGGAGCACAGCGTTATCAATTGACTGGTGTGCCTGCCGTGGTGGTACAAGGCAAATATGTGGTAACAGGCGAAGATGCCAAAGTTACCGAAGTGGTAGATTATTTGGTAAACAAAGTGCGTACCGAAAAATAATCGCACCGCCCATACTATTTAACAAAAGCCACATCTTGTATGTGGTTTTTTGCTTTTGGTATAGTCGAATAAATTAGTTTTAAGACAAGGAAAACGAGTACAGATAGTACAGCAAGCGAGTTTGACGAAGTATTAAAGCTAATTTAAAAGACTATGCTTGATTTCACTTGCAATCATTCTGATGAACTTATGAAAACAATCACCGTCATGGGGGCGGGGGTAACAGGCGTTGCGACGGCTTGGTATCTATGCCAAGCTGGCTTTGATGTTACCGTCATTGACCGCAAGCCTGCCGCCGCCCTTGAGACTTCCTATGCCAATGGCGGACAAATCTCTGTCTGTCATGCTACCCCTTGGGCAAATCCTGCCACCCCTATCAAAGCCCTTAAATGGCTGTTTCAAGCGGACGCACCGCTGTTGTATCATCTTAATGCCAATCTGGAGCAGTGGCGGTTTTTGGCACGGTTTTTGGGGGAATGCACCCCTGCCAAGACCGATGCCAACCTTGTACAGATGGTTAATCTTGGGCTGTATTCACGCAGTGCACTCAAGACACTGATGAATGAAATTTCTATTGATTTTGAACAGCGTCTGTCTGGGATTATGCACTTTTATACCAGTGCCAAAGAATACCAATCCGCCATTGCCCCCACGCAGCGTATGCAGGAGCTGGGTTGTCATCGTACACTTATCAGCCCTAATGAAGCGGTCGGTATTGAGCCTGCCTTGTCGGCACTGGGCAATCATCTCGTGGGGGCGACTTATACGCACCAAGATTTGTCGGGCAATGCTTATCTGTTCACCCAAGCACTTGCTAAGCACTGTGCAGACAATGGTGTAAAATTCCTATACGACACCGACATTGTCAAGCTGCACCGCCAAGGACAGCACATCACGCACATCAGTGTACAAAATAGCACCAACGCCCACACCCCAATTGTCCATCATCATGCAGACGCTTTTGTGGTGTGCTTGGCAAGTTATGGCAAACGCCTGCTTGATCCCATTGGCGTGGATTTGCCGATATTTCCTGCCAAGGGCTATTCTGCGACTTATAAGGTCTTGGGCGGTAGCCGTGTACCACAGGTGAGCTTGATTGATGATGAATATAAGCTCGTCATGAGCCGATTTAGCAGCAGTGATGAAGGCGGTCGTGATGTGCTAAGGGTGGCAGGCACGGCGGAGTTTGACGGCTACAATACCGCACTTAGCCCTGTGCGTTGCCTTGCGATTACTAGGCGTGTCAAGGCGTTGTTTGGCAATGCACTGGACTATAGTGAGCCAAACTACTGGACAGGACAACGCCCCATGACCCCATCAAATGTACCGCTGATTGGTAAGGCACATCTGGGTAAGGTGCGACATGGTTCGGTGGCGAGTGCTTGCTCCACTTTTGATAATCTGTGGCTAAACACTGGGCATGGCACGCTGGGCTTTACCCACAGCTGTGGCTCTGCCAAGGCGTTAAGTCTGCTGATACAAGGGGTGGATACTGGGCTGGATTTTGCGTTTGTGGGAGCGTAGTCAGTGAAATTTTTAATAGACTCCAAACCAGCAACCCAACCTATACTAGACTAAAAACATGAAGTATAACAGTAA
>JAUNUB010000037.1 GCA_030538375.1 Moraxella sp. | reverse complement strand
CCTTGAAAGAACTGCGATTTATCTCATTTTTATCTACAAAGACGAAATGTCAACATGCCCTAGTCAATCCGCCTATAACATGATAAGATAACAAGCGTTAGGTGCAAGGTTTTTAGGCAAAATTTTACACAAAAAAATAAGGAACTATAATGCTAATCGAATTTACCAAAATGCACGGGCTTGGCAATGACTTTATGGTGATTGACCTTGTTACCCAAAGAATGAATCTAAATACCGACTTGGTGCGACTGCTTGCCGACCGTCATCTTGGGGTGGGTTTTGACCAGCTGCTCATCGTTGAGCCGCCCACACGTCCTGATGTGGATTTTAAATATCGTATTTTTAATGCAGATGGCACAGAAGTCGCCCAATGCGGCAATGGGGCGAGATGTTTTGCGTCCTTTGTGCAAGCACGCAAATTGTCATTCAAACAGCGGCTGAGAGTAGAGACAGCCAGCGGTATCATCACGCTGACGACCGACCGTTATGGTTGGGTGCAGGTGGACATGGGCAAACCAAGATTTGAGCCTGCCGACATTCCTTTTGCCCCAAAATCGGTTACCAAAGTGGGCAATTCTTACCGCCTGATGATAGATGACACCCCTGTATCGCTGCATGTGGCGAATATGGGCAATCCCCATGCGGTGATTAAGGTTGATGATGTTTTGACGGCAGATGTGGAGCGACTTGGCAAGGCAATAGAGTCGCACGAAGCCTTTCCCGAACGGGTGAATGTAGGCTTTGTCGAGATTGTCAATCAGCGACATGTACGCCTGCGTGTGTACGAGCGTGGCGTGGGCGAGACCCAAGCCTGTGGCACAGGTGCGTGTGCGGCGGTGGCGGTGGGCGTGCGTGAAGGCTGGATTGATGAAGGGGTAGACGTGCGTGTACAGCTGTATGGTGGCAGTTTGGCGGTGCGTTATCAAGATGGCTATTCGGTGATGATGACAGGACCGACCGCTTTTGTTTATGAAGGGGTGTTCAGTCCAGACGGCTTGGCAACAAGAGCAGGCATTGACTTGTCTGTCCAAGACGATGTGCCTATTGAATATTGATGTAGCATGACAAGATTGACACACTTGCTGACGACTGTTGATGATACCAGCCAAGATGAGACAGACAAAGGCGTGTCATCATTGCCCTATGCGTGGCAAGCCCCTATTTTGGCGTGGCTTACGCTGCTTGCGGCGACCAATTATTCACCGCACACCCAGTCCGCCTACGAGCGAGCGGTGGTGAGTTTTGCACGGTTTTTGGTGGGCTGTGGTTTATCTGATTTTGCCGCTTGCCAAAAATCGCACCTAATCCGCTATGTTAGCGAACGCCTAGAAGTCGATGGTGTAGAGACAGGCAGTATCAAGCAGGCTTTGTCCGCCATCAAGCATTGGTACGATTATCTGATTAAGGCAGGACAAGCCACGCACAATCCCACAGACGGCTTTCGCCTAAAAAAAGGAGCAAGAGCCTTGCCTGTCATTGCCGATGTCGATTTGGTAAGGCAATTGCTTGAGCAAGCACCGCCCACAGAAGCCGAAGCCGCACGACTTTGGGTGCGAGACAAGGCAATGTTTGAGCTGGCTTATAGCAGTGGCTTGCGTGTGTCGGAGCTGGTCGGTCTTGATGTGGGTGATGTGGATATGTCCGCAGGTACAGTGCGAGTGCTGGGCAAAGGGCAAAAAATGCGTGTCGTCCCCGTTGGTAGCAAGGCACTTGCCGCCATTTTAGAATATCTGCCGCACCGAGATATGTGGCAAGAACGTGATGATACCGCCTTGTTTATCAGCGAACGCCTTGGCACACGCCTATCAACACGCACCGTACAGCTGCGCCTAAAAGTCGCTGCACGCACCGCAGATATTGATTTGAATTTGTATCCGCATTTACTTCGGCATTGTTTTGCGTCGCACATGTTATCTGCCAGTGGTGATTTGCGAGCGGTGCAGGAGATGCTTGGACACAGCGATGTGGGTACGACCGAGATTTACACACATGTGGATTTTGTCAAGCTCACGCAAGTCTATGATACCGCCCACCCACGTGCTAGGCTGGGGGCAGGTCTTGAAACAAAGCTAAAAGCACCATCAATGACAGATGACACACCGTGAGCAGAATGAATTTTATCTTTATAATAAGTAGTTATTGGTATGAAAGTACTGGGTTTAGAAACTTCCTGTGATGAGACAGGGCTTGCGATTTATGACAGCGAACTCAATGACGGTAAGGGCGGTGTGCTGGCACAAGTGCTGTACAGTCAGATTGAGCTACATGCCACTTATGGCGGTGTTGTGCCAGAGCTTGCCAGCCGAGACCACATTCGCAAACTTGTGCCTTTGTTTCATCAATTGCTGGATGAAGCCAATATCCACAAAACCGACATCGATGCCATTGCCTACACCAAAGGGCCAGGGCTGATTGGGGCGTTGATGACAGGGGCGTTGTTTGGGCGGACGCTTGCCTATGGGCTTGACGTGCCTGCCATTGGCGTACATCACATGGAAGGGCATTTGCTTGCACCGCTTTTGGGTTCAGAAACGGTGAGTTTTCCGTTCGTGTGCCTTTTGGTGTCAGGCGGACATACCATGCTGGTGCGTGCCGATGGTGTGGGGCAATACACGGTTTTGGGTGAGTCGATTGATGACGCAGCAGGAGAATGCTTTGATAAAGCTGCCAAAATGCTGAATTTGCCCTATCCGGGTGGACCAAACGTTGCTCGTCTTGCCAGTACAGGCGACAAGCATACCTATGAGCTGCCACGCCCCATGCTGCATAAGGGGCTGGATTTTAGCTTTAGCGGCATGAAAACCGCAGTGCACAATCTCATCAAGGACACGCCAAATGCTAGCACAGACCCTACGGTGCGAGCCAATATCGCCGCCAGTTTTCAGCATGCAGTGGTGGATACGCTGGTTAAAAAATGCGTGCGTGCTTTAAAGCAAACCACATTAAAACAACTGGTGATTGCAGGAGGGGTATCCGCCAATATTGAGCTGCGTACCACGCTTGAGCATGAGCTTGGCAAGATGGGAGCGGTGGTACATTATGCACCCATAGAGCTATGTACGGACAATGGTGCGATGATAGCTTATGCAGGTTTTTGCCGTTTGCAGGCAGGGCAGGGCGATGATTTGACGGTCAATTGTGTACCACGCTGGCATATGCACGAGCTGAATTTTGCCTAATTGATGAACGCAGCGATAATGCACCAGCTTAGCATGACTATATAATCAGTCAGCACAATCATGGTGATTGTAAATTTTAGATTAACTTTATCGTAATGGATTTTATCAAATAACCGTCATGATGACAGCAAATTTTTTGCAAAAAAACTTGTCAAAAACCCATAAAATCCCTTGCATTGCCCAAAAAGTCGTGTATAATATGCGAACTTAATTTGTTTAGTACTCATTATGCCAATAGGCGAGTACCACAGCTGGAGCATCGTTTCTGGCACTTAAACAACATTTTTTCTGCTACCAGTTGTGAGATTTGGTCGGCAGGAATGGTATTATTTTGTTTTTTAAACAAACTTTGACAAAGCAGGCATCTTATCGGCGATAATGGATAAGATGAACTAAGTACTTAATTAGGAGCTTGTTGGCATGGCTAACCAGAGAATCCGTATCCGATTGAAGTCTTTTGACCATCGTTTGATTGACCAATCGGCACAAGAGATTGTCGATACCGCAAAACGCACTGGTGCACAAGTTTGTGGCCCTGTGCCGTTGCCGACTCGTATTGAGCGGTTCAACGTATTGACATCACCCCACGTGAACAAAGATGCACGTGATCAGTATGAAATCCGCACCCACAAACGCATGGTAGACATCGTACAACCAACTGACAAAACAGTTGATGCACTGATGAAACTTGACCTTGCGGCGGGCGTAGATGTTCAAATCGCCTTGGGCTAATTGAACAAGTCTCGTTTTAACGATTAAGATAAAGAGGTTTACAATGGCGATTGGTTTAGTCGGAAAAAAATGCGGCATGACTCGAATCTTCACTGAAGCAGGCGTATCTATTCCTGTAACCGTGGTTGAAGTGGGTGCAAACCGTATTTCACAAATCAAAACAGTTGACACTGATGGCTATAACGCAATTCAAATCACCACTGGTGAGCGTCGTGATAGTCGTGTAACTGCTGCCCAAAAAGGTCATTTTGCCAAAGCTGGCGTTGCTGCTGGTCGTGGTGTATGGGAATTCCGTGCCGAAGCAGGCGACTTAGAAGGTCGTGAGCTTGGTGGCGATATTCAGGTTGACTTGTTTGAAGTGGGTCAGTTGGTTGATGTTACTGGTCAAAGCAAGGGTAAAGGTTTCCAAGGTGGCGTAAAACGTCATAACTTCCGTACTCAAGACGCAACACACGGTAACTCTGTGTCGCATCGTGTGCTTGGTTCTACGGGTCAAAACCAAACCCCAGGTAAAGTATTCAAAGGCAAAAAAATGCCGGGTCAAATGGGTAACAAACGTGTTACCGTACAAGGCTTGGAAATTGTGTCTGTAGATGCTGAAAAAGGCGTATTGGTCATCAAAGGTGCACTTCCAGGTGCCAATGGTGGCGATGTTATCGTCCGTCCGTCAGTCAAGGCCTAAGAGGGGATTAACGTGAATTTAAAAACTGTTACAGGTGCTGCTGTTGAACTGTCAGAGACGGCTTTTGGTCGTGAGTTCAATGAAGCGTTGGTGCACCAAGTCGTAACCGCTTACTTGGCTGGTGCTCGTCAAGGTACACGTGCACAAAAGACTCGTGGCGAAGTTTCTGGCGGTGGCAAAAAGCCATGGCGTCAAAAAGGTACTGGACGTGCTCGTGCTGGTACTATCCGTGGTCCAATTTGGGTCGGTGGTGGTCGTGCATTTGCTGCCAAACCACAAGACTGGTCTCAAAAAGTGAACCGCAAAATGTACCGTGGTGCAATGCAATGTATCCTAGCTGAGCTTGTACGTCAAGAGCGTTTGGTATTGGTGGATTCTATAGGTGTTGATAGCCCAAAAACTAAGGGTTTGATTGCGAAATTGGCAGAACTTAACGCCCCACGTGCATTGATTGTAACTGGCGAAGTTGATGAAAATCTATATTTGGCGGCACGCAACATTCCACATGTGAATGTGCTTGGTGCTCGTGAAGTTGATCCAGTCAGCCTTGTGTCTTTTGACAAAGTTATCATGACAGTGGAAGCTGCCAAACAATTTGAGGAGACACTAGCATGAGTAACGCAAGATTGTATCAAGTGCTAAAAGCACCAGTTTTCTCCGAAAAATCACAACGTCTTGGCGATTCGCTGGGTGTTCAGGTTTTTAAAGTTGATAGCGATGCTACCAAACGTGAAATCAAACAAGCGGTTGAACTGATGTTTGAAGGTGTAGAAGTACTAAAAGTTAACACACTAAACGTAAAGGGTAAAACCAAGCGTTTTGGTCGTGTAACTGGTCGTCGTAGCGACGTCAAAAAAGCGTATGTTACCCTAAAATCAGGTTCAGACGTACAAATCGGTGCTGGTGAAGAAGTTGCCAGTGAAACAGCGACTAACGAATAAGGATAATTATCATGCCTATCGTAAAAGCAAAACCTACATCACCAGGTCGCCGCTTTGTTGAAAAAGTCGTGCATCCACACCTTTATAAAGGTCGTCCTTATGCACCGCTTGTTGAGTCAAAAGCTAAAACTGGTGGTCGTAACAACAACGGTCGTATCACCACTCGTCATATTGGCGGTGGACACAAGCAACATTACCGTTTGGTTGATTTCAAACGCAATAAAGACGGTATCGTAGCGACTGTTGAGCGTATCGAATATGACCCAAATCGTACTGCACACATTGCTTTGTTGAAGTATGCAGACGGTGAGCGTCGTTATATTATCGCTCCTAAAAAATTGGCAGTAGGCGATCAGGTTCAATCTGGTGAGGGTTCTCCAATCCGTCCAGGCAACTGCTTGCCACTTAAAAATATCCCAGTGGGTACTGTTATTCACAATATCGAACTAAAAATTGGCAAAGGTGCACAGATTGCACGTTCTGCTGGTGCTGCGGTTCAGTTGTTGGGTCGTGATGGTGCTTATGTGATTGTTCGTTTGCGTTCAGGCGAGACTCGCCGCATTCACGCAAATTGCCGTGCGGTTATCGGTGAAGTTTCTAACACCGAAAACAACCTAAAATCTTTGGGTAAAGCAGGTGCGGCACGCTGGCGTGGTGTTCGTCCTACCGTTCGTGGTACAGCGATGAACCCGGTTGATCACCCACACGGTGGTGGTGAAGGACGTAACTTTGGTAAACATCCTACCAGTCCTTGGGGTCAGAAAGCTAAGGGTCTTAAGACTCGTTCTAACAAGCGTACTGACAGTATGATTATCCGTCGCCGTCGTGCCAAGAAGTAAAGGAAAAATTTCATGCCTCGTTCATTGAAAAAAGGTCCATTCATTGACGGACATCTGTTTGCCAAAGTGGAAGATGCACTAGAAACAAGCAGCCGCAAACCAATTAAAACTTGGTCTCGCCGCTCAATGATTCTGCCTCAAATGGTCGGTCTCACTATCTCAGTTCACAATGGTCGCACGCATGTGCCTGTGATTGTCAGCGAACAGATGGTAGGTCATAAACTCGGTGAATTCGCGCCAACGCGTACCTATCGTGGTCATGGCGTTGATAAGAAATCTAAGAGATAAGGTGCTACCATGGAAGTTACTGCAAAATTACGTGGTGCCGCTATTTCGGCACAAAAAGTTAGATTGGTTGCGGACGAAGTTCGTGGTAAATCAATCGAGCGTGCTTTAGATATTCTAACCTTTAGCAACAAAAAAGGTGCTAAATTGGTTAAAAAATGCCTAGAGTCAGCAATTGCAAACGCTGAACACAACAACGGTTTGGATATTGACACTTTGCGTGTTTCTACCATTTATGTTGATGAAGGTATTACTTTGAAGCGTATTATGCCTCGTGCCAAGGGTCGTGCTGACAGAATCAGCAAACGTACTTGTCATATCACTGTTAAGGTAGGGGAATAATCATGGGTCAAAAAGTACATCCTATTGGCATTCGTTTGGGTGTTATCAAAAAGCACAATGCAAACTGGTATGCCAATCCAAAACAATATTCAGAGTTTTTGTTGAATGATTTCAAAGTCCGTGACTTTGTTTTCAAAAAACTTGAAGCTGCAATGGTCAGCAAAGTTCATATCGAACGCCCTACAGGTGCGGCAAAAATCACCATTCACTCAGCTCGTCCGGGTGTTATCATTGGTAAGCAAGGTGCTGATATTGAAGCACTACAAAAAGAGCTTACCAAATTGATGGGTGTACCAGCTCAGGTAAATATTCAAGAGATTGGTCAGCCTGACCTAGACGCACGTTTGGTTGCTGATGGTATCGCAAGCCAGCTAGAGCGTCGTGTGATGTTCCGCCGTGCCATGAAGCGTGCTGTACAAAATAGTATGCGTGCTGGTGCTCAAGGTATTAAGGTTGAATTGTCAGGTCGTCTTGGTGGAGCTGAAATTGCTCGTACCGAATGGTATCGTGAAGGTCGTGTGCCACTACATACTTTGCGTGCTGACATTGACTATGCAGAAGTTCGTGCAGAGACCACTTATGGCACTATCGGTGTAAAAGTATGGATTTTCCGTGGTGAAATCCTAGACGGCATGAACAGTGTTTATAACCCTGTGGTTGAAGATAAGACTCGTGCGCCTAAACAACGCCGTGGACGTAGCAACAACCGCCGCAATTCAGACAGAGGTTAACTATGTTACAACCAAAACGTACCAAGTTCCGTAAAATGCACAAAGGGCGTAACACTGGTCTTGCCCAACGTGGTAACACAGTCGCCTTTGGTGAAATTGGTCTAAAATCTATCGGTCGTGGTCGTATGACTGCACGTCAAATCGAAGCGGCTCGTCGTACGATTACTCGTCGTATCAAGCGTGGTGGTAAGATTTGGATTCGTGTATTCCCTGACAAGCCTATCACCGAAAAGCCTTTAGAAGTGCGTATGGGTAAAGGTAAAGGTCCTGTAGAGTACTGGGTTGCTGAAATTAAGCCAGGTAAAATGCTGTACGAAATTCAAGGCGTAAGCGAAGAATTGGCTCGTGAAGCATTGACGCTAGCTTCAGCAAAATTACCCTTCAAAACCACTATTGTTAAACGGACGGTAATGTAATGAAAACCAGCGAATTACGTGAAAAATCATTGGACGAGTTGGTTCAATTGCTTGATGAAAAACAGTTAGAAGCGTTTCGTATGCGTATGGCAAAAGCGACTGGACAATTGGCTCAAACTCATGATATCAAAATCAATCGTCGTACAATCGCTAAGATTTTGACTCTGATTAATGAAAAACAACGAGGTACCGTATGAGCGAGAATACTCAAACTCAAGAGGTTGGCGTTGTAACTGGCAAGGTCATCAGTAACAAGATGGATAAGTCTATCACAGTACTTGTTGAACGCCAAATTCGTCACCCTATGTATGGCAAGCAAGTACGCCGCTCTACCAAACTAAAAGCTCATGATGAGAACAATGTTTGTCAAGAAGGCGATATCGTTCGCATTAAAGAAACCCGTCCTATCTCAAAGACTAAAAACTGGACTTTGGTAGATGTGGTTGAGACTGCGGTAAAAATTTAAGTAAATTTGCAATAATTGTCATTTACTGGTAAAATAAGCCCCTTTTCAAATGAAGGGCTTATTTTCAGTTTATCGAAAATGGCTGTTATTGCTTTAATTAGTGGAGTATTGCGATGATTCAGACTGAAACAATGCTGGAAGTTGCAGACAACAGCGGTGCACGTCGTGTGCAGTGTATCAAGGTATTAGGCGGTTCACATCGTCGTTATGCCTCTGTTGGCGACATCATTAAGGTAACAGTAAAAGAAGCAATTCCTCGTGGTCGTGTTAAAAAAGGCGACGTGATGAATGCGGTTGTAGTGCGTACCAAAAAAGGCGTTCGTCGCCCAGATGGTTCTGTACTTCGTTTTGACGACAATGCGGCGGTTATGTTGAACAACAACAAAGCACCTATTGCAACTCGTATTTTTGGCCCTGTTACCCGTGAATTGCGTAGTGAACAATTTATGAAAATTGTTTCTCTCGCACCAGAAGTACTGTAACCTTTTAGAGGCATCTTATGGCAAAGTTACGCAAAGGCGATACCGTGGTTGTGATTGCAGGCAAAGATAAAGGCAAGCAAGGCACAATTTTGGCGGTGAAAGCAGACCGTGTAAAAGTTGAAGGCATTAACATTGTTACCAAACATCAAAAACCTAACCAAATGTTGGGCAAAGAAGGCGGTATTGTTAAGCAAGAAGCATTTTTACATATTTCAAATGTTGCAATTTTTAATGCAAAAACCCAAAAAGCAGACCGTATTGCTTACCAAGTGGTTGATGGTGTAAAACAACGCATCTATCGTTCTACTGGTGAAGTAGTGGCGACTGCATAAGGATAAAGGGTATCTTATAATGGCAAGATTAAAATCTTTATATAATGACAAGCTAAAGCAGCAAATCAAAGATGAGCTTGGCTTGGAAAATGTAATGCAAGTACCAAAAATCACCAAAATCACCTTGAACATGGGTGTTGGCGGTGCGGCACAAGATAAGAAGTTGCTTGAAGGTGCATTGGCAGATATGACAGCAATCGCTGGTCAAAAACCAGTGGTTACCAAAGCACGCAAGTCCGTTGCAGGTTTTAAAATCCGTGAAGAATGGCCGATTGGCTGCAAGGTAACCTTGCGTGGTGAGCAAATGTACGAATTTTTAGATCGTCTTATTGCCATTGCAATTCCTCGTATCCGTGACTTCCGTGGTTTTTCTGCAAAAGCCTTTGACGGTCGTGGTAATTACTCACTAGGTATCAAAGAGCAAATCGTATTCCCTGAAGTGGATTTTGATAAGATTGACCGCATTCGTGGTATGGATATTACCATCACCACAACGGCAGCCAATGACGATCAAGGCCGTGCTCTTTTGAAGGCTTTTGGCTTCCCATTCAGATAAGGAAAAGTTATGGCTAAGATGAGCATGATCAATCGCGAACTAAAACGCGAAAAATGTGTGGCTAAGTATGCTGAAAAGCGTACTAAGCTTAAAGCGATTATTAATGATGTAAAAGCTACTGATGAAGAGCGTTTAGACGCAATGCTTGCCCTACAAGCATTGCCACGCAATTCTTCTCCAGTTCGCCTTCGCAACCGTTGTGGTTTGACTGGTCGTCCACATGGTTATTTCCGTAAATTTGGTCTATCACGCAACAAATTGCGTGAGCGTGTAATGCAAGGCGATGTGCCTGGCGTTCGTAAAGCAAGCTGGTAAGGGGTATCACGATGAGTATGCAAGATCCTGTTGCTGATATGCTAACCCGCATTCGCAACGCTCAAGCAAGAAACAAACCAACTGTAGAAATGCCAAGTTCAAAGCTACGCAAATCTATTGCGGATCTTTTGGTTGCTGAAGGTTATCTGACTTCTGCAGAAGTGGTTGATTTGGAAAATGGCAAAAAATCTTTGGCGATTGAGCTGAAATACTACCAAGGCAAAGGCGTGATTGAAGAGATAAAACGCTTTAGTCGTCCTGGTCTTCGCCAGTATCGTGCCAAAGATGAGCTACCTAGCGTGAAAAAAGGCCTAGGTGTTGCTGTTATCTCTACCAGTAAAGGTATCATGAGTGACCGTGCTGCACGCAATGCAGGTATCGGCGGTGAAGTTATCGCTTTGGTTTCTTAAGATGGTTAATTGTATAAAATATGAAAGTTATTTAAAATAAATTTCATATTCTAAAATCCTTGATTTGCATCAAGGATTTTTTTGTGCTATAATAGCGAGCTTTTTATATCATTATGAGTAAAAAGCACGTGGTTAATCCCATCGTTTAGCGATGGTTTTTGTTTTTATTGTGAAGGATATTGCTATGTCTCGTGTGGCTAAAGCCCCAGTAACACTGCCTGCTGGCACTAGTGTTACTTTGAACGGTCAGCAGGTAGAAGTGAAAGGCAAGAACGGTTCTTTGTCTTTACGCCTGCATGATTTGGTCGAGCTAAAGCAGGAAGAAGGTGTGGTAACGCTTGCTCCTGCGGTTGATACAAAAGAAGCGTGGATGCATACTGGTACAGTACGCGCCCTGCTAAACAATATGGTGAATGGCGTAACCAATGGTTTTGAACGTCGTTTGCAATTGATTGGTGTTGGTTATCGTGCCCAAGTTGCTGGTAACAAGGTGAATTTAAGCCTTGGTTATTCGCACCCAATCGAATATACATTGCCTGAAGGTGTTACTGCCGAAAGCCCAAGCCAAACTGAAATCGTTTTGAAGTCAAGCGATAAGCAAAAGCTAGGTCAAGCAGCTGCCAATATTCGTGGTTTTCGTCCACCAGAGCCGTATAAAGGTAAAGGTGTTCGTTACAGTGATGAAGTGGTTCTTCGTAAAGAAGCTAAGAAAAAATAAGGCAGGTCACCATGTTAGATAAAAAAGCTGCTCGTCTTCGTCGAGCGAAAAAAACCCGTGCCCATATCCGTCATCTTGGTGTGAACCGCTTGACAGTAACACGCACGCCGCGTCATATCTATGCACAAGTCATTGCACCGACTGGCGGTGTGGTTGTTGCCCAAGCATCTACACTAGATGCAACTTTGCGTTCAGGCGCTACTGGTAACGTTGAGGCGGCACAAGCTGTTGGCGTATTGATTGCAGAACGTGCAAAAGCAGCTGGTATCACCAAAGTTGCTTTTGACCGTAGTGGTTTTAAATATCATGGTCGCATTAAGGCTTTGGCTGATGCTGCTCGTGAAAACGGATTGGAGTTTTAATCATGGCAAAAGTAGAACAAACAGACGGCTTGGTAGAAAAATTGGTTGCTGTTGATCGTGTTGCTAAAGTTGTGAAAGGCGGTCGTATTTTTTCTTTTACCGCATTGACAGTGGTAGGAGATGGTAACGGTCGTGTAGGTTTTGGTCGTGGCAAAGCACGTGAAGTGCCAGCAGCGATTCAAAAAGCACTAGAAGCCGCAAAGCGTAACATGATTACGGTTGATTTGGCAGGTACAACGCTACAGCACCCTATCAATGCTCGCCATGGTGCTTCCAAGGTCTATATGCAACCTGCTTCTGAGGGTACTGGTGTTATTGCAGGCGGTGCAATGCGTGCTGTGTTGGAAGTTGCTGGTGTACAAGACGTATTGGCAAAATGCTATGGTTCAACCAATGCTGCTAACGTTGTGTATGCAACTTTTAAAGGTCTTCGTGATATGGTTTCACCAGAACAAATTGCTGCTAAGCGTGGCAAGACTGTTGAAGAAATTTTAGGCTAAGAGGTGAGTTACGATGAAAACAATGAAAGTTACTCAAGTTCAATCGAGTGCCCACCGCTTAGCAAGCCATAAGGCTTGTCTAAAGGGCTTGGGACTTCGTCGCATCGGTCATACCGTAGAAGTGGAGGATACCCCTTCAACTCGTGGTATGGTCAATCGTGTAAATTACATGGTTAAAGTGGAGGAAGCGTAATGGGTCTTAAGTTAAATGAATTGTCCCCAGCATTGGGTTCAAAAAAGACTGCCCAGCGTCGTGGACGTGGTATTGGTTCGGGTCTTGGTAAGACTGGTGGACGTGGTGTAAAAGGTCAAACTTCACGCTCTGGTTCAAGTATTCCTGCTGGTTTTGAAGGCGGTCAAATGCCTATCTACCGTCGTTTGCCTAAATTTGGTTTTACCAGTAAATTGGCAATGACGACAGCAGAAGTCCGTTTGTCTGAATTGAATAAAATCGAAGGCGATGTGGTTAGTATCGAAACACTAAAAGCTGCCAATATTATTCGTGGCGACATGAAGCGTGCACGCATTATCTTGTCTGGTGAAGTTACTCGTGCCTTAACTTTTAAAGGGCTAAAAGTAACCAAAGGCGCCAAAGAAGCGATTGTTGCCGCTGGTGGTAGTGTTGAGGAATAAGCCATGGCAAAACAATCAAGTGCTAAATCAGGCATACCATTAAATCCATTGGCTTTTATCCGTAAGTATGATGAGCTATGGCATCGTATGTTGTTTTTGCTTGGTGCTTTGGTTGTTTATCGGCTGGGTTCGCACATTCCTGTACCGGGCATGAATCCGATTGCACTCGCTCAGTTCTTTACGAGAAACGAAGGTACTATTTTGGAAATGTTTAATATGTTTTCAGGAGGTGCCTTGGAGCGTATGTCGATTATGGCATTAGGCATCATGCCTTATATCTCTGCTTCTATTGTTGTTCAGATGATGTCAGCCGTTGTGCCTTCTTTAGAAGCGTTAAAAAAAGAAGGTGAAGCAGGTCGCCGCACTTTGAACAAGTACACTCGTCAAGGTACATTGGCATTGGCATTTTTGCAAGCGGTTGTGATGTCGACAGGCTTGATAAGTCAAGGCTTGACATTGAGTAGTGGTATGACTTTTTATGTGCCAGCTGTTACGTCGTTTGTGGCAGGCTCAATGTTTTTGATGTGGTTGGGTGAGCAGATTACAGAGCGTGGTGTAGGCAATGGCATCTCGATGCTGATTTTTGCAAGCATTGTTGCTGGTATGCCGGGAATGATTGCTGGATTATTCCAGAGTTCTAATGGTGGTGCGGATTTGATTGCTATTTTTGTGTTGGCTGTGCTTGCATTGGCAGTTACTGCTGCAATTGTGTTTATTGAACGTGCACAGAGACGTGTGCCAGTTAATTATGCACAAAAACAGCAAGAAGGACGCAAAATTTATGCTCAGCAGCAATCACATTTGCCACTGAAGCTAAATATGGCAGGTGTAATCCCAGCGATTTTTGCCAGTTCAATTTTGCTTTTCCCAGCCAGTTTGGGGCAGTGGGCAGGAACATCAGCCAACCCAACAACGCTACAGACCGTGATGCAAAATATCTCGCTGTTATTGTCTCCTGGTAGACCGTTGTACCTTGTGTTGTTTGGTGTGATGATTATCTTTTTCTGTTACTTTTATACAGCTTTGGTATTTAGTCCAAGAGAAGTGGCAGAGAATTTAAAGCGTAGCGGAGCTTATATTCCTGGCATTCGTCCAGGTCAACAAACCCAGCGTTATTTAGATTTTGTGCTTAATCGTCTAACCTTTATCGGTGCAATGTACATGACAGTTATCTGTCTCATGCCGATGGTTGCTCAGTACTCATTTGGTTCTCAAGTTCCTTTGGGTGGTGCTTCGCTACTCATCATGGTGGTTGTTGTGATGGATTTTATTTCTCAAATACAAGCACATTTGATGACGCACCAGTATCATGACCAAACTTTAATTCAATCACCACGTTAGTGGTTAGGAGTTTAAAATGAAAGTTCAAGCCTCTGTAAAAAGAATTTGCGGCAGTTGTAAAATTGTTCGTCGCAAAGGCAAAGTTCTTGTGATTTGCAGTTCAGAACCTCGCCATAAACAGCGTCAAGGTTAAAAAATTCTTGCAATGTACCAGCGGATGTGTTATTATCCGCCACTTGTCATCTTCTTGGGCTGTACTGCTCAATAGATGGCGTAAATAAATGTTAATCTGTGTTAACGGAGAAAATCAATGGCTCGTATCGCCGGCGTAAACATTCCGGACAACAAACACGCAGTTATCTCATTGACTTATATTTTTGGTATTGGACGTACAACTGCCAAGCAAATTCTTGCTTCAGTTGGTGTTCAAGAAACCACAAAAATCGGTCAGTTGGACGATGTGCAGTTAGATGCTGTCCGTGCTGAAGTTGCAAATTACACTACCGAAGGTGATCTTCGTCGTGAAATTTCAATGAACATCAAGCGTTTGGTTGACTTGGGTTGCTATCGTGGTTTAAGACACCGCCGTGGTCTTCCAGTCAATGGACAACGCACTAAAACCAACGCGCGTACCCGCAAAGGTCCACGCAAAGCAATTAAAAAGTAACTAACTTAGGAAGCTGAAAGATGGCAAAAGACACTCGTAGCCGCAAAAAAGTGGCTCGTCGTTCGGTATCAGAAGGTATCGCTCATATTCACGCATCTTTTAATAACACCATTGTAACGATTACAGATCGTCAAGGTAATGCATTGGCTTGGGCCACCTCAGGTGGACAAGGCTTCCGTGGTTCACGTAAATCAACGCCATTTGCCGCACAGGTTGCTGCGGAAGTGGCTGGTAAGACTGCTCAAGAGTATGGTCTTAAGAATGTTGATGTCTTGGTAAAAGGTCCAGGACCAGGTCGTGAGTCTGCGGTTCGTGCATTAGGTGCATTGGGTTATAAAATCAATAGCATCAGTGATGTGACACCAATTCCACATAACGGTTGTCGCCCACCCAAAAAACGCCGTGTTTAAGGAGAATGACTTATGGCCCGTTATATTGGTCCAAAATTAAAATTGTCTCGCCGTGAAGGCACAGATTTGCAGTTAAAATCTGGTGTTAAAGCGTACGATGTCAAAACAAAAAAATCAGGTCGTGTGCCTGGACAGCATGGCAACAGCAATGCAAAAACTTCTGAATACGCTTCGCAGCTTCGTGAAAAACAGAAAGTAAAGCGTATGTATGGTGTACTTGAGCGTCAGTTCTCAAATTACTACAAAGAAGCGGCTCGTATGCGTGGTGCTACTGGTGAAAATCTCTTGGGTATGCTTGAGCGTCGTTTAGACAATGTAGTATATCGCATGGGATTTGGTGCGACTCGTGCCGAAGCGCGTCAATTGGTTAGCCATCGTGCTATTTTGCTCAAAAAAGCTGGTCGTGATGAATTTGTTCGCGTAAATATCCCATCAATCCAGGTTCAAGATGGTGATATCGTTGCAATTCATGAGAAATCAAAAGAGCAATTGCGTATCAAAAATGCGGTTGAGCTAGCGACACAACGTGGCATTCCTGCTTGGCTGGAAGTTGATCATAGCAAATTGCAAGGCACATTCAAGAATGTACCAGACCGTGCAGACTTGCCTGCTGAAATCAACGAGAGTTTGATTGTAGAGCTGTACTCTAAATAATCCTAATTTTTCGAGGTGACATTATGACAAATGCAACAGAGTTTCTTACACCGAGCACGATTAGTGTGGATACGGTCAATGAAACCACTGCCAAAGTCACGCTCGAACCGTTGGAACGTGGTTTTGGGCATACTCTAGGTAATGCCCTTCGCCGTATTCTTTTATCCTCATTGCCTGGTGCAGCTGTTATTGAAGCTGAAATCGAAGGTGTTGACCATGAGTATTCAACACTGGAAGGTTTGCAAGAAGATGTGCTGGAGCTGCTGCTAAATTTAAAGCGTCTGGCTATTGTTTTGCATGATCAAGATGAGGCTTATCTCACATTGGATAAACAGGGTGCAGGTGTTGTTACTGCTGCTGATTTAGAATTGCCCCATAATGTAGAGATTGCCAATCCAGAGTTGGTGATTGGAACATTGAGTGAGCGTGGACATCTCAAAATGCAATTGCGTGTGGTTGCAGGTCGTGGTTATGAGCCTGCCAATCAGCGTCGTGAAGATGCCAATTCTAAGATGATTGGTCGCTTGAAGCTTGATGCAAGTTTTAGCCCAATTTTGCGTGTAGCTTATGATGTGGAAAATGCTCGTGTTGAGCAACGTACAGATTTGGACAAACTTGTTATTGAGCTTGAAACAAACGGTACGATTGACCCAGAAGAAGCAATTCGTAAGGCAGCCACAATTCTACAACAGCAGATCGCTATTTTTGTTGATCTAGAAGCTGAAGAAACTCCTGAGCCTATCAAGGTAAAAGAAGAGATTGACCCTGTGCTGCTACGCCCAGTGGACGATTTGGAACTAACGGTTCGTTCAGCAAACTGCTTAAAAGCTGAAAATATTTATTATATCGGTGATTTGGTGCAACGCTCTGAAACAGAGTTGTTAAAGACACCAAATTTAGGTAAAAAGTCATTGACTGAAATCAAAGACGTGCTGGCTTCCAAAGACCTGCAGTTGGGTATGAACTTGGATAACTGGCCACCAAGTGACTTGCGTGTTGATGACCGTTATTCTTACCGTAGCCGCTAACATTTTTAAGGACTTACCATGCGACATCGTAATAGTGGTGTAAAGCTGGGTCGTACCAGCAGTCATCGTAAGGCTATGTTTCAAAACATGACGAATTCATTGTTTGAGCATGAGCTGATTAAAACAACCCTGCCAAAAGCAAAAGAGCTTCGCCGTGTGGCAGAACCTCTCATTACTTTGGCGAAAGAAGATAGTGTTGCGAATCGCCGTTTGGCTTTTAATCGCACACGCAGCAAAGATACAGTGGGTAAACTATTTACTGTATTAGGTCCTCGTTACAAAACTCGTGCTGGTGGTTATCTACGTATCATCAAGTGTGGTTTTCGTGATGGAGACAACGCACCAATGGCTTATGTTGAGCTTGTTGATCGCCCATAAGTACTTTTTCCATCGGCACTTTGATAGTAACTTAGCTGTCGTTAGACTTACTCTGCATCTTTAATAAACTATTTGGTTTATCGATAAGCTGGGATTTAAGTTAAAGGAAGTGCTGGCTAAAACCTTAGTTCTGTATTTTTACGGAGCTAAGGTTTTTTGTTGTGGTTTTGTTTTTAATAGTACAACCTAACAAAATTCATTATCCAATCGCAATGCACTCAAAGATAAACATCTCAACAAAATTAAATAATCAAATATTAAATTCACCAAAATTCAAACACAAACACTTACCCACATTGGCAAACACTCGATTTACTGCATAACGCAAAGAATCAAAGTTGAAGTAATCGCAAGGTCTTAGTCAACCTGCTTTAACCTCTTTCCATAATCGCTCAATGATGTTTAACTGTGGACTATAAGGTGGTAAGTAAAAAATAGGCTCTAGACTAGCAACCCAACCTATGCTAGACTAAAAACATGAAGTATAACAGTAAGTTAAGCATCTATAAAGTCAAA
>JAUNUB010000172.1 GCA_030538375.1 Moraxella sp. | reverse complement strand
GAACACTTATGAACACTAAGGCTACCCCAAATCAAACCCACCCAAATACATGTAAAACACGCAATGAATTGTAGGCAAACCCCAACCAAAAGCAAAAAGTTTTGGTTTTAAGCTAAGGAAAATTTTGACATTGTTTACTTTGCAAGGTTTTACATAATGCAAGCTCGGCACGCCCTATTTACTCATCAGTTTATTATAGTTGGTCAAAACAAAGAAAAGATTAGACAAGGCGATAATATTTACTGTGTGTATACTGCTAGTGCATAAGGGCAGCACAAGAGTATTAGTAACGTAAGTATCATTGCAATTTTCATCAACCAATCACTGTTTATCAGCCACTTTATTATCGGTCATTTATTATCAGCCACCTTATTTTTTTGGGTAGCCACACAACCATAGGAAATTTACCATGCAATACCGCTCAAAAACTTCCACTTCGGGTCGCAATATGGCAGGAGCAAGAGCATTGTGGCGTGCCACTGGCATGACCGATAGCGATTTTGACAAGCCCATCATCGCCATCGCCAATTCATTCACCCAGTTTGTGCCGGGGCATGTACATCTCAAGGATATGGGGCAGCTGGTGGCTCGTGAGATTGAGCGTGCTGGCGGCGTTGCCAAAGAGTTTAACACCATTGCCGTTGATGATGGTATTGCCATGGGGCATAGCGGTATGCTCTATAGCTTGCCAAGCCGTGATTTAATCGCCGACAGTGTCGAATACATGGTGAATGCCCACTGTGCCGATGCCTTGGTGTGTATCTCTAACTGCGACAAAATCACCCCCGGTATGCTGATGGCAGCCCTTCGTTTGAATATCCCTACGATATTCGTCTCTGGCGGTCCAATGGAAGCTGGCAAGGTGCTGGCAACCACGCTGCATGATGGACACAGCACGCACGAAACCGTGGTCAATGACGCAGGCGATAAAATTCGCAAACTTGACCTTGTTGATGCGATGATTGACGCAGCGGACGATTTAATCAGCGATGAAGACGTGGCAAACGTGGAGCGTTCCGCCTGTCCGACTTGTGGCTCATGCTCTGGTATGTTTACCGCCAATTCGATGAACTGCTTGACCGAAGCCCTAGGCTTATCCTTACCCGGTAATGGCTCACTGCTTGCCACCCATGCCAAAAGAGAACAGCTGTTCTTAGAAGCAGGTCGTACCATCGTAGCACTGGCTCGCCGCTGCTATGAACAAGACGATACCAGTACCCTGCCACGCAATATCGCCACCAAAGCAGCTTTTGAAAATGCCATGAGCCTTGATATTGCCATGGGCGGCTCGACCAACACCATCTTGCACCTATTGGCAGCCGCTCATGAAGCCCAAGTAGACTTCAAAATGGCAGACATCGACCGCCTAAGTCGTGGCGTGCCATGCCTGTCCAAAGTCGCCCCTGCCACCCAAAAATACCACATGGAAGACGTACACCGTGCTGGCGGTGTGATGGCTATCTTGGCGGAGCTTGACCGTGCAGGGCTGTTACAAACCAACGTGCCAACCGTTCATAGTCCCACCATGAAAGACGCACTTGCCAAATGGGACGTGATGAACCCTAATAATGTCGACGCACGCAATTTATACATCGCCGCTCCGGGGGGTGTACGCACCACACAAGCCTTTAGCCAAGCTCGTGAATGGTCAAATCTTGACCTAAACCGTGAATCTGGCTGTATCCGCAGCAAAGAGCACGCCTATTCACAAGACGGTGGATTGGCGGTATTATTTGGCAACATCGCCGAGCGTGGCTGTGTGGTCAAGACGGCAGGCGTGGACGACAGTATTTTGGTATTCACAGGGCGGGCACGTGTGTTTGAGAGCCAAGACAGTGCAGTGGCAGCTATCCTAGCAGACCAAATCGTGGCAGGTGATATCGTCATCATTCGCTACGAAGGCCCAAAAGGCGGCCCCGGTATGCAAGAAATGCTCTACCCCACGTCTTATCTAAAGTCCAAAGGTCTTGGCAAAGCATGTGCATTATTAACCGATGGCAGATTTAGCGGTGGTACGTCAGGTTTGTCCATCGGACACACCAGCCCAGAAGCGGCAGAAGGTGGAGCGATTGGGCTGGTAGAAGAGTTTGATACCATTCATATCGACATTCCAAATCGCACCATCAATATCATGATAAGCGATGAAGAACTTGCCGCACGTCGCAGCAATATGAACGCCAAAGGCAAAACCGCATGGAAACCAGTCAATCGAGAACGCCATGTGTCGGTTGCCTTGCGTGCCTATGCCGCCCTTGCCACCAGTGCCGACAAAGGTGCGGTAAGAGATGTGGGACAAGTGGAATAAGTTTGGCGTATGCCATTATCAAGAAGTCGGACAAAGTTGGACACAAAGTTAGATAAGCTGGACGACTTGGTTAGACATAG
>JAUNUB010000171.1 GCA_030538375.1 Moraxella sp. | reverse complement strand
GTAGTACATAAGGGAGCTGGCAACGCTGTATCATTGCAATTTTAATTGACTATAGTACGCAAATCCATCACCAATACAGCGGATAACGCCTATCCTTGCCATTATCCACGCCTTGATTGTTATACACCAGTGCCACGGCGACTAATATCAACGAGCCAAACAACGTCGGTGTAAACAAAAACTCCCAGCTCACTGCACCCAACATCACAATCAGCGGATTTGACCCAGCTGGTGGGTGTGGCACACGCAGCAGCAACATCAGCATGGTGGCAATCCCCACTCCCATCGCCATGCTCCACCAATGCACCCCAAACAGCGACATCAGCACAAGCCCTGTCAACGTCGCCACAAAATGCCCACCAACCACATTGCGTGGCTGCGAAAACGGACTGGCAGGGTATGAGAACACCAAAAAACAACTCGCCCCAAACGACCCCAGCACAAGTGCGGTCTGTGTCATATCGCCCATACTGGCAAATACCGCCGTCGCCAAAAATCCGCCCACCCCAGCCAACACAATACTCTTAAACGGCAGACACTGCGGTATCGGGTCTATCGCCTGTCGCCATTTTTGCCAAATGCTCATCTTAATACTCATGCCCACCCCATCGTCAGTTATCATAAAAGCATAGTCAAATAAATTCATTTTAGGACGAGGAAAACGAGCGAAGATAGTACAAGTAGTACTTACGAGCGAGTTTGACGACGTACTAAATTGAATTTAAAAGACTATACCAATCGGTATACTTAAGGTATGGTATACTAAGCGGTATATTTTTGCAACACTTCAATATCGGTGAGCCATGAAAACAGACAAACAACAACAGATTGTACAGGCTTGCTACCAGCTATTTTATCGGCAGGGTTTTCATGCGTGTGGGGTGGAGCTGCTTGCCAAGCACGCAGGCATTACCAAACGCACGTTGTACCGTTATTTTGCGAGCAAGGACGAGTTAATCGCAGCGGTTTTGGCATATCGCCATCAAGATTTTATCAGCCAGCTACAGACAACTTTGGACGGCTTTGATAACACCCAAACCATCGAAGGCTATCTTGCCTTTTTGGCACATTGGATACATTCGGCTGATTTTTTTGGTTGTCTGTTCATCAATGCTTGTGCCGAATATGCCGACCACGCCAACTCACTGCACCAGCAAGCCAAGGCACATAAGCAAGCCGTACATCAGATTTTATTGTACCGCTTTCAACAATCCGACCTACTCAATCAAAAACAAGCCTGCACTTTGGCAGACTTGCTATTTGTCAGCGGTGAAGGCTTAATCGTATCCGCCCAGACCCATGGCACACAATACATCGAGCCGCATTTTGCCATCATCAGACAATCGATGAATGCACAGCTCGCACGCTTTTTAGCCCACGACTTTTTAGCCCATGAATAGCCACCCTGTATACACCACAAAGACCGTCAATAGTATCGCCCCCAACACACGCCCCAGCTTTTGTGTGCCGAGTATCGCTATCACACACATGATGAATAAAAGCAGCGTAACCCCTGCCATCACAGGCATATCACGGCGTATAATTTCATTTGCCACCGACATGGGGGCAATGAGTGTGGCAATACCCACCACCGCCAGTGTATTAAAGATGTTCGAGCCAATCACGTTGCCAAGTGCCATCTCATCTTCGCCTTTGCGTGCGGCAATGATGGACGACATCAGCTCTGGCAGGCTCGTTCCCACCGCTACGATGGTCAGCCCAATCACCAACTCCGACAAACCAGCAATGGTTGCCAGCTCCACCGCACCCCACACCACAAGGCGAGAGCTTAGCACCAACACCACAAGACCACCTATGAGCTTAGCGATGGATTTGCCCATTTTGGTAGGGGCGTGGGCGACATCAGCTTCTAGTTTGTCCTTGTCCACCTTGCCACGGCGAGCCAGCCAAATCTGCCCCACCAAAAACACCACCAACGCCGTAAGCAACACCACGCCATCACCACGACTTAGCATACCATCAAACAGCAACCCTATCGCCAATGCTGTAACACCCAGCAATATCAAAAAATCCGTGCGTACCAAAGATTTTTGGATAAACAAAGGGCTAACCAGTGCCGTTGCCCCCATGACAAGGGTGATGTTGATGATATTTGAGCCATAAGCATTGCCCAGTGCCAAGCTAGACGCCCCTTGCAAGGCAGACAGCACCGACACCACAATCTCAGGAGCTGATGTGCCAACGCCAATCACCAGCATACCTATCAAAAATTTCGGCATGCCAAATTTTAAGGCAATGGCAGACGCTCCATCAATAAAAAAATCCGCACTGTACATCAAAAGTACAATGCCAATCGCCATCGCTGCCAGTGCCAATATCATTACTTTATCCCTTGTGTATTACTATAGTCGATTAAAATAAAAATAAGACAAGCCGAC
>JAUNUB010000036.1 GCA_030538375.1 Moraxella sp. | reverse complement strand
TGGATATATTTTGTAAGTGTACATTGTACCTGTGTTCTACAGCCAGTGTCAAGAAAATTGATTCCAACCAACCACATTTAACCATTCATTCTATTTTGTTATTTCAAACATAAATAAAAATCATTATTATTCTTATTTTAATTGACTATAATACACGCCTTGCTTGGGGGTGTGTCTGACTTTTTTGTGTCAAAACCCTTGTGAGTACAAAAAGCATTGCTTAATGGATTGTTCTTGTATAGTCGATTAAAATTGCAATGATACAGGTAGTGTATCTGAACCCACGTCTATTTATTGGTGGGCTAACGCCACACCCTTGTATCTACGAACAATCACAAATGGGTGTGTATCAGTTTTATTTTAATCAACCATAAAACTCACATTGCTCTCGTTTTTGGTTTTTGGCTAAAAAACGCAATGACAAGACGTAATGACAAAATGCAATAAAAAGATGCTGTAAACAGACACGCCCAATTTATAAACAATGATGAATTGATGGTAATCATTGTTGTGGTTTTTGTTGTGAGTGAGTGTGTGTGATGAAAAAGACTTTGATGGCTGTTTCGGTCAGTATTTTGATGAATGCGGCATATGCTGATACTGTGCAGGGGGTAGATGAAACGAATGATACCCCAGAAACAAGGCTTGAGACTTGGGTAATTCATGTCAAAAGCCCCTTTAGTCAGCAGATGGGTACGCAGGCTTTGACCGCCAGCAAAATTGCCGAATTGCCCAGCACCAATACCAACTTAACCGACCTATTAAAGACCAATCCCAACGTGCGTTTTGCTAACCGTGCCGACAGCTCAAATACCGCAGGCGAGATTGCCCCTAACGAAGTATCCATTCATGGGGCGAAGTTTTATGACAACAACTTCACCATCGATGGCTTGTCCAACAACGACAACATCAATCCAGCGGCGAACAATGGGCAGTTAAGTGCCAATAGCCCTGATGGCTATTCGCCCACGGATTTGCCTGCTGGTGGTACGCAGTCGTTTTGGGTGGACAGCTCGCTTATCAAAGACATAGAAGTGTTTGACGCCAACATCTCCGCCCAGTATGGCAAGCTGACAGGTGGGCTTGTCAATGCCAATCTCAAAGACCCAAATACGTTGCGTGCCAGTGGGCGAGTGTCCTATCGCACCACACGAGACGCATGGGCGAGTTATCATATCAAAGAAGACGATGCGGAAGAATTTTACCAAGCGTCTCGTATCTCGTACCAGCCCCAGTTCACCAAAAACCAATACAGCGTGTCGCTCAATCAGCCCATCAGCGACAAGACAGCGGTGATGGTGTCGTATAACCGCAGTGAATCCGACATGCCGTATTATGACACACAGCTGCAAGAGTGGCAGGAGCAAAGCCGTCTTAGCGAGACTTTTTTGTTAAAGGGCAGTCATGCCTTGAGCGATACGGACAGCCTAAAGGCGACACTGATGTATTCGCCGCACGCATCACTTTACCCCAAACAAGGCATAAAAAACGGCTATTTTACCAATACAGGTGGTGGTTATCGTGCCAATTTGGAATGGCTACACAAAGCCGACTGGGGCGAAGTAACGAGCTATGCAGGCTACCAAAAAACAGGCAACGAAATCAAACACGATGGTGATAGCTATCACAACTACCGCAGCACGTCCAGTTTGGACTGGTGTAGTACTCGCAGCAGCAGTGGCGTGTGTACTTTTGCCAGATGGGGCGGCTATGGTGAGTTTGAGACCGCTAAAGAGACTTATACACTCAAGGAAGATTATGATTTTGTGCCGTTGGTGGGTTCATCTATCACGCATGACATCAAGACAGGCTGGCAGTTTGATAGAGCCAGTGCCAGCTATGAACGTTTGTCCGATGTATATACTTATTCGGTGTACAGCACGGCTAATGCCGCCAACATCACCGACTGCACAGAGTGTATCGCAGGTGAGCAGTACGCTACTACTAGAATGCTGTACCCTGCTCGCAGTGTGAGTGCACAGGACAATAGCTTTGCTGCCTATATCGAAGACAGCATGACATGGGGCAGGCTCAATCTCGTGGCAGGTCTGCGTAGCGACTACAGTCAGTATTTGGGCAATATCGATGTGTCGCCACGGCTATCATTCACTTATGATGTGTTTGGCGATAAGTCGCTGCGTCTGTTTGGTGGGGCAAATCGTTACTATGGTGGCTCTATGCTTGCTTACAAGCTTCGCAACGAGATTGGCACTGCCATCACGCAAACACGCAGGCTAAGCGGCGGCGTATTGACCGACTGGGCGACCACACGCACCACCACAGGCAGTGCCAGCAATTCCTATGACGTATCCAGCCTTGACACCCCTTATAGTGATGAGCTGAATGTTGGCATTGCCAAAACACTTGGCAACAGCCTATGGACAGCCAAATGGGTGGGTAGAGACCACAAGGATGCTTTTACTCGTGCGACCATGACCGATGTTGATGGCAGTCGCTTTAGAATTCTCACCAATGACGGACACAGCAAAAACCAAAACTTCACTCTGTCGGTGAAATCCATCTCGCCCTTTGAGATAGGGGCTGCCAGCATTGGCTGGGAGTTGGGTGCGTCTTATTCAAAAAGCCAAAGCAACAACAGCTATTATGAAGACACCGCCATCGAAAGCGACGGTATAGAATACGCTGTGTATCGTGGTGAGCTGATTTCTGCGGACGCTGTGCCGTTGTTGGATTTTAACAGTCCTTGGCAGGCGTACCTTAGTATCAATACCAACTTTGCGGACTATGGTATCAACTGGAGTCAAAGATTTGGTTACAAAGACGGCTACCGCAGTCTAAGACGTACCACCATCACCTGTGATAGCACGGTAGCAGGGTGCGGCGATTATACAGGGCAGGCGTATCTGTACACAGACGAAGACAATGCCAACGGCTTTACATGGGATTGGCGAGTGGCTTATACCAAGACGTTTGCCAATGACCATAGCTTGACGCTCACCGCCGATATTAATAATATCTTGAATAAAACCATCGCCGTTGGCAGTCCGACAGGCTCATCAAGCAATACAGGACAAAGCTATCAGCTAGGACGCAACTTGTGGCTGGGGGTGAGTTATGACTGGTGATGACAAAGGTTATTTGGTGCATTCTACAAAAGAACCATCAATCACCCTTGGTAAAATCATGGGTCAAAATAACATGAAAAAATTCGCAAGCATAACACTAGCAGTCATTGGCATGATGTATGGCATTGCCACCGCCGAAGTGAGCGAGCCTATATCAGGACGGCTGGATAATGGGCTGGACTATACCATCGTGCCGCTGCATGATGAAGTGGGTAGGCTGGAGATTCGTCTGCGTGTCGACGCAGGGGCGGTAGATGAAGAGAACCATCAAAATGGCGTGGCTCATATGGTGGAGCATTTGGTATTTCGAGCCAGTGATGAGTATCCCAATGGCGTGATGAACCATCTGCATGACACAGGTTGGGTGCGAGCAAGGCACTATAATGCCGTAACCACCGCAGACAGCACCACTTATATGCTGACCCCACCTGCTGGCAAGACGCTCGATGAGACACTGGCTGTCTTGGTACAGATGATGTTTTATGCTCGTCTTGACAAGGCGGATTTGGACAATGAAAGACAGGTTGTTTTGGAAGAATGGCGTGGCGGACAAGGCGTATCAGCACGCATGGACGAACAGCGTAAGGCGGTGGTGCGTGCGGACAGCCGTTATATCAGAAGTCCTGTCATCGGTACAGCGAACAGTATCAACACCATGCCAGTGGACGAACTGCAAGACTTTTATACCACATGGTATCTGCCTAATAACATGAATTTGGTCATTGTCGGTGATGTGAATGTGCAGGCTGCCAGCGATAGCATTGCAAGGCATTTTGGGACAGCGGCACAAGGGGCGTTGCCTGTGCGAGATTATACCGAGCCAACATTGTCCGATGCCCTGCGTATTGCCAAATTGCAAGACAGCCAAAGCGGTGTGAGCCAAGTGGCGTATATCGTCCGCTTTGATGAGCGTGCCAGCCGTGGCGATGATGACAAGGCACGCCGTGAACGCTTGATTGACCGCTTTGCCTTGACATTCATCACCAAGCGACTACAAAACGAAAATGCCAACAAAGACGGCTTGCCCACTGGGGTCAATAGCGTTGTCGTGCGTAAGTCGGATATTGGTAAGCACACATCAGCATTGGGCGTATTCGCTGGCGTGGATAAGGACGGACATAGGGCAGGGATGCAGGCGGTGCTTGAGCAGATTGAGCGGCTAAAACACTATCCCATTACCGAAGCGGAGTTTGCGTCCTACAAGGCGGATTTGCAAGCACAGTTAGACCGTGCCGCAGCCCATGACAGCGACAGAGATTTTGCAGGGTGGGTGCAAGCGATGGCAACGACAAGGCTTGTGGATAAGCCTTATCTGCCCCAGCCTGAGATTGCTAAACTCACACAGCCCATCTTGGATACGCTGACGGTGCAGGACGTGCAAAGACGAGTGGAGACTTGGCTTGGGGCGACAGACCGTATCGTGCAATATCAGCCGCCTTATGATACCGTGATTGAGCCTATCAGCGAACAAGACGTATTGACCCAGCAGGCATACGCCCAAAATAGCACGCCAACACCGCCATACACGCCGCCAGTGCTAGAGCCGATGACATTAGTACCAATCGCCAGTACAGGCAGTATCACCGATGAGCGGTATTATCCACAAGAGCAAGTGTATGAATATCAGCTGTCCAATGGCGATAGGGTGCTGTGGCTTAAACACAAAGTGGCAGGCGACAGAACCTATCTGCGAGCGGTGAATGGGGCAGGCGTGCAGGCAAATGAGCTAAACGTATGGCAATCACAAATTGCCACCCAGCTTATCAATCAAAATGCACCGCTGGATTTTGAGATGGCTCAATTGACCGCTTATAAAAAAGACAATGCCATCAATCTATCTGTTAAGCAAACGCCCAGCGAGCTTATTTTTGCAGGCAGTAGCAAGGCGGACAGCACCCAGCAGTTATTTACGCTATATCAAGCCATGCTAGGGCGGACGGCGATTAAACATGGCTTGTCCGAAGTCAAACAAGCCATGATGAATGAACTACATCAACGAGATACCAGCCACGCCAAGCAACGCCAACACGCCCTAGCCAAACTGCGAGCCAATGGTGAAGATGGTGCTATGCCAATCCCTGCTATGCCAAGTGCTGATGAACTGCAAGCCTTGACAGTGGCAGACCTACATGCCGAGTGGCACAAGATGAGCCAAGGGCGGACGACTTATTATCTGCTAAGTGATATTGATGAAAGTCAGATGAAATCCATGCTTACCATGTTGGCGAGTATTGATAGGCATGGTGATGGTGTGGGGGAATTTACTCACCCTAAGCCCACCACTACCAAAGCCGTGCGGACGGTGCGTTTTGCCAGTAATATTGAGCCAAAAGACGATGTACAATTGTGGTCAAACACCGCTCACGAATGGCGTGGTCAAGACGCCATGCTCATCGCCGCCCTAAAATATATAGCCAATGACAAGCTAAAACTCACCCTGCGAGATGAGAAATTGGGCGTGTATCGTGTGCAGTTTGACAGTATGCTGAATCCTGATACCAATCAAGTTGAGAGCCATCTAAAATTCACCACCAGCCCTAATAAGTCAGCGGAGCTTATCGAGACCGCTAAGCAGGTGTTGCAGACTTTGCCACAGAATATCAGTGAGCGTGATGTGGCGAATATGAAAGCCCAATTTGCCAAACAAGAAACCAGCCGCCTTGAGAGTGCAGACACATGGCTTAATAGACTTATGCTAAGCGATAAGCATTATCACGACCCACGTTACCTAAGTGATATGCAAACGATGGTAGAGACCATCACCACCGACCAAGTACGTCAAATGGCTGCCAAGCTATACAACAGCGAAGATGTGAGCGTGTTTATTGATACGCCGCTGCCGTCAGTGGTGAGTGATAAGTGAGATGACAAAAAAGGCGATAACTAATATTGCCTTTTTTGTTAAATAATGGGTGTGATGGTTACACCCCAGTTAGCAGGGTGCTTTGTTCCGCCACCAATAAACGTGGGCTTACGCCACACGCTACGGCATGGCTTAGGTTGCTTGATTTTGGGGTTGCTTGATGTTGGGGTTGCTTGATTTTTTATCAAAAACAAATTTCTGTTGCTTTTGAATGATAGGTGCGATGGCTATACTCCAGCCAGCAACACATATTTTATCTCAAGATAATCTTCAATGCCGTATTTTGAGCCTTCACGCCCCAGCCCCGATTGCTTGACACCACCAAAGGGGGCGGCTTCGTTGGATAAGATACCTGTATTGATCGCCACCATGCCGTATTCTAGCTGCTCGGACGTGCGGACGATACGCCCAATATCACGGCTATAAAAATACGCCGCCAAGCCAAACTCGGTATCATTCGCCCAGCGTATCACTTCGGCTTCGGTCTCAAATTTAAAAATCGGTGCAAGCGGTCCAAAGGTCTCTTCACGTGCCACCAGCATGTCTTGGGTTACGTCCTTGACGATGGTCGGCTCAAAAAACAGCTCGCCTGCCGCATGTGGCTTGCCCCCTGTTACAATGCTCGCACCCTTAGCAAGAGCGTCTGTTAAGTGCGTTTGTACCTTGGTGATGGCGTTGTGGTCGATGACAGGACCGATGGTTGTGCCATCTTTCATGCCATTGCCGACTTGTA
Source organism: Moraxella sp. (assembly GCA_030538375.1). Taxonomy (GTDB): domain Bacteria; phylum Pseudomonadota; class Gammaproteobacteria; order Pseudomonadales; family Moraxellaceae; genus Moraxella. Next base: position 11,643 of record JAUNUB010000036.1, on the reverse strand, counting down.
GGGCGGCGACCGCAGTGGCGAATTTTTTGACAAATTCGTCATACACGCCGCTTTGTACATACAGGCGATTGGCACACACACAAGTCTGCCCTGCGTTGCGGTATTTGCTGATAATCGCCCCTGCCACCGCTTCATCAAGATTGGCATCGTCATACACGATAAAAGGTGCATTGCCGCCCAGCTCCATAGAGACTTTTTTGACGGTGCTGGCACATTGGGCGATGAGTGTGCGTCCCACTTCGGTTGAGCCTGTGAAACTGAATTTTTTGACACGCTCGTCGCCTGTCAGCACCTTGCCGATGGCGGTCGATGAGCCTGTGATGACGTTAAACACACCCTTTGGCACGCCTGCACGTTCTGCTAATTCTGCCAAAGCTAGAGCGGACAGCGGTGTCTGTGAAGCAGGACGCACCACAAATGCACACCCTGCTGCTAGGGCTGGTGCGGCTTTGCGTGTTATCATCGCACTCGGGAAATTCCACGGTGTGATGGCGGCACACACGCCAATGGGCTGCTTGGCAACCAGCACACGCTTATCTGCGGCAAATGATGGAATGATGTCGCCATAGATACGCTTGGCTTCTTCGGCATACCATTCAAAATAGGCAGCGGCATAAGCAATCTCGCCACGTGCCTCACTAAGCGGCTTGCCCTGCTCAAGGGTGAGTATGGTCGCCAAATCTTCTTGGTGAGCCATCATCAGCTCGTACCATTTACGCAAGATACCACTGCGTTCCTTGGCGGTTTTGGCTGCCCATGCGGCTTGGGCGTGGTGGGCGGCTTGCACGGCGGCTTGGGCGTGTTCTTGCCCCATATTCGGCACGTCTGCAAGCGTCTCGCCTGTGGCTGGATTGCTAACGCTGATGGTGCTGTCTGTGGTATGCCATTGTCCATCAATATAGCAGGCGGTTTTGAGCAGGCTTGGGTCTTGTAGGGGGATTTGAGCATTTGCCATAAAACTTATCCTTGTATGGTGAGAATTGAGCTTACTTGTAACTATCACTTGTACTGCTTGTATTCGTTTACCGTTTCTTAACTTTTTTCACATCAATCCCTTTCATCATGATAACGAATGAGTGCGGTGAATGGGACGGCGGTTGTGATTTGTGGGCGAATGCGGTACAATGCCAGTTAATCAGTTCCGATAGATGAAATTCAAGTTTTGTAATACAAAACCTATTTAAACAAATTTTGCAAGGAATGTAAAGTGCCAAATCATGTTTTACGCACAATTCACGCAGCCGAACAGAGTGATGACCGCAAATTTATCACCGCCTTGGCAAGGGGCTTGCTGGTGCTGTCGGCGGTGGGCGATGACGTGTCAGGGCTTAGCCATCAAGAGATTTGTCAAGCGAGCGGACTGCCCAAGGCTACCGTTTCTCGGTTGATTTATACCCTTATGCAGACAGGGTTTTTGTCCATGGTGGGCGACAGGTATAGGCTTGGCGTGGCAAGTCTACTGTTGGGGCAACACGCCGACACCCATCACAGTTTGGCGGTGCGTGCCAAGCCGCTTATGCAGGACTTTGCCAAGATGTATCAAGTCTCGGTGAGCCTTGCCACCGAGTCTATGGGCGAGATGGTGTATGTCGAGAGCGTGCGTAGCCCTGCTAAGCTCACCGTGCAGCTGTCGGTGGGTTCACGGCTGCCTATTGCGACCACATCGGTGGGGCGAGCGTTATTTGCGGTGAGTGATGACAAGCATAGACAGGCTTTGTTACAAGACTTGGCAAGCCATCAGCCCAACATCAATCTACAGCAGGCACGCACGCTACTTGAGCAGCACGCCACAAGCTACCATGCACAGGGCTACAGCATATCCAATGGGGAATTTTCACCAGACATCATGGCAGTAGCAGTGGCGGTGTACAACCCCTTGGCAAAACGCCACACCCACGCCATCAACGCCAGCGTACCTGCGAGCACTTGGCAGCAGGCGGATTTTGTGGACTTTATTTGTGATAAATTGCAGCGGTTGGCAGTACAGATTGGGGGTGGGTGATGGGTAAAACCTTTAACCAAAATCACCACGCTTGGCGGCATGGTGATTTTTTTTGGATAAGCGTATCATCAGCGGTCTTTATTTAGCTTACTGCTTAGCTTGCTCGCCTGCCTATCAATCGCCAAACTTGGCATACCGTTTTCTCGTAGCCAGACTTGATTGGCTTCTTTGATGGCACGGATTTCGGCGTCCATGAAGTCCTTGCTTTTATTGGGATTTTTGAGTGTGCTATAGGCATACAGCACCACGCCCAGCACGCTCCATATGCCAAAGATAAGCCATTCTACAGGGGTGAGTGCGGCAGGCGAACCGGGCAAATACAGATACAACATGCCAAGGCTCACCAGCACCGTAACCACCCCAACCGCCTTGCCGCATGGCACACGAAATGGACGCACCATATCAGGCTCTTTAAACCGCAGGTATAAGAACGCTGCTGCCACACAAGTATATGCCACCACGATACCCACACCGCCTGCGTCCACTATCCACACCAACGCCTTGCGTCCAAACAAGGGGGCAAATGTCGCAAGCCCACCGATTAAGATAATCGCCATAAAAGGCGTGCCGTATTTTGGGTGTAGTTTTGCCAAGGTATTGGGCAGCATGTGTGCCTTTGCCATGGCGTACATAAGACGACTGCCACCAATCAAAAACGCATTCCAACTGGACAAAATCCCCAGCACTCCGCCCAGCACGAGCAGCATACCTGCCCATTTGCCATTCCACGCATTGCTCATTGCGTCCGCTGTGGCAAGCGATGAGTTGGCGGCTTGCTCGGTACTTAAAGTATGCCCCACGCTCCACGCAATACCCATGTACCACAAGATTGCCATGACAAGCGACACGACCAAAAACATACCAATCCTTGGGCGAGACAGGTCAATCTCTTCGGCGGCTTGGGGAATGACATCAAAGCCCACAAACATAAACGGCACCATGATAATCACCGTCATCACCCCTGCCATGCCACCGACAAAATTGGGTACGGCTAAGTTGCCAAGGGTGGCATTGGGATTGAACAATAACGCCCCAATAAAGAGCATGATTCCTGTGATTAAAATGCCAAATACCGCCAATTTTTGAAACCATGCCGCCACTTGCATGCCACGCACATTCAGATAAGTTACGATGAGCGAGCCTATCATACCTACCGCTACCCATGTGGCATACACGTCCCAGCCTGCGATGGTGTACATGTAGCCTTGGTTGTAATTGGGGATAAGGTACTCGACCACCGTGGGTAATGCCACCGCTTCGAACGCCACCACCGACAGATAACCGAACAAAATACTCCACGAGCAAATGAATGACATATGCACCCCAAAGGCACGGTGTGTATAAGTATGCTCGCCTCCTGTAATCGGCATACATGCCGCCAGCTCGCTATACGCCAGCCCAATCAGCAAGATGGCGACACCGCCAATCAAAAATGCCAGCACCGCCCCAAGTACGCCAGCCCCAGCCACCCAGCCCCCTGCCAGTACCACCCAGCCCCAGCCAATCATCGCCCCAAAGGCAAGGGCGACCAAGTCCAGCGTGCTTAGGGATTTTTTGAATTCGTTGTGTGTTGTCATGATAAAACTCCATTTTTATCAAATAATAGTCAATTAAAATTGCAATGATACTTAGGTTGTCAGCACCCTAATGTACTACTTGTACACGGTGGGTTGTCGCCTTGTCTCATTTTTATTTTAATCGACTATAGCTATCAAGCATAGCCAATTTTAATCGCCAAAAAACGCTCCGATAATACTCAAGCCTTCGTCCAATACCGTCTCTTCGATGGTGAGTGGCATCATCACACGAATGGTATTAAAATACATGCCGCACGAAGCCAGTAATAAGCCACGGCTTAGGGCATGGGCTTTTAGGGCGTTGGTTTTGTCCACGTCAGGCTTGCCATCGGTATTGACAATATCAAAGGCAAGCATTGCCCCCTTGTGGCGGACGTGGCTGATGTATGGGCTGTGCAAGTCATTCAAAAACTTCGCCATCTTATCGCCAATGTGTATGCTACGAGCCAACAAATTCTCACGCTGCATGATGTTTAGCACTTCAAGTGCTGCCACTGTGCCAAGCGGTGAGCCGCCATAAGTACCGCCTAGTCCACCTGTTTGGGGTGCGTCCATGATGTCCGCTTTGCCAACCACTGCCGAGATGGGAAAACCCCCAGCTAAGGATTTTGCAAGGGTAATAATGTCAGGCGACACGCCCAATTGCTCCGTGGCAAACAGCGTCCCCGTCCGCCCAAATCCGCATTGCACTTCATCAAAAATGAGAACAATGCCATGCTCATCACACACTTGACGCAGCACCTTGGCAAAGCTAGGGGTCAGCTGATGAAAGCCGCCTTCGCCCTGTATAGGCTCGACAATCATGGCGGCGACTTCACTGGGGTCAATGTCGCATTTGAATATCATCTGTAGAGCTTTGATGGCATCGTCTTCGCTGACACCGTTCTCCACACAGGGAAAAGGGGCATGAAAGATGGACGCAGGCATAGGACCGAAGTCTTTTTTGTAGGGTAAGACCTTGCCAGTTAGCCCCATTGCCAAAAGCGTACGCCCATGCCAACCGCCTTGAAAGGCTATCACGCCAGCACGTCTTGTCTTGGCACGAGCGATTTTGATGGCGTTTTCGACCGTTTCTGCCCCTGTGGTGAGCAAAAAGGCTTTTTTGTCGCCTGTAATGGGAGCAAGCTCGCACAGTTTTTCGCAGAGTGTTACATAGCTTTGGTAATTGACGATTTGGGCGGACGTGTGCGAAAACTTGTCCAGCTGTGCCTTGACCGCCGCCACGATGTCAGGGTGGCTGTGTCCTGTGTTGAGCACCGAGATACCGCCCACGAAGTCGATGTACCGCTTGCCTTCTACGTCCCAAATCTCGCTGTTTTTGGCGGTGTCGGCAAAGATAGGAAAGGCAATACCAAGACCCCTTGGCAGGACGTTGATACGGCGGTTTAATAGGTCTTGATTGGTGGATTGGCTCATAAAAAACTCCTTTTTAATAAATGCTTGGTTTATTCAACAGAGCAAAATGGGTAAATCGTCAATCGGCTGTATAGTTTCATCTAGCAAAACTTAAATACCGCATATTGAACTTAACACTCAATGTACGCCACAATTGCACTCTTGTCAATGGTTAATTGATGAAAGTTGCTAACTTCACCTATAGAGCCAAAGCACCGTGTCAGGTCAGCCAATACAAGCACCACGCATGTGGATATAATGCAGCACAGCAACGCTCATCATATTGATAAAAAAATCTAACAAAACTGTTGTAATAAGGTTGATGTATGTGTTACTATCGATATCAATTCCCATAATCGTTTGTATTTTATCTTTGTTTATGCACCTTGCCGCCACTGTTTGAGTAAGGGGTTTCCGCAGGAGCTGGTTCTATTGTAAATATATATTTCTAGGAGAGCTGATGTTAATGAAATTATTTATCAAATCATATTTGTTGACATTTTTTCTGGTATTCTTTGGGTTTATGGCTATTGTTTACTTTATGATGGGGTCAGTTGGCTTTAGATTATTTTTTTCGGAAAATAAGCTGTATACATTACTCATGATAAATTTACCAGCATTATTTAGTTCGTTTTTAGTAGTATTAATTAATTTTCGAAAGAAAAAACCATAAATAATCGAGCAATAAGGAGTATTTTAAATGCGTGAATTATCACTTAATGAATTAATGGAAGTCATTGGTTGGTAATATTGGAGATATATACTACTTTTATTGCAAAGAGTCTATTTTTGCACTCCATTGTGCTTTTTTATAAATGAATTAAGCTGAGTGTTATTTTCATTTACTGGTTAGTTTTTTATAATAATTCTGATATTACTGTATTTTAGGAGTACTACTGTGTATTTAGATTTTAGGATGAATTTTCATGATTTCAAAAAAGATTTTTTATACAAAAAACCTAAAGTATTTAAAGGTGGTGTAAAAGACTTAAATATCTCATGGCAGCAAATTAACGAGCTATATCAAAGAGCTAATCCGATAGATGAGTTATTCAGATTAAGAAAAGGAGAAATTGTACCCATATCTGATTATGTTGAGAGTTTTGATGATATTGGTAGGCTACGCCATAGATTTGTCAAGCCTGTTATTTATCATCATTTAAAGCAAGGAGCAACCATTGTTTATAATCGTATTAACAATGAGCCTTTTGTAGACGCTTTGGCTAAGCAAGTATCTCAATTCGTTGGGGCATCGACAGTGGTTAGTGGCTATCTCGCCTTTGGTAAAGACCAGTCGTACAAGACCCATTGGGACACTCGTGATGTATTTGCCGTGCAGTTAATGGGCAAAAAGCGATGGAAACTTTCTGCACCTAACTTTGTTATGCCTTTGCATATGCAGCAATCAAAAGATGTGGATGTACCCGAACCACAAAAAATTGATATGGATATAATATTAGAAGCTGGCGATATTTTGTATATTCCTCGTGGGTGGTGGCACAATCCTGTACCTATGGGCTGTGAAACCTTTCATTTGGCGATAGGTACATTCGCTCCTACAGGCTATGATTACATAGAATGGTTGCTCAAAGAAATGCCAAATATCACAGCATTAAGATATAACCTAAGCGATTGGATGGATGATAAAGCTAATATTATTTCTGCAGCACAAGAAATTATTGATATGATTGGTAATCATGAAAATTATGATAGATTTATGCAGGATTTTCTTGGAAATCATAGAACAGACAGTAACTTCAATATGCAATTGTTTGGAAATCCAAGTAATGATAGATTACCTGAAAAAAGTGTCATTAAACTAAATATTGTAAATCTCAGTACCATTAATGATGGTTACGTGATATGCAATGGTTCTAAAATAGTACTTGATGATATTAGCAAGAGGTTACTTAGAATTATTTCAGAAACCAGATGTATTCAGCTTTCAGATATCTTACAAAACTTTGATGATGAACAAAGAGAAAAGGTTGGTAGCATGGTGTACAACCTAGCTCAGTTTGATATTTTGGAGGTGATTGTGTGAAAGTTGTTTTGTATGCAGTATTGTATTCAATTATCTCCTTAATATTTTTGCATATATCGTATATAATTGGTTTGGGATTTGAAAACATGGGTTTTCGAATATTTTTTGGTATTGCAATTGGCACTGCAATGAGCATCATTAATTTTCATATTTATAAAGATGAGACTTTATAAATCTATTTTCAATAAGGAGTTTTTATGCGTGTTTTAGATGTTAATGAATTGATTTTGGTATCAGGCGGTAGTTCTCATGCAGGCTCTGGTGGTGATAAGTCTGGAAATAATTATGGTGATACTAATAATAAACCTAGTTTTCCTCAACTCCTTGGATCGGGCTTGGGTGGGTTGGCAGGAAATACATTGGGAGGTCCTGTGGGTGGCATGGCAGGTAGTATCGCTGGAGCATATGCTGGTTATTATATTGAGAATATTGACTATAATCAAATGGGTGAAAACTATAAAAATTACGTCCACCACGAGACCCAAAATGGTAACTACATGGCAGATTAAGTTTTAATTTAAAGGAGATGACTGTGAGCAATAGATTGTACTATGGTATTATGATTGGGATTATGGGGTTTGTTATTGGAATGCTGGTGAACAAACTCTCTCAGTTCACCAGTTATCCATCTTATGTTTACTATGTAATATGGCAAGGTCTTATTGCTGTATTTATTGCTTATCTATACTTCTTTAAAAATCTTAGATGATTAATTAAAGTCTGCTATAGATTAAACATTGATTTACTGCTCATGATTGGCTGATTTAATCTGTTATTAATTTTTCAAAAATTAGTAACAGATAGATAAACTATTTTTTAATTTATAGTGAATTTTGGTGAATTTATGAAAAAGACGGCTTTTAATATTATAGCAACAATTTTTGCTTTTGTAGTTTATCATTTGGTAGGAGTGTATGTTGGTTTTGATAGTGCATGGCAGTCATGGGCTTTAATTATTTTTATGATTGTTGTTTGTAACCTGATTGCCAATTTATTCTTTAAATATCGTGACGGCAAAACAGTTTAGGGGGTTGTATTAACCTAAATCATTTTGTCAAAATACACCATAGAATACCTTATTAAAGATTATTTATGTCTAATCTATTTCGCCAAGAAGCCCTAGATGCTCAAACACACTCATGGATGGGTGGTGTGATAGCGATTCGCCCTGTCAGCTTTACCATATTGACCAGCTGTGCCGTACTGGTAGGCATGGCGATTGTGCTGTTTGTGTTCTTTGGTGGTTATACCAAACGTAGCACGGTATCAGGTCAGCTAGCACCTATGAGCGGTCTGGTGCAAATCCACAGCAGTGCACAAGGCACGGTTACCGAAGTACTGGTCAATGCAGGGCAAGTGGTTAAAACAGGTGATGTCCTGTATCACATATCCACCACACATCATAGCGATAGTGGCGATAGTATGCAAGCCATTCATACAGAGCTTGAGAGCAGACGGCTTGCACTCACACTCGAAAAGTCTCAAACCACCCAAGCTCATACATTCGCCATCAAAAGTATGCAGGCACAATTACAACGCCTAAACAGTGAGCTTGCCCAGACTGACAACATGATAGCCATACAAAACAAACAAGCCGAACTGCATAAAGAAGTACTGGAGAAATATCAGTCTATTTTAGGTATTGGGGCGGTGTCTCACGAAGCAGTCAATGCCAAGCAGGGCAGTTATCTTGCTACGCTAGAAACCATCGAAAGCCATGAACGTCACCGCCTCTCTTTGGTGCAACAAATTAATGAACAAACCCATGCTATCGCTCGCTTGCAACAAGAACATCGGACTCAGCTATCGCAGTTTGATCGACTGCTGTCGGACAATGCAGAACAAAATATTCAAAACAAAGCTCGCCAGCACATCGTTATTAAAGCCACGCAGGACGGTATCGTCGGAGAACTCTTAGCCAAAGTGGGGCAATACGTCGATACTTCTAAGCCGTTGACCAGTCTGTTGCCCATAGATGAGGCTTTGATTGCTTATCTGTATGTGCCAAGCCGTGCTATCGGCTTTATTAACCAAGACTCAAAGGTGCTATTGCGTTATCAAGCCTATCCGTATCAGAAGTTCGGTCATGCCAAGGCTCATATTACCTCGGTAGCACAAAGTGCAACCCCTGCCCATTACTTGTCGAGTATCGGCATTGTCTCACTTGAGGCACAAGCCAACAATGAACCCATCTATATCGTACAGGCAAGCCTTGACCGTCAAGACATCGCCGCCTATGGCAAAAACCTGCCTCTCAAGGCGGGCATGACCCTTGAGGCGGACATTATGCAAGACCATCGCAAACTCTATGAATGGGTGCTAGAACCTTTATACAGTATCACAGGCAAGCTATAGTCTTTTAAATTCAATTTAGTACGTCGTCAAACTCGCTTGCTGTACTACTTGTACTATCTTCACTCGTTTTCCTCGTCCTAAAATGAATTTATTTGACTATATCTTGATATGAATAAACAGGCTCTTAATCGTCTATCACTAGGGTGGGTGAGACGAACCCCATTAATCCTACAAACCGAAGCCTCTGAATGTGGGTTGGCGTGCATTGCCATGATTGCTGGGTTTTATGGATATCATACCGATTTATTTGCACTAAGACAGCGATTTGCCATTTCACAAAAAGGTGCAACACTTGCCCATCTGATTAACATCGCCAAAAATCTGGATTTAAGTTGCCGCCCTTTAAGACTTGAACTGCATGAGCTTTATGGACTCAAAGTGCCTTGTATCTTACATTGGGACTTGAATCATTTTGTGGTATTGACGAATATCACTGCCAATAAAGTAACGATATTAGATCCAGCTTTTGGTAAGCGAGTGCTGGATAAAGCCCAGTTATCTCATCATTTTACAGGGATAGCCCTTGAAGTTTGGGCAAATGCTGACTTTAAGCCCAAACAAGAAAAACAACCCCTAAGTCTGGTTAAATTATTTGGCAGTATAAGAGGAATTGGATATTCTCTAAGCCAAATATTATTGCTGGCATTGGTATTGGAGATTTTTGCGTTAATTACGCCATTTTTTATGCAATGGGTGATTGACCATGCTATTGTATCTGCTGACACCAGCTTGCTGATGACCTTAGCATTGGGTTTTGCCTTATTGATGTTGCTCAATAACAGTATCGGCTTGCTGCAGTCTTGGATGGTGATGTATCTGTCTACTACGCTCAATGTACAGCTTAAATCAGGCATTCTCGGTCATTTGTTGAGATTACCTAGCGAGTATTTCCAAAAGAGACATTTAGGAGATGTGGTCTCCAGATTTGGCTCTATCGACACCATTCAATCCACACTAACCACCACATTCATCACCGCTATTTTAGATGGTTTGATGGTGGTGTTTACGCTGATTCTGATGTTTATATACAGTCCTACTCTATCGTGGATAGCGATGATTGCCATCGTCTTATATGCCTTGCTACGCTGGATATGGTATAGCCCACTCAAACAAGCCACCCAAGAACAAATTATCCACGGAGCTAATCAGTCCTCGCACTTTATGGAGAGTATGAGAGGGGTAAAAGCCATCAGAAGATATGGCAAACAGGACTATAGACAATCTGTATGGCTGTCTTTGTTTGTCAATCAAGTGAATGCAGGACTCACTACACAAAAACTTGGCTTAGCTTTTTCCTTTATCAATGGTTTAGTATTCGGCTTGGAGAATATCATTATCATTTATTTGGGTGCAAAATTTGTCATTGAGGGAGTGTTTACTGTTGGGGTTTTGATGGCGTTTTTGGCTTATAAGAATCAATTTGGCAGTAGGGTCGGTGCATTGATTGATAAATATATTGAGCTAAAAATGCTTAGTATTCATAGCGACAGATTATCAGATATTGTATTACAAAAACAAGAGGTGCAAGAGCACTTGTCAAATGAATTTAATAGTGAAGAGATTAAACAAGGCATTCAAGTTAAAAATCTAAAATTTAGGTATACTGAAGATGAGGCATACATCATAGATAATCTGAGTTTTTCTGTACAAGATAAGCAAACTGTTGCCATCATCGGTAAATCAGGCTGTGGCAAAAGTACATTAATGAGTTTATTAACAGGAGAATTGACACCAAGCTCAGGAGAAATCATTATTGCTGGAAAGCCTGTACACAACATCACAGAACTCAACTCAAGACAGTTGATGGCTTATGTGGCTCAGGAGGATATGTTATTTTCGGGGTCTTTATTAGACAACATCAGCTTTTTTGATGAAAAAGCAGATAAAGATTGGGTAATGTGCTGTGCTCAAATGGCGTGCGTGCATGAGGATATCATGACAATGCCTATGGGGTATCAGACGTTAATCGGTGATATGGGTAGCGTGCTATCAGGCGGACAAAAACAACGCATTATATTGGCTCGTGCCTTGTATCAAAAACCTAAAATTCTCTTTTTAGATGAAGCAACCAGCCACCTTGATGTGGCAACAGAACAAGCCATTAATCAGTCTTTAAATGCTTTAAACATCACCAAGGTCATCATTGCTCATCGCCCTGAGACCATTAAGATGGCAGACAAGGTTATTGATTTGAGCTGTAGCGACAGAAGTTGACTAGGGTCTGTTGACATTTCGTCTTTGTAGATAAAAATGAGATAAATCGCCCTTCT
>JAUNUB010000170.1 GCA_030538375.1 Moraxella sp. | reverse complement strand
TATTATTCCATGCAACTCATTCATCTAAGTCCTACCGCTCTGCTGACCCCCACCACGCTGCCGCCACTTGCTTTAACCATTGGCAATTTTGATGGCGTACACTTGGGTCATCAAGCCATGCTGAGTACACTCATCAAAGACGCGCATCAGCTTGGCTTGGCGGCGGCTGTCATGATATTTGAGCCGCAGCCTAGAGAATTTTTTAACCCTGCCAATCCCCCTGCCAGACTGACCAACCTTGCCGAAAAAACCACTTATCTTGCCGAGCTTGGTGTGGATTATCTACTGGTTGCCAAGTTTGATGATGAATTTCGCTCCTTGTCCGCTGCACAATTTGCCACCCTATTGCACAAGATGAACGCTAAGCATTTGGTGCTGGGCGATGATTTTCGTTTTGGACACGACCGTGTGGGCGACAGAGATTTTTTGGCAAAGGCAGGCTTTAGTGTAGACAGCCTTGCTACCGTCATTCAACAAGACGTGCGTGTCAGCTCCACCGCAGTAAGACAGGCACTTGCCGCTGGCGATTTGACACTTGCCAAGGCACTATTGGGGCGTGAATACACCATTACAGGTACAGTTGTACATGGCGATAAGATTGGGCGGACGCTTGATTATCCCACGGCAAATATTGCCTTGGCTAGGCTTATGCCTGCCGTGCAAGGGATTTTTGCGGTAGATGTGCTGGCATACACGCCCAATGACACTTCTGATACTTCCGACACTTCGCACAGCGAGCCGCTTAATTTGCATGGTTTGGATTGGCATAGCTTGGATTGGCACAGCTTGGCGACACATGGCAAGACAGGCGTAGCAGGTTTACGCCCTTGCAGTCTATTTGGGGCGGCAAATATCGGCACACGCCCCAGTGTTGGCGGCAGGGATTATCGCCTAGAAGTGCATTTTCCTAATTTTGACGCAGACCTGTACGGCTTAACATTGAACGTACGCTTTTTGCATTATCTGCATGGCGAAATAAACTACGCCAGCCTTGACGCACTCAAGGACGGTATCAGCAAGGACACCGCAGCTTTGTTAAGATGGCGTGAACAGTTTGGTGATTGCTAATCATTGATGGCAAGCGATATAGTCGATTAAAATAAAGATGAGACAAGGCGACAGCGACCGCCGTGTACAAGTAGTGCATAAGGGAGCTGTCAACGCTGTATCATTGCAATTTTAATCGACTATAATCACTCATTCACCTGCCCCACATAATAAGTCATTTGGGCGATGGGTTTAAGCTCGGAGTTAAATTCATAATATTTCACATCATAGCTGCCCACTTGCCAGCCGTCATAAGGTTGAAAACTCACCCAATTTTGATGACTGTCCGCCATGATGGGCTTGTTTTCAAACAGCAGCACCTGCCCTGTGTTGTTGTTCACCCATTTGACGAATACCGTGCCATTGCTCGGCACTTTGCCAAAGGTATCTAGGTGAGCGTACAGCTTATCACGCCTGCCCAGTGTCTGCGTATTCATGCTTTGGCTGGGGGTGCTGCTATCCATAGACAGCTTAATCTCGCCCACCAGTGGCGTGGTGTCATTTTTTTTGTACAACTCTTCGATGGCACGTTCGGCAAATTGGCGTTTGTCCGTGATTTTGTCGCTATCGCCCTTCATCATAAACTTATCGACATACTGATTGAGCACCGCATCAGGCGTGCTGTCCAGCAGTGCCTTGGCATCTTGTTCCGAGAAATCATTGAGTGTGGGAGCTTGTCCATCGGTAGTATTCATCACCGTATCTATGGGGTTTGACACTATCGTACTTGATGTAGGGCGTGCTTGAGTGGTCGCCGCCCCTTGCATAACTCTATCAATCTGTGATTTCATCATCACAAGGTAAGTCGTCCCCATGCCAAGCCCAAAGACGAACATACTATATATCACAAAGAACAATTTATTCATAACACAACTTCAAAAAAATAACAGCGTCTATTGTAAAGGGGAATTGGCTTTTGGACAAGTATAAATGTACTCTTGTTTAATCCATGCTCGCACTATCAATGATTTGATTTTTTGACATATTATCAGCGAATGATAGACCGATTGATAAAAAACACCTTTTTTAGATAAAAAGGTGTTTTTTTACATCTCAAGAAAGTGTTATCAAGCACGGCAAGTGAATACCGTATTATTCAAAGTCGTAGTACCAGAACTTACTGATATTCCGCCAGCAATAACAAGAACACCTGTGCTAGTGCATGTTAATGTTTCTGTGCTGCCACTATTATAATTTGGGATACTAAACGTACAACTAGAACCATTTTTACCATAGACGTTTGCACCGTTATTTTCTACAGTACAAGCAGTTGTCGTGGTTGAGCCAGTGCTACCAGCATTAGAACCAGTGCCACCAGTTGTAGTTACAGTTGTTGAGCTACTATCGCTCGACCCCCCCCGCAAGCTGTCAGAGCGGCGGCGGTTAGGGCAACGGCTAAAATTTTTGCG
>JAUNUB010000035.1 GCA_030538375.1 Moraxella sp. | reverse complement strand
GCGTTTTTTCCTTGAAAGAGCTGCGATTTATCTCATTTTTATCTACAAAGACGAATTGTCAACAGACCCTAGTTTTAAGGGTGTTTTTTGTGTTTTGATAATACTGGCTCAAGAAATAAAGTGGGTGGACTAGGTATAAATTCAACTATACAGCATATAAACCACAGTCATATACTCAAGGTGTATTTTATATAATCGTACATTCAACCACACTATATACCACCATAAGCAAAAGCCATTATTGGGGTTGGCGTAAAATTGTATTCGTAGTACTGGACTTGCCTTGTTGTTCGGCTATTGCCCAGAGAATGTGTTCATCTAATACGGGGTTTTGCCCCAGCCGTTTGCGGAGTGCATTGATATTGTCCTGATGAAAGGGGGTGTTGCCAAGAGCGATGGCAACATTACGCATAAGCCCCCAGTAGCCTGTACGTCTAAGCGGCGAGCCTTCGGTTTTGGCGAGAAATTCTGCGTCGTCCCATTGCCAAATTTCAAGTAAGCTAAGATTGTCAAAACTGTGCCGTGGGGCATAGTCGGCAACTTGGGTGATTTTGGCAAACTTATTCCATGGACAAATCAGCTGACAATCATCACAGCCAAAGATACGATTGCCGATGGCTTTGCGATACTTGATGTCAATGCTGCCCTTATGCTCGATGGTGAGATAAGAAATGCAGGCATTGGCTTGTAAGGTCTCTGGTGCGACGATGGCACGAGTGGGGCAAATATCTATACAAGCCGAGCAGCTGCCGCACAGATTTTTTTGGGACGAGCTTTCATTCATGCCAACCAAATCCAAGCTGATAAATAGCTCCCCCAAATTAAAAAATGAACCGCCTTGTCGGTTGATGAGCAAAGTGTGCTTGCCTGTCCAGCCCAAGCCAGCTGCTTCAGCAAGGGGACGCTCAAAAATGGGAGCAGAATCGCTAAAGGGGCGAAAAATAAATGGTGTGTCCGTACCTGCGGACAGATGTGTCCAGTGGGGTAGCTGCTGTTCGATGAGTTTGGCGAGCTGTTTAAGCCTTTGACGCATGGTCTTGTGATAATCACGCCCACGAGCATAGCGGGCGATGATGGCGTGATTGGGGCGAGCATTGTCTTCGACGGTGCGTGGTGTGGGCTTGTCGCACAAATAATCCATGCGGACGCTGATAATGGTCTTTGCCCCTGCAACCAGTAGGGCGGGATTGGCTCTCAAGTGATGATTTTCTTTTAAAAAATCCAAGCCTTCGCCATATCCAGCGTCCAACCACGCCTTGAGCTTTTTGGTTTGTTCGGCAAATAAAGGGTGATGTACCGAGATAAAACCACAATCACTAAAGCCAAGCAACCCAGCTTGGGATTTTATCCAACTCTTGACATATTCGGTCTCGATGTTTTTGGTGGTGTAAAAAGTGGCAATATTACTCATGGTAAAGTTGTGATAAAAATGACAAAACCCAATGGCCAGACGCAAAGGTCAAGAGCCACTGGGTTGTGGTACTTAGGCTATTGTGGTGAGCCTAAACGCCTTTACAATGTTCGTTAATCGCCTGTTGAATGCGATCACGACGTACACCAATCTCTTGGTCGTTCATATAGACACGTTCGCCTTGGGCGTTGGTCTCATAGATACGACCGCCAATGTTAAGGTTGGCAAGGTTGCTGCGAAGGGTTTGGCAGCGTTGGGCGTTTTCACGGTTTTCTAGGTCTTGCACTTGTTTTTGGAGTTCTGCCACTTGACTTTGTTGCTGGGCGTTGGGGTCTATGGCAGGGGCTGCCATTTCGCCGGGGGTATTTTGGCGACCGTCAGAGCGGAATTCCAACGCTTCGACATTATTACCGTCTTTTGGGGGAAACTGGGAGTACTTCACTTCTCCATGAGCACCAACGCTACGATATATTTGGGTTACAGCGGCACTGCTGCTAATGGCACTTAGTCCTAAAATGCCTGCAACAAACATTGCCATGTATTTGGTGGTTTGCTTCATTGTGATAACCTTCTAAAGTTTTATCTGTCTATATTACCCCAAAAATAAGTGTTTGAGTATTTTTTTTGTAAAATTTTATCTGAATGTTGCAAAAAAACAGCTGAATGGCAATTATTGTTTAAGGCCAAAAAAATTCGATAACTAAAAATTTTTAGAATAATCGTATTTATAAATAAATTTTATTGATTACAAAACTATAAATCATCATAACCCATAAGTTTTTTGCTTGACAAAGCGTGGTAAAAGTAAGATGATAGCCATTGATATATAAAGTCAGCACAAGCGAACCAAAACTTGTGTTTGTTGTACACAGTAATAAGTCAAGTTATCTCTTGATGGCACGGTACAGCATTGCTTGATAACCTATCGGCAAGACGCAATCAGCAAGCCTGTTTTATAGTTGTGCTGCTCTTATGCGTTTTGCCATTGTTTGCCTGTCGCTTTGATGACGACAAAGGATAATGAGATGACCGCACAAACTACTCAAACGCCCAGTACAGCAGGGCACTCCCAATCGGCAGACCTTGCCAAACATTTTCGTGATAATCAACAAAAACTCGCTCGTGGCGAGACTGTCGCCATGTCGGGCGGAGAATTGCTGGTGCAAGCCTTGGTAGATGAAGGTGTGGAATACATCTTTGGTTATCCCGGTGGGGCGGTGCTGCATATTTATGATGCGTTGTTTAAACAAGATAAGATAGAGCATATCTTGGTGCGTCATGAGCAAGCCGCAGGACACATGGCAGACGCTTATAGTCGCACCACTGGCAAGACAGGCGTGGTACTGGCAACATCAGGACCCGGTGTTACCAATACCATCACTGCCATCGCCACAGCATTTATGGATTCTATTCCGATGGTGGTGCTGGCAGGGCAAGTGCCATCAGGGTTGATTGGTGATGACGCATTCCAAGAGTGCGACATGATAGGTATCTCACGCCCTGTGGTGAAGCACAGCTTTCAAGTGCGAGACCCCAAAGAAATTCCAGCGATTATTCAAAAAGCCTTCTATATCGCAGGCTCGGGCAGACCTGGCCCTGTGGTGGTGGATATTCCTAAGGACATGACCAATCCTAGTGATAAGTTTGACTATGTTATACCAGAGTCGCCATTCATGCGTTCGTATCAGCCCACGCACAAGGGACACAGCGGTCAAATCAAAAAAGCCATTGATGTACTGCTAAACGCCAAGCGTCCGATTGTGTATTCTGGGGGCGGTACGATTTTGAGCAATGCGTCCAACGAATTGCGAGCCTTGGTAGATGGCTTAAATCTACCTGTAACCAATACCCTAATGGGGCTTGGGGCGTATTCTGGCTTTGGTGAGCGTTTTGTGGGTATGCTGGGTATGCACGGCACTTATGAAGCCAATATGACCATGCACCATGCAGACGTGATTGTGGCGGTGGGGGCAAGATTTGACGACCGTGTAACCAACAATGTCAAAAAATTCTGCCCCAATGCGACCATTATCCATATTGATGTCGACCCAACCAGTATCTCAAAGACCATCATGGCACACATTCCGATTGTGGGTGATGTTAAGCTGGTGTTGGGCGAGATGTTGGCACTGTTAGAACAAACGGACAAACGTCTTGATGAGCAGGCTTTGGCGGATTGGTGGAAACAGATTAACGAATGGCGTAAGCGTCATGGACTGCGTTATAATGACGATACCGACGCTGATATTCATGCTATCATGCCGCAGCGTGTGGTTGAGACGCTGTGCAAATTGACTGATGGCAAGGCGATTATCACATCAGACGTGGGGCAACATCAGATGTTCGCTGCTTTATATTATAAGTATGATGAACCACGCCAATGGCTGAACTCTGGCGGACTTGGCACGATGGGTGTGGGCTTGCCCTATGCGATGGCGGCAAAATTAGCACGCCCCGAAAAAACCGTGGTGTGTATCACAGGCGAAGGCTCTATTCAGATGAATATTCAAGAGCTGTCTACTTGCTTGCAGTACAACTTACCAGTCAAAATTCTTAATTTGAATAACGCCCAACTTGGTATGGTTAAGCAATGGCAAGACATGCTGTATGAAGGTCGTCATGCCCAGTCTTATATGAAGTCGCTGCCAGACTTTGTGAAACTTGCCGAAAGCTATGGACACAAAGGCGTGCGTATCACCAACCCTGCCACGATGGAAGCCGAACTCAAAGCAGCTCTTGAAATGGACGGCTTGGTATTCATCGATGTGTATGTGGATAGAAGTGAGCATGTGTATCCTATGCAAGTGGCAGGGCAGTCCATGCGTGATATGTGGCTATCAAAAGGGGAGCGTACCTAATGAGCATTCAACAAAAACATCTAATCTCTGTCTTGATGGAAAACGAAGCAGGGTCGCTGTCTCGTGTGGTGGGCTTGTTCAGCCAGCGTGGCTACAACATCGACAGTCTGAACGTCGCCACTACCGAAGACCCAACCATCTCACGATTGACGCTCACGACCATCACCACGCATGACAAGATTGAGCAGATTACCAAGCAGTTGCACAAGCTCATCGAAGTCGTCAAGGTGCAAAACCTATCCGAAGTGGCAGGCGGCAACCAAATCGAGCGTGAACTTATGCTGATTAAGGTGCGAGCTACAGGTGCTAATCGTGAAGAAGTGTACCGTACCGCCGATATCTTCCGTGCCCAAATCGTCGATGTGGCAGCCAATCTGTATACCATCTTAATCACAGGCGACGCTGGCAAATTAGACGGCTTTATCGATGTCGTGGGACGTGATAAAATCCTAGAAGTGGTGCGTAGCGGCGTGATTGGCATTGCAAGGGGTGAGAAGGTGCTGGGGCTTTGATTGGTCTTGGTGAAGTAAAGTACTAAACGTGATTATTGCTAACAGCGGTGCAATTGTACTCTTAATGTAAAATATGTTTTTGTGAAAATGAACCAATGTTAGAATATGGAAATACTGATTTTGGGAATACTTACTTATGCTAAGATTGAGATTTTTTGCCTTGTTGTCTTCGTCCATATTGCTTGTCGCCTGTGGTACACTGACGGGTATTCCATCACACGGTGGCGGCAAGCGATTTGCGGTTGAGCAAGAATTGGTGGCAGCTTCTTCACGAGCTGCGATTAAAGAAATGGACTTGTCGGCATTGCAAGGCAAAAAAGTCGCTCTATATATCTCAACAATGGGTGACCAAGGCTCTGGCAATATGTCAGGCGGTAGATATTCGCTAGGAGCGTTAATTCGTGGAGAATATCTCACCAATCCTAGTACTACAACCAGCTACACTTACCCAGAATACAGCACGACTGCCAGTACCACATCAGGCACACTGGCTAGCCAGACCAGCTCCACTTCTGTATTAAATGCCCCAAGTCAGTCTATCAGTCAAACCAAAGGAGCGGGCGATAGGCGTTTTGCAGAATTGAGCATTGGCGGACAGGGTGATTACCGTAACGAAACCCTGATTACCAATGGGCGTGATGTGTCGTTTTTGAGCAATCTTGTGCAGACTTTGTTCTTTTTGCGAGGTATTGATGTGGTGTCGCCTGAGCAAGCAGATACGGACGTGTTTGTGATTGTCGATGTTTTTGGGACAATTCGCTCAAGAACCGAATTACATCTGTATAATGCCGAAACGCTAAAAGCCTTGACTAAGCTCGAATATTTTGCGGTAAATCGAAACAATCGCAGACTGTTGATTAAGCCAACCGTTAGCTCATATGAAGCAACTTATCAAGAAAAATACGCTCTGTGGGCAGGTCCATTTAAGGTAATGCAACGTATCCAACCTGCTGCTGGTTTGATGGTGGATTTTTCGGACATCGCACCCTACCAATCACCCAAAAATATCACGCCAAAAACCGATAGCGGTCAATATGGCTCACCTGCCGCCCCCACATGGCAAAACACCGAAACTCATCAAGACACACCTATTGCCAGTCTCGAAAGCCTAAGACGAGAAGAGGCGGTAGCCAATGGAGCGAACCCATGAATAAACGTACCTTATCGTGGCAAACCCATACGATTACATGGCTTTTTGCATTATGTGCTGTGCTTGTCGGTACTTTGAGTACTCACGCCAGTATCGTAAACGACCCATTCATTCGCCAAAACACCGACCGCAGTAACTTTGAACCGGGCGGGCAATACCACCTATTTGGTAGCCGTGGCAGCTTGGCGGAGCAAACAGGCTCTATCAACATTGTACCAGCAGGTGAGCTAAGAGCAGGTAATTTGCTACTAGAGCAAGCGACTATTCAGGGTAACATTGGCTACCAGCTCAAATTTGCCAATCATGGGCATAAGGTACATGCACCGTTTGACAATCATGATAGCCGTTCCAAGTCGGACAAACAAAGTCAGGCTTTGATGGGTTTTACCAGCTATCAGCTTAGCTGGACAGGGTCTGAACATCACCCAGCTGATGGCTATGATGGTGAGCAAGGCGGCGGTCATCCAGTGCCAACAGGTGCAAGAGATGAATACACCTACACCGTCAAAGGCGATGCAACGTCTGTCAATATCGTCTATGATGACGACAGAAGCACCAGCCAAAGACTTGATGATAGACTAAAAGACGCCAAAGACAGCTTAGATGCCATCGCAGGCGACTGGGAACGAGCTACCACGCACAATCCTGAGTTAAGCCGCTTTGGTAATGCGGCAGAGTTCGCAGGAGCAATCGCCAGTGGCATAGGTAACTTTACAGGAGCTGGTTGGAATGCAATAGGAATAAATGACGCTTTTGATGGTGTAGGGCTGGCTCGTGATGTTGCCCTGCTTGAGGGTATGCGAGCCTTGCCACCATCTGCTCAGTTTGACGCAGTCAATGGCACACTACAAGCCAACAACGCTTATAATCACGCTACTAACGCCTACAACAATTGGGCAGCCGCCAACCCCAATGCTGCTGCCGCTGTCGGTGCTGGCTACCAAGCGGTAGACGCGATGGTTGGCAGGGGTGGAAAAAGTAAGGTGGAGGCTGCTGGTGATACGCCTCCAAGAACTTCATTTAGGCAGGGAACGCTAAAGAATGCGTGGGATAACGCAGCGGACGGAAGTCAACCAAATACTAAAAAATGCCCAACATGTGGTGTTGATGTTACTGGAAATCCGTATAGTAAAGAAAAAAGAAATACTACTACAGGTTGGGACGGTAGTCATAATCCGTCATGGTCAAATAGACAACATAGTAGTGAAAGAAAAGAACAGTTGGATGACTATAATCGAGGGGTAAGTTTAGAATGTAGGAGTTGCAATAGATCGGGTGGTAACAGAGATGGTAGGTTTGATGAATGAACATCATCAATCACTTAGAGAGGCATATTAATACAATATCTAGTTCTTTTATTGTAAAAGAGTTTCCCTATCATGTAAGTATATCTATTTATGATAACTCCCCTATGCAAGGATTACGCACCTACACATCATTGGGTTTAAGTAGATATTGCCTTGATGGTTATCATTATGAGATCGTATTTTGTTGTGATATGAATATCCCTCATAATGAAATTGCTTATTTTTTATTACGAATGATATATTATTTTATTCATAATAATGTTAAGTTACTCAGGGGAGATGTGTTTGAGTATCAAGGATTTATTGCTAATTCTAAGATGTCGGAAATCTATGTATCACTACCTTTTTGCTTTGATGATGAATTTCAGGTATTGGCACATAATGGTGTTGATGTGATATTTCCACTGCTTATCCCTATATACCATCAAGAAGCTAAAGCAATAAGAAAAAAAGGTTGGCAAAGTTTTGAAGCGTATCTTATGGATAATAACATTGACAATCTTTTTGATATAAGTAGGAGTGTATATACAGGCTTTTGTATTTGACCAAATAACCAGCCTGCTGAGCTATATTGCCTAGCCTGCCGTGAGACAGGTAAGCTGACAAAATATGGTGAAACCACACACGGTGAAAACAGGCACGGTGCAGGCAACCAAAAACGATATACCAAAACAGAATTAAAGGATATGAGTGTGGACTATACTCCGCTAGAAACTGGCACAAAAGCAGATATGCACAAAAAACAAACAGAAAAAATCAAAGAGCATACAGGGGTGTATGGAAAGAGACCTGAAAAGAATAAGACGGACTGCTGACAGAGAGATGTTATGAAACTTTTTATAGGTGCGGAGTTTGCTGGTTTTGACCATAAAGATTTAAGAGATTCCAGAAACACCCTTGAAAAAATCATTAACAGCAAAATCGAACCAAAAGAATACGATTTGGCTTTAAAATCATGGGATATTATCATTATTCTCATGGATAATGAAGACAGAAGGCAACGTTACAAAGAGATATCCAAATATTCTAAAACTAAGCAAGATATGGACTTTAGGGTTCAGTTAGATTATGATTTATTTAAGAACGGCGACGTTTTAACAAGGCAACGCCTTATCTATCAGGCTTTAGTCAGCAGCCTAGATTTCTTAGAAGAGAAAGGTTTGTCAAAATCAGACTTAGACGGTCTCAGACAAGACGTACACACCGTTGCAGTAGAAAATGGTTGGGTTTGATGATGTAGTAGGTAGTTTAACCCTAATGCTAGTTATTTTTCAAATGCTCAAAATACTGGTAACTTTGTACCAAAAAATCCAACCGATAGAATTAAAGGCGGAATTAAGTGATGTTAGGGGCTACAAATATAGAAAAAGCAGCTGTCTTAGAATTGCTATTGCAAAATCGTATCGCTACAGAAAAATGTTTAACTATAGATTATAATTTTAATGGTATGATTGTAAGTACTGGCATGATAGAGCTGTCGGTGGCGGATAGTGATTTTTTCATGGTATTCTCTATTCCGCAGAAGTGCAGTAAAAACATATTTTTCGCCATTTCTGAAAACAGTTACAAAATAGCCAGTCTTTGCGTTGCTTATTGTGAATATTGTACTTATGGACATCAGGCAGATTTTGGTGAAAATATATCATTTGATACGGTAGAAATTGACGAGTTAAAACATATCAAAAATATATTGTTGCTAAGTATTCATGATAGCCTTGTGTTGGAGAGCTATGATGATGACTTCATGATTAGTGATAAAATCTATCAGGCACATTTATGCTTACCTTGCTTTGAAGATGACATGCCGATATTGGCGAATTTTAACATTCATGATGTATTGTTGGAGTTTGAGAAAAAGGGCAAAGATTTTATGATATTTGAATGATGTACGGTTCAGTATCTGTATAGGGTGACGACAGAAACACCACCCAAAGATTTGACGACAGGCTAAAAGACGCCAAAGACAGCTTAGATGCGATGGTTGGTAAGAAGTGGGAGTAAGTCAAGAAATAAACCGCCTGCTCCAGACCCACAAGCAAAAGGCTATCCACATACCATTATCGAGAAAGTAGGCAGAGATGGGCAATATACCACTTATAATGAAGATGGGTCATGGAAGCAATATCGTGGCTCAGGAAAGCCCCATGGAAATATTGAGAAACCTAATGTTAAGGAGCTTTCAATGAATGAATATGATGGTAAAAAATATCCAAGCAAACCTGAAGTTCGCTATCCTAGAGAAGATGAATACCCAAGATGAATGACTATCATAAGATGAAACTTGTTAATGGTTCTAACTTTTGGGCTGATGATTATTTGTATTATCAATTTACTCAACAAAAATTCCCATTGGATATTTCTTTCGCTTTTATGGATTTAATTTATCCAAAGTTTATAGTTTATCAAGACAGGTTATTTTTATACGATAAATTTTACTCCGAACGCACACAAACAATGCTTAAAGACATTTTAAATAAAAAAAAGTTCTCTTAATGGTATTGATGATGTTCAGTTTTGGTCAAATCTGATAGAGTTTACAATGCTGTCTGATGATATTAATTATGAAGATGCGTTAAGTATGTCGAGTAAGGTGTGTCGAATATGGCAAGATAAAATCATAAGGGAAAAACTTGATAGCTTTGGTGTTGCCAAAGTATTTGAGACCAGTTATGATGAGGTTTTTTTGGGTATTGTAAAAGATGATAGTATTGAGGCTTGGTAATTATTAAGTTTGCTTATTTTTTATATAAATAAAAAATTTACTATAGGTGAATGCTATAACCATGTTGTTAATGGCTATAACAAATAGGCAATTACCAGCCTTAATGCCGCCATGGGTATTATAAATTATTTACGCTTCCAGCAAAGACAGATAAGAGCCTAATTTCATCAATGTAATAAAAATTTGGGTAGAATTTTAAATCCTAGGTTTGGTATAAGTCTCTTGGCTTGCTAAATATAAAAAACAAGAATGCTTTGCAAATTAAAATGGAATGATTTTAATTGTTGCTAAATGGGGTATTTTCAGGCATAATTGCATGAAATCTATAGGGTGGCAGGCAGGGTTTGCCCACGGTTTAGACCAACCCAATCACCAATCAATCAACCTAAGGAAACCATGATGAGTTTAAACATCTATTACGACAAAGATTGTGATTTGTCTATCATTCAAGGCAAGAAAGTTGCCATCATCGGCTACGGCTCACAAGGTCATGCCCATGCTCTAAACCTAAAAGACAGTGGCGTGGACGTAACGGTGGGCTTGCGTGCTGGCTCAACGTCTTGGCAAAAAGCCGAGAATGCAGGGCTAAAAGTCGCCGAGACTGCCGAAGCGGTGAAACAAGCCGACCTTGTGATGATTTTGACCCCTGACGAATTCCAACGTCAATTGTACAAAGAAACCATTGAGCCAAACATCAAACAAGGGGCGACCTTAGCATTTGCGCATGGTTTTGCTATTCATTATAACCAAGTTGAGCCACGTGCCGACCTTGATGTGATTATGATTGCCCCAAAAGCCCCCGGTCATACCGTGCGTAGCGAGTTCACCAAAGGCGGCGGCATTCCTGACCTTATCGCCATTTGGCGTGATGCGTCTGGCACTGCCAAGCAAGTGGCGTTGTCATACGCTGCTGGCGTGGGCGGTGGACGCACTGGTATTATCGAGACCACATTCCGTGAAGAGACCGAAACCGACCTATTCGGTGAGCAAGCGGTGCTATGTGGTGGTGCAGTAGAGCTTGTAAAAATGGGCTTTGAAACTTTGGTAGAAGCTGGTTATGCCCCTGAAATGGCGTATTTTGAGTGCTTGCACGAGCTAAAACTTATCGTAGACCTGATGTACGAAGGTGGTATCGCTGACATGAATTACTCAATCAGCAACAACGCCGAATATGGCGAGTATGTTACTGGTGTGGAAGTCATCAACGAGCAATCTCGTGCCGCCATGCGTAACGCCCTAAAACGCATTCAGTCTGGCGAATATGCTAAGATGTTCATCGCCGAAGGTCAATTGAACTACCCATCAATGACCGCACGCCGCCGCAACAACGCCGCACACGGCATTGAGCAAACTGGGGAAAAATTGCGCGCCATGATGCCTTGGATTGGCGACAAAAAAATCATCGACAAAGCCAAAAACTGATTTTGTGCCTGCATTGATGAGTTAATGCTGATTTGACAAAAATGACTGTTTTTGGACGGTCATTTTTTGTTGTTAAATGTCAAATATTCTGCTATAATTTGCACTCGTTTTTTTAATCCCATTCAAGTGGGCTAATGATGAGCTGGTGGTGCGGCGTGCCAAATTTGGTTGGTGATGGCGTGGCTATGAGCGAAGGCATTTTTTGTCATTAGTGCTTGGATTTATTGGACTATCATCATGCGTAAAGACATTCACCCAGAATACCGTGCCGTACTTTTTCACGATACCAATGCAGACGTGTACTTTTTGACTCGCTCTACTGTCAGCACCAAGACCACTCGTGAATACGAAGGTGCAGAATATCCGTATTTCCCACTGGATATTTCAAGTGCTTCTCACCCATTTTACACTGGTGAGCAACGCAAAGCGTCAAGCGAAGGTCGTGTGGCGAGCTTCAACAAGCGTTTTGGTGCTTTTGCTGGTCGTGGCAAAAAATAATTGCACTTTTAAACGGTGTTATAAAAACAGTCAATTCTTGTGGATTGGCTGTTTTTTTTATTGGCTGGATTTTTTGCAAAAGGCGTGATTTAAAAAACTTGAGTTAAAAGGCATTGATAGGCAGCTTAAGATAACGCACGCCATTGTCTTCGGCGGTAGGCAGCTCGCCTGCGTTGATATTGACTTGCACGGCTGGTAATATCAAGCGTGGCATGGATAGGGTCTTATCCCTGCTTTCACGCATGGCGATAAATTCGGCTTCGCTCACGCCGTCCTTAACGTGAATATTGGCTTGACGTGTGTCGCCCACGGTGCAAAACGGCTGATAGTCTCGTCCATGGGGCGGATAATCGTGGCACAGGTATAGGCGAGTATCGTCAGAGAAGTTAAGCAGGCGTTGGATAGAGCGGTATAAATCCTTGGCACTGCCCTTGGGAAAATCACAGCGAGCCGTCCCCACATCGGGGGCAAAGAGCGTATCGCCCACAAAAATAGCGGTCTCACCACCACAAGTGGCAATATATGCCATATCCGCTGGCGTGTGTCCTGCCACACTGATGGCGGTGAGTGTGATGTCGCCAAGGGTGAGTATTTGCCCTTCTTGGGTGAGAATGTCGAACTGCCGCCCATCTGTCTTAAAGCTGGTGTCTAAGTTGTACACGTCTTTGAATGCGGCTTGCACGACATCAATCGCCTTGCCGATGACGGTCTGACCGCCCAGTATACTTTTGATATAAGGGGCGGACGATAGGTGGTCGGCATGGGCGTGCGTCTCGATGATGTAATGTAAAGTGAGCTGGTGCGTCTGAATAAAGTTGATGAGCTTATCGGCTTGAGTGTGGCTGGTGTGTCCAGAGCTTGCGTCAAAATCCAGCACAGGGTCAAAAATCGCACAGCAGCGATGTGTGTCATCAATCAAAATATGGCTAAATGTCTCACTGGCAGGGTCAAGAAATGAGTGAATATTCATCAAGATTTCCTTTGTGGTTGAAACCCCTTTCTTTAGGAAGGTGTAATACATTCTTGGTGGGGCTAACCCCTTCCAAGTCGGGGCAATTCACAGTTGTCCTGCGAATTGAAACATTATAATATCGGCGTGGTTGATGGGGTGAATGCTTATCATTGTAGCATATATGTGGGCTGGCTGTTTGGCTGTATTGCTACTCTTGTTTTTGGCAAAGATTTTATGCGTTTGGTCGCAATAACACACCCCACAAAAAAACTACCAACACCAACACCATCACCCCAGCCCCCACATAGCCTACCATGCCAAGCCCTGCCGTACCAATCACCATACCGCCCAGCAATGCACCGCCGCCAATGCCAATATTATAAATGCCAGAAAACAAGCTCATGGCAACATCGGTAGATTTTGGGGCGAGTTTTAGCGTGCGAAATTGCAGGGTAAGACTTATCGCCATGATACTAACGCCCCACACGATGGCAAGCAGTGTCCAAGTGAGCACAGAGCCTGCCAGCGATACCATCAGTGCAAGGCTTGATAGCAAGCCGATGAGAGCGGCGAACAAAAAGCTGTTTTCAAATTTTTCATACAATCGCCCAAAAAGCACGCTTGCCAAAATCCCTGCCACGCCAAAAACTAGAAGTATCATCGTGGCATAATTTTCCCCAAAATTGGCAAGCTGTAACACAAATGGCTCGATATAGCTATAAGCGGTAAAGTGTGCGGTTATCGTAAGGGCGGTGAGCAGATAGACGATGATAAGCGGTTTGTTTTTGATGATAAGCGGCAGACTGGCAAGATTGCCAACATTGCGAGCGGGTAGGCGTGGCAAAATCCACCACAAGCATATCATGCACACAAACGCCACACCCCCAATCACTCCAAACGTTGTCCGCCAGCCGAGATATTGCCCCAGCACACGCCCAAGGGGTAAGCCCAACACCGTTGCCAAGGCAGAGCCAGTCGCGAGCATACCAAGGGCTTGCGTTTGCTTGCCTTTTGGGGCTAGACGCACGACAAGGCTGGCGGTGATTGACCAAAATACCGCATGAGCCAGTGCCACGCCAGCTCGTGAGATGAGTAATGCGGTGAAGCTATTTGCCAAAATTGTGCCGATATGGCTTGCGATAAAGAGCAAGAATAAGCCAATGAGTAATTTTTTGCGTTCGATGTGAGCAGTAAGCAGCATGGCAGGCAATGACAAGCAAGCCACAATCCATGCGTACACGGTCATCATAATGCCAACTTCGTGAGCAGGCATGGCAAAACTTGCCCCAATATCGGATAAGAGTGCCACAGGAATGAATTCTGTGGTATTGAACACAAAGGCGGATAACGCCAGCACGATGACACGCAAGGTGCGAATGGTGTTGGGGGTGAGTGTGGGTGTGGTCATGGTGATGGCTGTTTGTTTGGATTGGGTGAGATTTTTTGGGCGGTATTGGGCTTGGTTGCTGGTTAAGATGTAGCGTGCTTTGTTCACCCACGATTGACACACCCTACCGCTGGGCTTACGCCACAGCCTACAAACTACGCAATCAGTCCCTTGGCACGCATTTGGCGATAGACGATGAACAAGATGATAAGATTAATCAGCACCACAAGCAAATGCACTGCGTCAAATTTATGGAACAGTCCATACAATTCTAAGGGTAAAAATAAACCATAGCCCAGCAGACTAAACCAATAAGCCCACGCACGTTCATGGTATAGCCCATAGCTTTCGGCAAATCGCATTAGGGCATAACCCATCAGTAAGCCCAGCATCGCATAGGTATGATGAGTGGCAATGTGTGCCAAATCATTGAGCTTGTTGAGCTGTATTGCCAGTAGTGAACCAAACAAGTGGTGTAATTTGATGGTGAGTAGGTTGGCAATAGCACCGAGCTTGCCTTGTTCATACCACAGCAATAAAGCGGTGGTGAGTGCCAACACGCCTTTGATGAGTTCGTATAGGGCGATGGTTTTTATACTGGAGAATGATGGCGTGTCGTTGGGCATGGTGTTTTGGGTTGATTTGGGGGAATTTTCTGCGTATTATAGCATGATTTGACAAAATTAGGACTTACACAAAACACAAAAATTTTGCATAAAATGGTTAAAATATAGTAACATAAAAGCATGAAACCAAAAACCATCACCCGACTAGACTACTGCCAATACTTACTGGTAAGCCAAATCAATTATACACTTACCAACTATGCCGAGCATCACCCTGAAGAAATAAGCCATGACCGCATCAATCGCTATTTACGGAATGACAAACTCACCCCAAAACTAGTCTGGAAAAAGTCGAACAAGACATCGTGATGGATGAAAATGGCTACCTAATCTTTGACGACAGTATACTTGATAAAAACCACAGCCATAAAATTGAACTGGTTAATCATCAATACAGTGGCAATGCTACAGCACAGCATCGCCCATAAAAAGTTACCATTTAAATATGTACTGATGGACACATGGTATGCTACCAAAGACATCATGCTCTACATTGATGGCTTACAAAAAATCTATTACTGTCCGTTAAAATCAAACCGCAAAGTCGATGATTTAAAAAGGCAAAACCCTTACAAAGCGGTTAGCGACTTAGCTTGGACTGAGCAAGAACAACAAAATGGTAAACTGATTAAAATACATGGCTTTCCCAAAGATTACAAAGTGCAACTGTTTCGGGTTGCGGTTAGTGGCAACCGCACGGATTGGACAGTTACCAATGACACCACTCAAGATTCATCTGATGACACACGGACAGTGTGTGCCTTATTTTGGCTCTAGACTAGCAACCCAACCTATGCTAGACTACACTCATAAACTACGAAGCATCCAAACACCGACCTGATACCAAGTTCAAACGCCTAGTCGGTGTTGAACGTTCTGTTTTTTATGATATGCTTAGCTGCTTGGAGAAAGAGCAAGCTTTGATACACTAAAAAGGTGGTAGAAAGCAAGATAGGCTTCGCCAACCTACTGATGGCAACTTTGCAATATTTTAGAGGATACCGCAGCTACGAACAAATTGCTGCTGACTTTGGCATACATGAAACCACCTTAATCCGCAAAAGCCATTGGATTGAATGCAAACTACTAAAGCACGGCTTTCATCTTAACAAACCAAAAATCACAGAGGCTGACATCATTATTAATACCGCTGAAATTCAGTCAATCGTCCCAAAAAAAAGCAAAGACAGTGCTACTCTGGCAAGAAAAAATACCATACCGTAAAGCTACAGCGTGTCATCAATACATCAGGGTAAAGTACTTGATATTTGCATAAGCTTAAAACAACTGTATGATTTGGTTGTGGTCTAAAAAGTATGCTGTTGCAATTTAGTGACATTTTTGGCGTTTACAAGCCTTGCTAGTGAAGGCTTACAGTGGTCAAAATTTGTTGTGTACATTTGTGGTATACTTTTTGAACCAGTACCTATGATTTTAAGCCGCTTAAAGTAAGCAGCCAAAGCTACATCAAGCAAAATTCATCTTAGCAGACAGTGGCTATCAAGGGATTAACAAGCTATACAAACAAGCCTTTACTCCCATCAAGCCACCAAGAAGCACCCACTTGTCAAAGAAACCAAGGGATACAATCAGCTCTTATCCAAAACAAGAATCAAGGTTGGGCATATCTTTGTAAAACTAAAAACCTTTAGCAATGTTTGGTACAAGCTACCGCGGCTCACTAAAAAGATTTCGATTAAGGGTGGTTTGGGTGGTTGCAGTTTTGCAGGAGCTCTAGTGTAGATCCAATAAAAATGAGACAAGACGACAACATCCGTCGTGTTACTCGCAGTAATATAAGGATGATGGCAAAGGTGTTTGCGCAAAAGCTTCTATAATTTACAAAAACTCAAAAAACTGCATGACAAGTGCATGAATTTATCGCTATAATGAGTTGTACTTTATCAGACTTAAATATTGGGTTTATTGACTATACTCAAATTTAGCCGATTTTTGACCAAACACAAAAACTACAAGGTTTATAGTTGAATTAAAATGAGACAAGACGACAACGTCCGCAGTATTACTCGCAGTAATATAAGGACGTTGGTAACGTAAGTATCATTGCAATTTTAATTGACGGTATGCCCTATATGGTTTTGTGTGATAAAAGATGAGTACGCCCTAAGTTGGTTAATTTTTTATTTTTCAAAATGGAGTTTGTATGAAACTAATTTCTAAAGTTGCTCTTCTAAGTGTAGGACTTGTCATGAGCGTCAGTGCCTTTGCTAATTTGGTGGGCAACTGGCAGACCTATGAAGACGGCAAGCCAAAAGCCGTGGTAAAAATCACCGAATCTGGTGGTGTCTATACAGGGGTCATTATCTCTGGCAACACCGAAAAAGCCAAACAACACATTGGCAAGACGGTCATCACAGGACTGAAGGAGAATGGTAGCGGCAAATACAGCGGCGGCAAAATCACAGACCCTGTCAATGGCAAGACTTATTCCCTAGCAGCAACGCTGAACGGCAACACCCTAAAACTGCGTGGTTATATAGGTGCAAAAGCCCTAGGACGTACACAAACTTGGCAGAAAAAGTGACGTACTCCCCTTGCTAAAGCAAGGGGCTTCCTACAGCTAGCGTCTCACGTCCGAGACGGAGTATATTCTTAGTTGCATTGACATCTCTGTCATGCGTGGTGTTACAAGCACCACAAGTCCATACTCTTATTCCAAGACCTGCTCTACCTTTCGGACTGCTGGATTTATCACCATAACACGAACAAGTTTGGGTTGTATAGGCTTCATTCACTTCTTCATACAGACAACCTGCATACTTGCATTTATAGTCCAATTGTCTTTTGAGTTCAAACCAACCTGCATCGTACACAGACTTTGCTATGTTGGTTTTCTTGTGGGTGAATGAAGTTGAATTTACTTTGCCAATCACGATTAGGGCATTTTGTTTAACAAGTCTTGTGGTAAATTGATGTATTTGGTTCAATCGTGAATTTTTGATTTTGGCATGAATGGCTTTCACCTGTTTTTTCTTGCCTGCTCTTTGGGCTTTGGCAAGTTTTTGGGCGTATTTTTGAGTGAATTTGGTGCTAAGTGTATCACCATCACTGGTGGTTACTGCTTCTTTTAAGCCTAAATCCAAGCCGACTACATTTGTGCCACACTGTGTTTTTGGGAAGTTTTTTACCGTTACGCAAGCATACCAATGCCCACGGCTGTCTTGGTGGATTAACTCACAAAGGATAATTAGGTAGGGCAGGCGTGGCTTTTGTTTTTTTACTCTCAAGTAATTCGTTTTCTAAATTACGATAAGTAATCAGAAAATCATCAAATGACATGTTTGGGTCATAAATCATGACAGGTCCTAAGATATTTGCTGGAATATCAAATTTTTCAATCATAGCTACTTAATCCCAAATATTCCCAATTAATTCTTGTGAGAGAAACAGGGCAGTCTTTACCCTCTTTATTACGACACCATACCATCTGTGTTGGATTCAATTTATTATCAAGCTTAACATGAGTAATTAAAGATTTTCCATTATTTTCAAATTTATTGCTCAGGCACTCTCCAGACTCATTAACTGCTGACATTTTTACATTTAATATCGGTAAATCAGCATTGTCAAAATACACAAGTTGATAAATACCTTTGAGGTCTTTATCTTGACTGCCTTTAATGGTAAGAGCATGATCTA
The DNA here is from genome assembly GCA_030538375.1 of Moraxella sp. GTDB lineage: Bacteria > Pseudomonadota > Gammaproteobacteria > Pseudomonadales > Moraxellaceae > Moraxella. The sequence continues at coordinate 284 of JAUNUB010000035.1, read as the reverse complement.
TACCAAAATCATATTTTTCAATACAATTACTACTTTGCCAGCTTCCTGTTAATGCCGTAACAATATAATCAGCTTGAGCATACTGACAAAAAAAGATGAGTGACAAAAAGCCTGCCATATAAAAACTTGATATTTGCTTCATAGTGAATAACTCCCATAGGTTTCCTAATTTTATATTTTTATTAGACTCCAAACCAACAAACCCAAAAACCCACCCAATCAAACCCCGCAACTGACGCTCTAAGTCATCTGTACTTTAACCCCATCGCCATTCACATTCTTTT
>JAUNUB010000034.1 GCA_030538375.1 Moraxella sp. | reverse complement strand
TGGGCGTTGCTGTCTCATGGGCGTTGCAATTTTGCCACGGTATCCGACAGTCCGCTCGCCGCATTTTTTATTAGCTCGCTGATACTCATCTGCTCTGCCAGACCTAATTTTTCTGCCAGCGTTGGCTTGCCCCGTGAATGCAAGACAAAAACATCATGCTTATCCAAAAGTGCCAACAAATAAGCGTCAGACGTACCAATCTCATCAATCAAACCCTTGCTTAATGCGTCCGTGCCAAACCAAAATTCCCCTGTGGCAACACTTGCAACATCTAGGCTTGGGCGATGTGTCTTGACAAAGGTCTGAAACAGTTCATGAATACGGTTAAGCTCCGACTGGTATTTGGCTCGGTCTTCGTCATCATTTTCACCAAACATGGTAACGGTACGCTTGTACTCGCCAGCGGTAAACATCTCATAGCCGATGTCATGTTTTTTGAGCAATTCATGAAAATTAGGCAATTGCGACACCACACCCACCGAGCCAATCACCGCAAAATCACTGGCGATAATCTTATCCGCTGTACACGCCATCATATAGCCACCACTGGCAGCGATTTTGTCCACGCATACGGTCAATGTCAGTCCTGCTTGTTTAAGCCGTGCCAATTGAGCCGCCGCCAAGCCATACGCATGTACCTGTCCACCGCCACTCTCCAGACGCACCACCACTTCATCGCCTGCCGTGCTACTGCTGATAATCGTGCTAATCTCTTCACGCAGATGATGTGCCGCACTTGCCTTGACATCACCATCAAAGTCCAGCACATACACCTTGCGTGCGTTATCGGTGTGCTTGTCGTCTTTTTTGAGCTTGACAATGTCTTTACTGCATTTGAACAGGCGTTTTTTTAGGGTTTTTTTGTCGGTTTCGCTTGCGGACTTTAGGGCTTTGATACGTTCTTTTTGCACCTTGTTAAGATGGATAATTTGTAATTGCACAGGTTTTTTTGAAGAGTGGAATAACATAAAGTTGCCTTAAATTTGATTTTAATAACACACCAATTGTATCTATTTTATATGCTTATCGTGCAGTTTTTTTAGCCCCACGCCAAGCAATCGCCCATTCGCTCCCACATCACGCACGATTAACGCCCATTTGTCATTAAGCTGCACCATGTCGCCTGCCACAGGTTCGGCACGCAGGTGTTCTAGCATATACTCTTCGATGGTCATGTTTTGGGCGTTTAGTAATTTTTCAATCAATTCATCGTCCACACCGTCCAGCACAGGCTCGGCAGCGGCAGGGGTGAACACTTCAAGCACATCAAATTTGTTGATAAACTGTGGCAATTTTTTGACATTGCTTAACTTGCTGCTGATATTAAAAAAGGGCAAATCGGCAATGCGTACATGCGGCGATAACAGCCAATCGCCATAAAACTCGCTGGCTTGTTGGTACTGCGTGGCGGAGTTGTTAAAAATCTTGGCAATGCTTGGGGCAAAATCCCCCGACAAAGCATACCACACGGTATCACCCACCTTGAGCGTGGTTTCGTCATTGACCGTTACCAGTCGCTGATTGCGCACCACGGCGAATAGCTTAGCTTGCTTAGTATTAAATTTGGTCGAGATACTGGCAGGGTGTCGCCCAATGGCAAATGCCCCAGCCTTGACTTCAAATTCGTACAAGGTAATACTGGCAAGGTCGCCCACCCAAATCTCGTGCCGCTCCTTGGGGTCTTCATTGGTTGGTACCCACACCTTGAACACCTTGGACATATGAGCAATGGTCATGCCCTGCATGAGCAAGGATAATATCACCACCCCAAAGGTGATGTTAAATGCCAATTCCGAACCGGGTACTGCCATCATCACAGGGATAATGGCAAGGGTAATCGGCACAGCACCACGCAGCCCCACCCACGAAATAAAGCCCACTTCACGAGTTTTGTACTTAAAAGGAGCAAGTCCAGTCGCCACCGCAAACGGACGTGCCACAAATAATAAAAATAAGAATATAATCAACGAATAATGCCACACTTGTAGCATGGACGACGGTGTAACCAACAAGCCCAGCACCACAAACAGCACCGCTTGCGATAGCCACGCAAAGCTGTCCATCACTCTAAGGACGTGTTCGGTAGCACGCACCTTGGTGTTGCCAATCGCAATGCCTGCCAAATACACCGCCAAAAAGCCACTACCACCCAAAAGGTTGGTCGCCCCAAATACCGCAAAACCTGCCGACATAATCAAAATGGCATACATGCCTTCTGCCAAATGCACCTTGGGCAATAGCTTAGAGAGCAGCCAACCTGCCAAAATCCCCATGATAAGCCCAAGTCCAAGCTGCTGAATCAGCATGACAATCATACTGCCGATGGTCTGGCTGTCTGGGTCAAGATTCAACGCCACAAAGGCGGTTACTGCCAATATCGCCAAAGGGTCGTTCGCCCCTGACTCTATCTCAAGCGTGGCTTGCACACGGTCGTTGAGCTTTACGCCGCCATTACGCAAAAGACTAAACACCGCCGCCGCATCGGTCGAACCCACTGTCGCTGCGATGAGCAAACCCAGTCGCCAATCCACTTCTAACAGCCATGTGGCAAACACGCCCAATACCGCAATGGTCGCAATCACCCCCCAAGACGCCAGCACCGCCGCAGGCTTTAACCCCACACGGAACGACTGAAAGGACGTACGCAGCCCACCATCTAACAAAATACACGCCAACGCCGCCTGTCCGATGAAGTTCGCCAAGTAATATTCTTGAAACTCAATCCCCAGTATCCCTTCTTCGCCAGCGAGCATACCCACACCCAAAAACAACAGCAGCAAAGGCATGCCAAGCCTTGCTGACAGGGTAGAAGCCATGATACTGGCAAAAATCAGCACTGCTGACACTAAGTATATGATATTGAGTGTATCCATCGCACCTGTTTTTGGTTAAATTTCGTTCTGATTAAATTTCGATTAAAAATGCTATTAAAACTTCTAAAAATTCAAAACGATATCAGAAAATGATATTAAAAAACCATACTAACACAAAGCCGTGTTTCACGCTAGGGTGCATGGTGATTTTTGTTGTGAAATATTTTTTGTGTACCAATATGCTATTCATAACTCCTTTTTTCAATCTCTTACAAATGCTGGATTGTAAATTTTTAAGTTGCAAGGCATTACAAACAACACTTGCTACCAAAAATACACCGCACTCACCATCAAAAGCCACCAATTCCCCCTACATTCGCCAAAAACCCCTTGTCATAATGACAATTTCACGGCATAATAATACGTTTAATTTTGTACCAATTATCCATTAGGAACAACATATCATGACAACCATGCGTAGCCACTACTGCGGTCAAGTAACCGAAACTCTGATAGACCAAACCATCACTGTCGCCGCTTGGGTGCATCGCCGCCGAGACCATGGCGGAGTGATTTTTTTGGACATGAGAGACCGTGAAGGGCTGCTACAGGTTGTGATTGACCCCGATACCCCAGCAGCATTCGCCACGGCAGACGCTGCTCGCTCCGAGTACCTGCTCAAGATTACAGGGCGTGTGCGTCGCCGCTACCAAGGCACGGAAAATGCCAACATGGTAAGTGGGCAAGTTGAACTGCTTGGCAAAGAGATTGAACTGCTTGCCAAGTCCGACACACCGCCCTTTCCACTAAATGACGACAACATCACCGTGTCCGAAGAGCTACGCCTAAAATACCGCTTTCTTGACATGCGTCGCCCAGAAATGCAAGAACGCATGAAATTCCGTGCCAAGGCAACTTCGGTCATTCGCCGCTATTTGGACGACCATGGATTTTTGGACGTAGAAACCCCTGTACTCACTCGTGCCACGCCAGAAGGAGCAAGGGATTATCTTGTGCCATCTCGCACACATCAAGGCGAGTTTTTTGCCTTGCCGCAGTCGCCACAGTTATTCAAACAACTCTTGATGGTCGCAGGCTTTGACCGTTATTATCAAATCGCCAAGTGCTTTCGTGATGAAGACTTGCGTGCCGACCGCCAGCCAGAATTCACACAAATTGACATCGAGACATCATTCCTGTCTGATGACGAAATCATGGACATCACCGAAGGCTTGACCAAGGATTTGTTCAAAAACATGCTGAACGTGGAATTTGACACCTTTCCACGCATGACTTATGCGGACGCTATGCGTGATTATGCGTCTGATAAGCCTGATTTACGTATTCCGCTCAAGCTCATCGACGTGGCGGACATCATGCAGCATGTTGAGTTCAAGGTATTCGCCGCCCCTGCCCAAGACCCCAAAGGTCGTGTGGTTGCACTACGCATTCCAAATGGTGCAGAGATTAGCCGCAAGCAAATCGACGACTACACCAAATTTGTCGGTATTTATGGTGCAAAAGGCTTAGCATACATCAAGGTGAACGACATCAGCAACATCAATAATGGCGTGGACAAAGACAGCGGACTGCAATCGCCCATCATCAAAAACATGACCGATGACGTGCTTGCCGAGCTTATTCAGCGTACCAAAGCCCAAAATGGCGATTTGATATTCTTCGGTGCGGACAAAGCCAAAGTGGTCAATGACGCAATGGGTGCACTGCGTGTCAAAATCGGCACAGATTTAAACCTGTTCACCTGCACATGGGCACCGCTGTGGGTGGTGGACTTCCCTATGTTCGAAGAAACCGACAATGGCAACTGGACATCTGTACACCACCCTTTCACTCGCCCAAAAGGTACGGTCGAAGAGATGAAAAACAGCCCAGAAACCGCCCTATCCATCGCCTATGACATGGTGCTAAATGGCACGGAGATTGGCGGCGGCTCATTGCGTATCAACACCTTAGATATGCAAACCGCTGTCTTTGAAGCCCTTGGTATCGGCAGCGAAGAAGCCGAAGAAAAATTCAGCTTCCTATTGAACGCCCTAAAATACGGTGCACCACCACATGGCGGCTTGGCGTTTGGGCTTGACCGCTTGATTATGCTGATGGTCGGTGCGGAGTCTATCCGTGATGTCATCGCCTTTCCAAAAACCAAAACCGCCGAATGCCCACTCACCCAAGCCCCTGCCGAAGTAGACGGCAAACAGCTGCGTGAACTTGGCATTCGTGTGCGTGAAAAAGAAAAAGCCAGTAACCAATAACAGATGTTCTCTTTGTTAAAATATGTGCCACTGCCACTACTTGTGGTGCTGGCACATTTGGGTGCGTACTTTGCCAAGCTAAGCAATGCCAGTATTTATCGCAGCATTGATACCAACCTTATGTTGGTTAAGCCTTTGATGGCCGAGCCTACACGCAAAAATTTGGCATACATCGCCCTAAAAAATCAACTGCTTAGCACCATCATGAGTGCCAAAAGCTGGGCAATGCCGACCGACTGGTCTGTCAAACAAATTCGCACAGTGCATAATATCAAAGTCCTACAAGCAGGACTGGCAAACCCAAATGGGCTACTTGTCGTAGCACCGCACATAGGCACTTGGGAGATGATGAACGCATGGCTTAGCCAATTTGGCAACATGACCATCATGTACAAGCCTGTGGACAATCCACAGATGAACGCCTTTATTCTGCAAGGGCGAGAGCGGTTAAACGCCACACTTGTACCGACTGATACCAGTGGTGTCAAGGCAATTTTTAAGGCACTCAAGGACGGTGGCTTTACCGTTATCTTGCCCGACCACGTTCCCGACCGTAATGGCGGAGAAATCGTACCGTTTTTTGGCATTCCGACATTAACAGGCACACTCACTGCCAAACTTGCCAGCAAAACCAAGTGTGCCGTGGTAGGGCTATCTTGTATTAGGCGTGATGATGGTGATGGTTTTGAGATTTTTTGTTATGATTTGGACGATGACAATCTATACAGCAAAGACAGCATTATCGCCACCACAGCACTTAATCACGCCATGGAGCGTATGATTAGCCAGCACTTCGACCATTATATGTGGGGCTATCGTCGGTTTAAGTTCACGCCATTTGGTGAAAATCCCTACCTACAAGACTTTGACACCCTGCACCAGCTCGCCAAAGACTACCAAAAAAGTTCATCAGATAAGGCACACTCATGAGCCACACCGACACAAATACCAGCCCCCACAGCGATAATTCTCATAGCGGCAATTCTCACAACGATAAGCACTATATTATCTGCATGAAATGGGGGACAAAATACGGTGCAGAGTACGTCAATCGCCTATACAATATGGTGTCTCGCCACTGTACCCTGCCCTTTGAAATGGTATGCCTAACCGATGACAGCACAGACATACGCTCCGAGATTGCCTGCTATCCGATACCAGAGCTTAACCTGCCTGCCAATCTGCCCGAACGTGGCTGGAAAAAACTCACCACTTTTAAGCCTGATTTATATGGATTAAAAGGCGTGGCACTGTTCTTAGATATTGATATTGTCATCGTGGACAATATCGATGATTTTTTTACGCACCCAGCCCAATATGATGACAGCGTGATGATTATTCGAGACTGGAAAAAACCATGGCGACTGGTAGGTAACAGCTCCGTATATCGCTTTAAAGTTGGCTATGGCACTTATCCTAATTTGCTCAATTATTTTGAACAAAACTTCGCCACCATCAGACAAGAAGTCCGCCACGAACAGGCGTTTTTGTCCAATTATCTGCGAGAACACCATCACCTAGAATACTGGGACAGCTCATGGTGCGTCAGCTACAAATACCACTGTCTACAAAAAATCCCCATGGCGTACTTTAAGCCGCCCATCAAGCCAGCAGGGGCAAAAATCATCATCTTTCATGGTGAGATTAATCCACCCAATGCAATCAGCGGCGGCGGTGGCAAATGGTATCGCCATGTATTGCCAAGCGAGTGGGTAAAGGAAGTATGGCGGTGAGTTACACGTCTCAATCATTCAAATATTTGTTTTTCAATGCTTTAACTTTATCCTTCCATAGCCGCTTTTGTTTTGCATATCCATAATACTTGGTTCTGCCAATGCTTTTACGCTTTCCCCGCCCGCCATCTATATCACTCTCAAAGCTCTCGCTTGAATACACCAGCGGTGGGTAAACTGACAATCCTTTATTATTATCCGTCAGCCAGTCACGGAAAAAATTATCTATAGGGGCGTAAACAGGCAAAGCACTGTCAATAAAAAACTGTGCACCTTTTCTAGACCAAATCACCCCTGTTGTCGTCATAGGGAAATAATGTGCCTTAGACAAAATATGATGTTGGATTTTATGTAACGGCGTATGAATTTTTCTCTTTAATGCACCGATATTAATCAAATACCAGTCGATCCCACCACTTTCCAGCCAATCTAATGTTTCATCCACTTTAATCATCAAGTCTTCAGTGGCCTGCATATCATCTTCAAGAACCATTACAAATTCCGCATCACTGGCTAAAAATTTTTTAGCACAGTTCAGATGACTAAAGTAACAACCGATTTCTCCACCCTTTAAAGTTCTTCCCATATAAGCCAATGCCTTGTTTTCATCATAATCTTGTATGTTGGAGACATCAACACCACGACCATCAAAGGCAGAAACTCTTTCAAATACCACACCCTGCTCATGCAAAATATCAGTAGCCCGCTTTAAACGCTCATCACTACCATCTAAGTTAATCAAGTAAGTCAATAATTTCATAAGACGCCCTATTTTAAGAATGATTTTATTTTTTTTAGCCATGAGCGTTTCTCATTTGGATTAGCAACACTGATATTTTCTCCAATATGACGACAACTGGCAGGCTGAATAAAAGCCACGATTTTCTTGTGTTTTTTGAAATAGCGTGAAATATGGCGCTCTTTTTTAAAATGCGAGAACCCACCATCAAGCGATTGCCAAAGCGTGGTTTTCGTCAGGTGCGGATTAAAGGTAAAACCATGCCACTGCTCATGCAGATGGTCTTTACGGGCATATCGCACCTCCCCCAATTGTTCAAAAATCACTTCATTCTTGCAGTCCTCATAATCAGGGAAATCCGCCAAATCTCGAAAACACACCACGGCAAAATCTTCACATTCCAGCAATAGTTTGGCACTCGTCAAATCCAGCTCCCCATCAAACAACCAATCATCTTCACAGTGCAGTATATAAGGGGTTTTTACATATCGATACATCGCATCTACCGCTTGGTGGTGACCTACTTGTCGCTCAAGCTCTATCAATCGGCCATGTGGACAAAGCGCACGAAAAACATCGCTCGTCGCATCATCGCCAAAATCATTGATGGCGATGATGTTCGCAAATTTTTGCTTAACAAACAAACTCTCAAGCGTACGTTTAAGCTCATCAGGACGCTTACCAATGGTTAAGCACAAGGTGGTGTCTCTATTCATATATGCTTGCTAATTAATAAATTAATGATATAATAGCATTTTAACACAATTTTGCAATACAAGGTCGTGTAAATTATGGATACACCCACCAAAATAGGACAAGGAAAAAGTATTTTTTTGGTTATGCCCAATCATGTAAATTTTTATGATACATTTGTTCACCAAATAGAGCAAATGGGCTTTACTGTAACACTCCTAAAAACCCCAAAATTTAAATATAAAAATATATTAGAAAAATCACTTAATTTTTTTAAAAAAAATGTCATGCAAGACAAAAGCTACAAAGAGAGCATGGTAAAACAAGAAACCAAACAAATCTTGAGTGATATCACGAAGAATCTCACGAAAAGAATTGATTACGCTCTTTTTATACGAGCTGATTTATTTGAAGATGAAATCATAGAGACTGTTAAAAAACATTGCAACATCATGATTAATTATCAATGGGATGGGATGGATAGGTTTCCAGAGATTTTCAATAAAATACATTTTTTTGATAAATTTTTTGTATTTGATAAAAATGATATTGAAAAATATCCAGAATACAATTTTCATCTTAGCAATAACTTTTACTTTGATTTAGCTACTGATATATCCAATGATGGCAATGCTTACTTTCTTGGAGCTCATATGACCGAGAGAGTGTCCACAGTTATAAATTTTTTAGATGCCGCACAGGCGATAAACTTAAATACCAATTTTTATATTGGGAATGCACGTCAAAGCAAAAGAAGGTCCTTGTACCAAGGAAGAGATATTGTATTTTTAAGCGAAGATATGAGCTATCATGACAACCTACAAAAGGCTAAAAACTGTTATATTTTAGTCGATTTTGTTATTGGGGAGCATAGTGGACTTTCGTTTAGGTCTTTCGAGTCCATAGCTTACAAAAAGAAGCTGATAACCACCAATTCCGAAGTTCTTAATTATGACTTCTATCATCCTAACAATATTTTTATATGGGACGGTAAAACCATAAACCACGAATCCTTAAAAGACTTTCTTAAAAAGCCTTACTATGATATTGATGATAATATACGCAATAAATATTCTTTTGAAAATTGGCTGAATAATATTTTAGAGATATAGAATAAATATCCAAGGATATAGTTATGCAAGCAAAATTCTTACAACTCCAAACTCACGGTGATGATCGTGGTTCACTAATTGCACTAGAGCAAGAAAAAAATATTCCATTTGACATCAAGAGAGTTTATTATCTATTTGGCACTAAAAGCAATGTGAGACGCGGATTTCATGCACATAAAGCCTTAAAACAAGTTGCTATCGCCCTTCGTGGCTCATGTCGCTTTTTACTTGATAATGGTAAAGAAAAAACAGATGTATCACTGGATAATCCTGCTCAGGGACTACTAATAGAATCACTGATTTGGCGTGAAATGTATGATTTTTCAGAAGATTGTGTTTTGATGGTTCTTGCCAATGAACATTATGATGAAAATGATTACATAAGAAACTATGATGATTTCATAAAACACGTAAAAGGAAAAGATGAATAATGATACACCCCTTAAGCGATGTTGCCAGCACAAATATCGGTAAAAATACAAGAGTATGGCAATTTTCTGTTATACTAAAAAATGCCGTTATTGGCAAGAATTGCAATATCTGTGCTCACACACTGATTGAAAATGATGTGATAATCGGTGATAACGTCACCATAAAATCTGGTGTATTTTTATGGGATGGCATCACTGTAGAAAATAATGTATTCATTGGCCCAAATGCAACTTTTACCAATGACAAACTCCCAAGGTCAAAGCAATATCCCGATAAATTTGCAAAAACACTCATCAAAGAAGGGGCCTCCATTGGAGCAAATGCAACAATATTACCGGGTCTTACGATTGGCAAAAGGTCCATGATTGGTGCTGGTGCAGTTGTTACCAAAGATGTTCCAGACAATGCCATTGTTATCGGAAATCCCGCTGTTATAAAAGGATATGTATCGTGATTCCCTTTTTAGACTTACAAAAAATCAATGCACAATATGCTCAAGAACTAAAAAATGCCTGTGCTAATGTGATTGATAGTGGCTGGTACATTGACGGTAAAGAACTAAAAACCTTTGAAAGTAATTTTGCAAACTTTTGCGGATCAAAATATGCTATAGGTGTAGCAAATGGCTTAGATGCTCTTAGCTTAGTGTTAAGAGCATGGATTGATATGGGTAAATTAAAAAAAGGAGATGAAGTACTGGTTCCTTCAAATACCTATATTGCCAGTATTTTAGCTATCAGTGAAAATAACTTAACTCCAGTGCTGGTTGAGCCAGACTTAAAGACTTATAATATTAACCCAAATAACATCAAGACAGCAATCAGCACAAAAACCAAAGCTATACTCCCTGTCCATCTATACGGTCAAATAGCTGATATGATTTCGATCACAGAAATCGCCAAAGAGTACAATCTACTGGTTCTTGAAGATTCTGCACAAGCACATGGAGCAGAGCTATCAGGAATCGTGGCTGGCAACTGGGGAGATGCTTCAGGCTTTAGTTTTTATCCTGGGAAAAATCTAGGTGCTCTAGGAGACGCGGGAGCTGTAACAACCAATGATGAACAATTGGCATGGCATTTAAAAACCCTAAGAAACTATGGATCTAGCGAAAAATACAAGAACATAGTCAAGGGAAGAAACAGCCGCCTTGATGAAATACAATCTGCTATGCTAAACATCAAATTAAAACACCTAAACTCTGAGATAGCATATCGTCGAAAAATTGCCGATTTTTATCTCACAAATATCAACAACCCCCTAATACAACTACCACTCTCCAATATCGATGCTACAACATATAAGAATCATGTTTGGCACTTATTCACAGTTCGCACACCAAATCGAAACAAACTACATGAATACCTAACCAATAATGGTGTCCAAACCCTAATTCACTACCCAATCCCTGTGCACCAGCAGCAGGCATATCAGGAATGGCGCAATCTCAGCTTACCCATTAGTGAAAAAATACATCGTGAGATATTAAGCCTGCCCATTAGTCCTGTTATCACCCAAGATGAACTAAATACTATTGTAAATCTATGTAATGAATTTCACCATGGGGTCCACTTATGAGTTTAATTAGCATTATCACACCAGTATATAATGAAACCAAGAATATAAAAAATTATCTAGATTGCATAGAAAAACAAACCTTTAAAAATTTTGAGATTGTGTTTGTCGATGATGGTTCTACAGATGACTCACTTTTATTATTGCACGAAGAAAAAAAGCGGCGATCCCATTTAAATATCCATATTCTTTCTCAAAAAAATCAAGGAGCTTACTCTGCTAGAAAAAAAGCTGTAGAATACAGCAAGGCAAAATTTGTAGCACTGCTAGACTGCGATGATGAATTATCGGAAAATGCCCTAGAGTTGGCAATCGGTCAATTCATTAATGATGACATCGACACTGTGTTATTTACATTACAAGTGGAATACTTGGATGAAAATAAAAACTTAAGGCTTAGCAACCCAAAAGTATTTACAGAAAATTCTGAATTCTCAGGAAAAGAAGCCCTTCTTCATTCTATTGATAAGTGGGAAGTTCATGGTCTTGGAGTATTCAAAACCGAAATTTTCAAAAAATCGATTAACACTTTAGAGAAATATTTTCCCAATGAAAATTACTTCGCCAAAGATGAAGTGATTACAAGGCTTAATTTTTATTTTTCAAAAAATATTAGAATTGCTAGGGGGGGGGAATATTTCTACAAATGCAATCTACAATCGACCACAAAAAGCCTAAATAAAAATGCACACACTATAATATTGAATGATGTACTTATGCACAAGATGTTTCTTGATATGGGAATTGATATCGGATCAAACTTTATCATAACCAGATGTCAAGAACAAGCAAGATATTTTTCAAAAAACGAAGAGCTTTTTTCGTATATAAAAAATGTAAAGCTATCCATAGCTACAGCCCTTAAATATATATGGGAAAGTAAAAATTTTTTTAAACTTAGTACAAAATCTAAAAGACGGTACTTAAGATTATTAATTTGGGTACTATGGAGAAAATGATGAAAAAAAAACTACTATCCATTTGTTGCTTGGGCTATAAACATTGTGATTTTTTATCGGATAATATTGAGTCTATCACCATGATAGACTACGATAATATAGAAATTATTGTTGTAGATGATGGATCGAGCGATGGTAGTGTAGAAAAACTCAATCAAATAAAGCAGGAAATAAAACTACCCATGACTATCATTGCTCAAGAGAATACGGGTAATGTAGGAAAAAACTTTAATACAGCCATAAAATACGCCAAAGGGGAGTTGATAACCTTCATCTCGCTAGATGATGTGTTTAACGCTTCTGTTGTTAATCAGCAGATAGAGCGTATGAATAGCAAAGATGATTTATGTTTTATTGCTTCCGCAAAGGCTGTAAGCATCAATAATGATGGATACATAACTACTGAAGTACAACCTCTCTCACTTTTTAAAGAAGATGTATCCAATATAACCTTAGATAAGTTGCTTGAACTTGAGTACCATGAATTTGGCTCTTTTTATATTCAAGGTGCTATTTTCAAAAAAGAACTGATTGATGCAATTGAAGGTTTTGACGAAGATCAAACAGGAGATGATATAGTTTTAAGAACAAAACTATTCAGATATATGCTTGACAATCAACTAAATCACTTTCAAATCATCAAAGATAATTCTGTATTTTATCGACTTCATGAGAATAATGCTCACAAAAACTCAATAAGGCAGGTAAAAATCATAAGCGAATACTTGGATAAATATTGGACAGATCGCAAGCCGCCAAAATTACTCAAAGACTGGCTTTTATACGCTATATCAACAACAGATACTCAAAAAGTTATGTATTTTATAAGTGATAACGATTATATCTCAAGTTTAATCGAAGGAGATATAGAACTAAAGAAAATTTTAGCTAGAAAAAATAATTTCTTACTTCAATTTTTACGTAAGAAAAAAAGAAATTGGGATGGCTCAACAGATATTACTTATTTCAATATTTTAACCTATAAACGCAAACCCAAAAATTCCAATACACACATACACATCACCAATACTCATTGGAAGGATAATAAGAGAGCGACTTCATGAATATTCTCATCACAGGCGGTGCAGGTTTTATCGGTTCGGCATTAATTCGTTATTTAATCACAGAAACTGACCATCACATTCTTAATGTTGATAAATTAACCTATGCAGGTAATTTGGAATCTCTAATTAGTGTTGCGTATAATGCACGCTATCAATTCAGTCAGACTGATATCTGCGACCATGCAATCATGACGAAATTATTTGCAGATTTTAGACCTGATGCAGTCATGCACTTAGCTGCCGAAAGTCATGTCGATCGCTCTATTACATGTTCGGAAGAATTTATTCAGACCAATGTCATCGGCACTTACACTTTATTGGAAGTGGCTCGCCAGTATTTTAATCAGCTGGACGATATACAGCAATCAAATTTTCGTTTTCACCACATTTCTACCGATGAAGTTTATGGTGATTTACACAGCACAGATAATTTATTCACCGAATCTACCTCTTACGCTCCAAGCTCACCCTACTCTGCCAGTAAAGCCAGCTCCGACCATTTGGTGCGTGCATGGCACAGAACTTACGGTTTGCCAACTCTAATTACCAATTGCTCCAACAATTACGGTCCTTATCATTTTCCAGAAAAACTCATTCCGCTGATTATTCTAAATGCTTTAAACGGCAACCCCCTACCCATTTATGGTGATGGTAAACAAATTCGTGACTGGCTATTTGTCGAAGATCATGCTCGTGCTTTGTACTGTGTCTTAACCAAAGGTGTGATTGGCGAAACCTATAATATCGGCGGTCATAACGAACAGCAAAATATTGATGTGGTACACGCCATTTGCCAACTATTAGAAGAACTCGCTCCCAACAAACCTGCTGGCGTTGCACATTACACCAATTTAATCACCTATGTTACAGACAGAGCTGGTCATGATGTGCGTTATGCCATTGACGCTAGTAAAATCGAACGTGAACTCGGCTGGATACCACAAGAAACTTTTACAACAGGACTTCGCAAAACCGTGCAATGGTATCTGAGCAATCAAGAATGGGTCAATCACGTACAAAGTGGCGAATATCAAACATGGGTTAATCGACACTACAAGAAGAGCGAATCATGAAACTGCTATTACTTGGCAAAAACGGACAAGTGGGGTATGAATTAGTCCGTGCTTTGTCCGTTGTCGGCGAGTTACTATCCCTAGATCGCCATATCAATCAAGATGGTCTTGGTGGCGATATTACAGATTTTAAAATAATTCAGCACACCATTGATAATTACAAGCCCGATATTATCATCAATGCCACTGCTTACACCGCAGTAGATAAAGCCGAAAGCGAAAAAGAGCACTGTAATTTGGTGAATAATCTGGCAGTTGCTCATTTGGCAAAATACGCCAAAGATAATAATACCCTACTAATCCACTATTCTACTGATTATGTATTCGATGGCACATCAGACAAACCTTGGCAAGAAACTGATAATACTAATCCCATTAACTTTTATGGATTATCAAAAAGAAATGGGGAGATCGCTTTAGAGAATAGTGGTGCAAATTTTATTAACCTGAGAACATCATGGGTATATGGTATACATGGCAATAATTTTATTAAAACCATGCTAAACTTAGGAAAAACAAAAGATGAATTAAATATTATTGATGATCAATATGGTACACCAACATCTGCCAGCTTAATTGCTGATATCACCGCCCATATTATCTATTATCTAAAAATTAAAGGTATATTAAAAACTGACCAACTGTTAGATTATACAGGACATTACCATCTTGCTCCAAAAGGAGTAACGACTTGGTATGAATTTGCCAAAATAATTTTTGACAATGCCAAAACAAATGGAAAGCAATTATCCATAAAAAATATCAACCCTATACCCACAATAGAATATCCAACTCCAGCAAATCGCCCACTTAACTCAAGACTAAACACCCAAAAGATTCAGCATACCTTTGGCGTATATTTACCACAATGGCAAGACCACGCTATTTACACCATCTTGGAGATAATAAATGACAACTAATTCACAAAATCAAAAACGCAAAGGCATTATTCTTGCTGGTGGCTCTGGCACACGACTCTATCCAATTACCATGGGTGTATCTAAGCAGCTTTTACCCATCTATGATAAGCCAATGATTTATTATCCATTATCTGTACTCATGCTAGCTGGCATTGATGAAGTTCTTATCATATCCACACCAGAAGATTTACCCAATTTTGAAAAACTACTTGGTAGCGGTGAGCAATTTGGCATTCGGCTATCTTATAAAATTCAACCCAATCCAGATGGTTTGGCACAAGCATTTATTTTGGGTGAAGAATTTATTGGCGACAGTCCTGTATGCCTAATACTGGGGGATAATATTTTTTATGGACAAAGTTTTGGCAAACAACTCATGAACGCCAGTAAAAAACCCAGCGGAGCAACAGTTTTTGGTTATTATGTAAATGATCCAGAGCGTTTTGGTGTGGTAGAATTTGATAATTCAGGAAAGGCAATCAGTATCGAAGAAAAGCCAAGTCAACCAAAATCCAATTATGCTGTTACCGGATTATACTTTTATGATAATGATGTGATAGAAATTGCCAAAGACATCAAACCATCCACTCGTGGTGAATTAGAAATCACCGACGTCAATAATGTCTATTTACAAAAAGGTGTATTGAATGTAGAATTACTGGGACGTGGCTTTGCATGGTTGGATACGGGTACGCATGATTCTCTTTTGGAAGCCAGTCAATTTGTCCAAGTCATCGAACACAGACAAGGATTAAAAGTCGCCTGCTTGGAAGAAATCGCTTATCATAATCATTGGATTGATAAAAACCAACTGTTAAAACAAGCTGAACTGTTCAAAAAAACAGGCTATGGGCAATATCTATTTAATCTTATTAAATAAACCAATTCAAGTAAATCAAATAGGATAAGCAGCATGAATATAATAACCACAAAACTGCACGGTGTATTAATCCTAGAGCCAAAAGTATTCACTGATGAACGTGGCTGGTTTATGGAAAGTTTTAATGAGCGAGCTTTTAATGAAATTTTGACACAGCATAATTTACCACCAGCTCATTTTGTACAAGACAATCATTCCAAATCCGCCAAAGGTGTATTGCGTGGATTGCACTATCAATTACCACCTTTTGCACAAGGCAAGTTGGTACGTGTGGTACAGGGACGGGCATTTGATGTGGCGGTTGACTTACGCAAAGATTCACCCACTTTTGGGCAATGGACAGGCGTTGAACTCACGACTGACAATCATCGCCAGTTTTGGATCCCCGAAGGCTTTGCCCATGGTTTTATTGCATTAGAAGATGATACGCATTTTTTATATAAGACGACCAACTTTTATGATAAAAACAGTGAGCGTAGTATTGTATGGAATGATGTGGACTTAAAGATTGATTGGCAAATTAATAATAAAATGGCACCAAAACTCACCGAAAAAGACGATCAGGCTCTCAATTTTCGGACCGCCATACAGTGTAATAACTTATTTTAACCAATTGCATTTACCCCCACAAACTCTTACAATAACCCTTTAAATCCCAGCACACCGCCCCCATATCAGCCCAAAGTTTTTTGCCCTTAGGATACAGACGGACGACACATGAGTACACACAACACCGACAACACCCAAGAAGAAAATGCTTCCCAGCTTGCCGAGCTTATCAAACTTGGCAAAGAGCAAGGCTATCTGACTTTTGCAGAGATTAACGACCAGCTGCCAGAGTCCGTTACCGAGAGCGACCAAATCGAAGACATCATGCAAATGCTGGCTGATGTGGGCATTCCTATCTACGAAGTGCCGCCCGATGATGACGATATCTTAATGGGTCAAGCAGGCACTGATGACGAAATGGCGACAGACGAAGCCGCCCAAGTGCTTGCCAGTGTAGAGACAGAGCCCGGACGCACCACCGACCCTGTGCGTATGTACATGCGTGAGATGGGTACGGTGGATTTGTTGACACGAGATGGTGAGATTGCCATCGCCAAGCGTATCGAAGAAGGCACTAGAGAAGTGCAGTACATCATGGCGTATTGGCCCGGTACGGTCAAATTCGTGCTTGATGAATACGACCAAATCGAACAAGGCGAAAGGAAGATTTCGGACATCGTAACAGGATTTTTGGAGCTGTCTGACTACAGCGAGAGCCTTGTAAACGAAGAGATAGAGCCAGAGATTGACGAAAAAGCGACCGCCGAACTTGATGACGCAGAAGAAGTAGAAGAAACCGAAGAAGACACCGCCATCAGCGAAGACACCGATGATGGGCTTGACCCCGAAGAAGTGCGTATTCGCCTTGAAGAGATTCGCAGCCTGTTTATTACCGCCAAAAAAGCCCTAGACAAACACGGTCGCCACAGTGATGAAGCTCGCTTGGCGTACGATGAGCTTGCCAGCAAGTTTATGCTGCTTAAACTCAACAACCGCCTAGCCGACCAAATCATGACCCTCATGCGTGAAGTGTACGAAGAAGTACGCCGCTGCGAACGCCAAATCATGAAACTCACCATTCGCCGTGGCAAAATGCCCCTAGACGAATTCAAAAAAACCTTCCCTGCTAACGAGACCAACACCGAGTGGCTGGCTACACGCATAGAAGGCAAGCCTGATTTTGCCGACAGCTTAACCAAAGTCATGAATGACGTGGTCGCCTTGCAGCTACAGATTAAGGCACACGAAGACACCCTACAAATGGACGTCAAAAGCATGAAAGCCGTGGCTCGACAAATGGCGATTGGCGAAGCAAAAGCCCGCCGTGCAAAAAAAGACATGGTAGAAGCCAACTTGCGTCTTGTTATCTCTATCGCCAAAAAATACACCAATCGTGGCTTGCAGTTTCTTGACCTTATCCAAGAAGGCAACATTGGTCTTATGAAAGCGGTGGACAAATTTGAATACCGCCGTGGTTATAAATTCTCGACCTATGCGACATGGTGGATACGACAAGCCATTACAAGAAGTATTGCCGACCAAGCGCGCACCATTCGTATCCCTGTGCATATGATTGAGACGATTAACAAAATCAATCGTGTCTCTCGTCAATTATTGCAAGAAATGGGGCGTGAACCCACCCCAGAAGAGCTAGGCGAACGCCTAGAGATGGACGAAGTCAAAGTCCGCAAAGTACTCAAAATCGCCAAAGAACCCATCTCGATGGAAACCCCTATCGGCGATGATGAAGACAGCCACTTGGGGGACTTTATCGAAGACAGCACCATCTCAAGCCCTGTGGACAGTGCCACTGCCGAAGGGCTGCGTGAAGCCACTCGTGAAGTGCTGGACAATCTGACCGACCGTGAAGCCAAAGTGCTAAAAATGCGGTTTGGTATCGATATGGCAAGCGACCACACGCTAGAAGAAGTGGGCAAGCAATTTGACGTAACTCGTGAACGCATTCGCCAAATAGAAGCCAAAGCCTTGCGTAAGCTACGCCACCCTTCACGCTCGGAACACTTGCGTTCATTCCTTGAGAATGATTGACTTGAGAATGACTGATGGGGTGAATGGCTGAAACATTTCTATAGTCAATTAAAATTGCAATGATACAGCGTTGCCAGCTCCCTTATGTACTAC
>JAUNUB010000033.1 GCA_030538375.1 Moraxella sp. | reverse complement strand
CTTCTGTAACATAGTAAAGCCACATTCTTCCTTAACTAAAAAAGATGATTTGGACAAAACTCAAACCTTAACGCCTTTTGAATGATTGGAGTTTTGTTTGGGTAAGGTGTGGATGGGGGGGGGTGAATGTGCCCAGTTATAATTTTGGTATATCTCGTTTTTTAATCCAAAAGATGAGTATTGAACGCGCCCTAAATGTTACACTTTGTTGTTGAATTTATGGCTTAAAAGATAAAAGGTAGGTATGTTTTAACAAAACCTTACACCGATTTTGCCTGTATCTCTTTGGCGAGTGCATAACACTCATCAATATGATTGTAAGCGATTTTTTTAAAAATCATATAGCTCATGGTGGCAGCAACGATTTGACCACCCAAGGGAATGTATTTGGTTACTTGCTTGCTGATGACACGCCCCCCAAAGCCCTGAAACGTCTTTTTGACGATACCACGCGTGGCAACCAAACCACCGAATGAGATGGCACTGTCGGCAAAGGATTTAAAACGTGCGTCTTTGGTATTGATGGTAGCGGCTTCTTTGGCACTGTCAATCAAGCCAAATTTTTCGCTAATCTCTGGCAAAAACTTAGTTAAGATGGCAGCGTCCACCGCCACGTCCAAAAACGGCATAGGAATCACCGCCGCCCCTGCCGACACTTTGGCGTAGGATTTTACCATGGCTTGACATTCTAGGCGAACCTTATCAAGGTTGAGATTTGGGTCAATATAGCTGGCGGTGTGTTTTGGCGTGTGGTAGCTCATGCGTGTTCCTGTTGATGTTTCAATTCACTTAAGCAACTGTGAATTGCTCTGACTTGGAAGGGGTTACGCCCCACCAAGAATGCATTATACCCTCCTAAAGGAAGGGGTTTCAACCATAAAAGGAAATTTTGGTGAATAAAGGGTTGTATTGTGTTTATGGTGCTGATTTGGTGCAATTCAAGATGTTGCTGATGTTGTCTTGGCTGTGGATTCTGGTGTAAGTTTGGTTTGGGCATTTAATGTGATGGTGTTTGCTCGATTTTTATTTGTCATTCATCTGCTTAGGCTTTACAATAGTGCGTTTATTTTATCCGAGAAAACCAATGCTTGAACTGACCGACCGCTTAACTGGGGCGATTGCCGACAATCTACAGAGCCACTTCGCCACTTCGCCCACGTTGGCACGCTTGTTGGCAGCACGTGGCATTAGTGATGTTGCACAGATGGACATGCACACGGCTGCATTGTTGCCGTCCAAGGATTTATTGGGCTTGCAGGCGGCGGTATCGGTGATAGATGGGGCGATAGACGCTGGCAAAAAAATACTCATCGTGGGGGACTTTGACTGTGATGGTGCGACTTCGACGGCACTCATGGTACGCTGCTTACGCAAGATGGGGGCGAATGTGTCCTTTGTTGTGCCAGACCGTTTTAAGTTTGGTTATGGCTTGACCCCAGAGATTGTCGAATTTGCGGTGGCACAGTTTGCCCCAGAGCTGATTATCACGGTAGATAATGGCATTGTCAGTCATGATGGGGTGGCGTGTGCCAAGTCGCTTGGGGTGGACGTGGTGATTACCGACCATCATTTGACAACCATGCACGCCCCTGACGCTCATGCGGTGGTTAACCCAAATCAGCTGGACTGCACGTTTGCCAGCAAGTCTTTGGTGGGCGTGGGCGTGGCGTTTTATGTGATGGGGTCGCTTGCCAAGCACCGCCGTGAGCTTGGCAAATCCAGCACGCAGGTCAGTCGTTATTTGGACTTAGTGGCACTTGGCACGGTGGCGGACGTGGGGCAGCTTGACCAAAATAACCGTATTTTGGTAACGCATGGACTAAAGCAAATCCGTGATGGCGAGTGCTGTCTTGGGATTCTTGCTATCTTGGAGCAGGCGAGCAGGCGGCGTGATGAGATAACGGCGGCGGATTTTGGTTTTGCCATTGCCCCACGCATTAATGCTGCAGGGCGTATGGACAACATGAAAATCGGTATCGAATGCCTGTTGGCGGACGACTGGCAGAGTGCTAGGGAGCTTGCTCATCAGCTTAATCGGCTAAATATCGAACGCCGCCAAGTCGAACAACAGATGAAAGATGAAGCCCATGCCACGCTTGAGACGCTGGGTTTTGGTGAAGATAAAACCGATATTGACAGCAGTCTAACCCCAACAAAACGTGCCGTGGTGCTGTATCAAGACGACTGGCATCAAGGGGTGATTGGCATTGTCGCAGGGCGGATTAAAGAAAAGTTGTATCGCCCTGCCATCATCTTCGCCCCAAGCGATACCGCCAAAACTGGCGACACAGATTTTATCAAAGGCTCGGCTCGCTCTATCGCAGGCGTGCATATTAGGGACGCTATCGAAGCCGTGGCACAGGCTTATCCGCATTTGATTACGCATTTTGGTGGACATGCGATGGCAGCAGGACTTACGATACAGCGACGGTATTTTGATGAATTTGCCGCTGCTTTTGATGAAATCATGCACAGGTTTGATGAAACGGTGTTTAACGAACAAAAGTTCACCGATGGCAGATTAATCCCACAAGATTTTAGCCTAGCTTTTGTCAATACGCTACAAAACTTCACCGTGTGGGGGCATGGCTTTTTGCCGCCTGTGTTTGATGGGGTGTTTGTGGTATTGCAGACCAAGATTTTAAAGGACAAACATCTTAAACTTACCCTAACCCATGCAGGCGTGGAATATCCGATAGATGCGATTTGGTTTAATTACGACCCCAAAAAATGGGACTACCGAGCCAGCAAGGTGCATGTGTTGTTTGAGCTTAGTATTAATGAATGGCAAGGCAGTCAAAATTTGCAATTAATGGTAAAAGATTTGGCGGTGTGTGAGATTGCGGCGTGATAAAACATGAGTATGAGCATGTCTGAGCATACTCATGTTTTGTTATTGCGTTTTTTACGCACAGTTTGTGCTTATTCACAATCTTATTCGTAAATAGACACTTATTCGCAACCTTAATTCACACAAATAGACACTTGGCACGCTTAGTTGTCCATCAGACTGACGTTTTTGGTCTCTTTGGCAAACCAATAAGCGATAAAGCTCATCAAAGCATTGATGGCAAGATACAGCCCAACGCCAATCATGCCATAGCTTTCGTTGATTTTCATGGCGACGATGGTTGCCACCGAAGCCCCTGTGATGGCAGCAAGGTTGTAGGTTAGGCTAGAGCCAGTATAACGCACTTGCGTGGGGAAAATCTCTGGCAAAATCGCTGCCACAGGACCGAATGCCAATCCCATCAAAATAAAACCAGTGATTAAAAAAGTAAGCACCGATACAGGTGTACCACCGACCAAAAAGGCTGGCATACTAAACCCAAAGATAACAAGGGCTGCCATCACCGCCAGTTGTAGCCGACGACGACCAATTTTATCACTGTACACCCCAGAGATACTCACAAACACCCCAAACACAATCGCCCCAATGAGCAAAAACCCTGTATAAGTGTTGGCGGCGATACCAAGCCCTGTCTGATGACCTGCGGCAGAGTAGCCAATGGGTGATTTTGAGTACACTTGTGCAAATGCCGTCATGATGTAGAACAGCACATACATGGTGGTCAGCATGAGCGTGCCTTGTACGATTTGCATCCAGTTGTTTTTGAGTACGCCTGTGATGGGGTCGCCTTGGGTTTTGCCTGCTTGTTCGGCGGCTTCGAATACATGGCTTTCGTGCAGGCTAAGACGCATCCACATACCCACCACCACGAGCAAAATCGATGCGACAAACGGAATACGCCAGCCCCATTCTACCAAGGCTTCATGCCCCATGGTGTAGCTGATGACAAAGAACACCGCATTTGCCATAAATAGCCCAATGGGTGCACCCAGCTGTGGAAATGTGCCAAACCATGCACGCTGATGGGGTGGAGCGTTTTCGACAGCGACAAGAGCAGCACCGCCCCATTCACCGCCCAGCCCAATGCCTTGCCCTACACGAAAAATACACAACAAAATCGGTGCCCAAATGCCAATCTGTGCATAAGTGGGCAAAAGACCAATGGCGATGGTTGAGACCCCCATGGTTAATAAGGAAGCGACTAAGGTTTTTTTGCGACCGATTTTGTCGCCAAAATAGCCAAACAGCAGCGAACCCACAGGGCGGGCGATGAATGCCAAAGCGATGGTTGCCAGTGATGAGATGGTGGCGACGGCAGCATTTGACTTATCAAAAAACTGCGTGCTAAACACCAGTACCGCAGCGGCAGCATAGATATAATAGTCATAAAATTCAATCGCCGTGCCTATCATGGACGAGATGGCGACTTTGTAGGGGTTATTGACGGCTTTGACCGTAGGGTTAGCAGTGTTTGACATAAGATTTACCAATAAAAACAAGGAATTGCATGGTGCTTGGATTGTGCCGCTGATGAATTGGGGTGTGCCTTGTTCATCAGTGCCTATTCATCAACAAACACTTTTTTAATTAGTGCCTTACCCATGCAAAATAGTTGGCTATCTTACCGCAATATTACGGTTTGATGTATGGTAAATAGTCAGACATTGTATAACAAAAAGTTATGTGTGAATTGTTGTGCATTCCTAATGGTGATTTATATAGTCAATTAAAATTGCAATGATACTGTGTTGCCAACTCCCTTATGTACTACTTGTACTACTTCTGACGTTGTCGCCTTGTCTCATTTTTATTTTAATCGACTATAGTATGGTGACAAGGTTCAAAACAAGATAAACTCACAGTGAATGCAGCGTGGCTGAACCCATGATGATACCAAAAATCAACCGCCACCTATCACCCCACCATCGCAAAGCCCACCAAGCCCAGCACCACCAGCCCAATACCCACAAGGCTTAGCGTGGACGGCATGGGCGTGCCAAGCAGCAGCATACCGCCTATCATGGCAAAGATGACTTCACTGGCTTGAGTAGCGTCTATGCCTGCCAGTTGTCCGCTATTCGCCGCCTTGGTGCGTGCATAAATAAAAATGCTGGTGGCAATCACCCCAGCGAACAACGCCACCAAAAATGTATTGACAACCTGTGATACACTGGGCGGTGCAGGGTGCAACACCACCCCCAGCACCAACCATGCAGGCAATGACCCTGTGGTAAGCAGCCATACCTTGTGCAAGGGGCTTGCCATCAGCGGTGAAGTAATGTGCGGAATATGTGTGATAAATGCCGATGTAGGTGTGGAATTAGAATTGGCGTTAGAATTAGGGTTAGAATTAGCTGCGTGGCTCATTGCCTTGGGGTGAGTGGCGTACCATACCAGCTGATTACCAATCGGAAAACAAAAGCCAGCCACCAAAGCAGGCAACGCCCCAAACAAGAGCAGCGTGCCAAGTCCGTGCGTGTTACCACCGTGCAGACCTTCGCCCACATTGGCAAGCAGCACCCCAAAAAACACCACAAGGCTTGCGATGATGGCTTTTGGGCTGATGGTCTCGCCAAAGCACTTCATCACAATAAGGCTTGCCACCACGGTGAATTGAAAAGTAGCGGCAATCACCCAAGCAGGGGCATGGTCTGCCCCAAAGCACAAAAACGCATAAAATCCGCCAAAGCCCACACCGCCTGCCACACTCCAAAAAGGCAAATGTTGCTGATAAAGTTTGATAAGTCCACAAAAAACACCCACACCGTTTTTTAGCAGAATCACGATACTTAAAATCAACCACATAAACACATAACGCCCACTGGCTGACCAAAACCACTGCCCGCCAGCCATCGCCATGACTTCGTTAAGCACAAAGGTGCTGCTAAAGAAAAACCCTGCAATCAGCCCAAAGAATATGAGTTTTGGCATAAATAAAAAGTCCTTTTTTGTGTTTTGGGGTTTTTAAATGTTTGAGTGCTAGCAAGCCCAATTGTGCAACTGCTGTCCAATGTTGGCTGTGGGTTAAGGCGTGCCAACTCTATTTTCTAAAAAGTATGAGCGACTTCAATAACCACTTGGCATTGTATAGTCGATTGAAATAAAACCGATACATACCCATTCGTGATTATTAGTAGGGTGCTTTGTTCCCCTACCAATAAACGTGGGCTTACGCCCACGCTACGGCTACACAGTGGTCTGTCGGCTTGTCTTATTTCTATTTTAATCGACTATATTTTGTTGTTTGAGAAAAGTGGCCATTTTTTAAAGTTGTTATTGTTCAAAACTGCTACTTTCCCTTAGCGTCTGCCCAAATGATTTTGTGCAATTGTAATTGAAAACGTACAGGCAATGCGTCGGCAAGTATCCATTCGGCAAGGGCGGTGGTAAGGCTTGGCACATCGCTTTTGTGTGCGTCTGCGATATTAAACATCGGTGAGAACCACACCACGCCGCACTTATCGGCAAGATTATACTCATACAAGACAGACTTTGCCCAGTCGTAATCGGCACGGTCTGCAATGACGATTTTGATTTGGTCGTGCTGTGTTAGATGGTTTAGATTGTCCCATAGGTTTTTGTCGCACTCGCCTGACGATGGGGATTTTAAATCCATGACCTTGGAGACAGCCGCAGGCACATTCGCCACGGATAACGCCCCAGCCGTCTCAAGCGAAATCTCATAGCCATGCTTCAAAAGTAGTGTCATCAAGGCAATAGCATTGGGCTGAGCAAGGGGTTCGCCTCCTGTGATACAGACACGCTTGCAGGGGTAGCTTTTGATTTGTGTGAGTATATCGTCCAAGCCAAAACGCTCGCCCCCTACAAATGAATAAGTGGTGTCGCAATAAGTGCAGCGTAGCGGACAGCCTGTCAGTCGCACAAAAATCGTCGGCAAGCCCATGGCAAGTGCTTCGCCCTGTAGGGAATAAAAAATCTCCGTCAGCCGTAGCCCAGCCGCAGGGTCGGTGGTGGGGATTTGGGCGTTACGCAGTGGGGGTGTTGGCATGGCGGTTGTGGCAGCGTTTGGCATGGCAAAAATATCACGGACAATAAAACACCCATTTTACCGCAAAAATGCGTTTGCTGCTTGATGATTTGTGGTTTATGATATGTGCCAAAAGCATAAAGCACCCCTTATATAGTCGATTAAAATAGAAACAAGACAGCACGACAGACCACTGTGTAGCCGTAGATACCATCTTACCAACCAAAAATCAAGCAGTAATCAGCTCAATTTTAACTTGGTAAGGTTTTTGGTGCTTGAACACACCAAGGCTCTAGACTAGCAAAGTTAAAAAATTCACTTAATCAGAAGCCACAACTGACGCTCTAAGTCATCTGTACTTTAACCCCATCGCCATTCACATTCTTTTAGGTGAAGCTCGAAATTGGTGGTTACGACGTTAAACAGTGTTTATATTTTGGGCAAGTCGTCTTTTGGTAAAGCTTCAAAAGCCCTCCATGCCGTTGATGTAGCAATCACCATGAGCAAACTCATTGTTGCCATGTGATACACTCTGAAATGCTTTTGGTAGCCTACATCGACTAAGCTATAAAGTATAAACCACAGCAGCCACGCCAGCCATCAGAGTAGATGACGCTGTCTAGGCTGACTTTGCCTAGTATAACGGCTTGTAAGGTATCCTTTTTACAGTTTGGTATTATTTTAAGTGTAGACCCTACCATCACGCTCAAAGATACCAAATATAGGTTGTTTTAGCGTACCACGACCACGTTTAAGTTTACCATGCCAACAACCACAACAGCTACGTTGACGTTTTACACCCCCTGATATTTTTTGAAGAAAAAGTAGCTTTCATCAACTTCAATTTTGCCGTACAATAAGTCTTTTTACTTGGTCTTAAACAAAAAGATTGCTTGACGAAAGATATTGTACCATCGATTGATGGTGTTGCGATTAATATCAAGCAAAATGGCTGTTTTAGTGGCATCTACGTCAGCACAAAAGAATTTTATGATTTTTTTGACTTTATAGGTGCTTAACTTACTGTTATACTTCATGTTTTTAGTCTAGCATAGGTTGGGTTGCTAGTCTAGAGCCTTCTATTTTAACCGACTATATTATAGCTATCCTGCCCCCAGCACGCAACAAAAAACCCATCTCACCGAAGTGAAATGGGCTTGTGTGGTATATCTTAACAAATATTAGAATTTGTATTCGATACCGCCACCGATACCAACACCGTCAAATTTAACTTTTGTAGTAGCGGCAGTCGTTGATGTAGCATTAGAGCTGTCTTCTTTTAGGTAAGCACCATAGATATGACCAGTGGTAGCTTTGTTGAAGTCATAAGTTGCACCTACAGCAAGACGAGTTCTTTCGCTGTCTTTAAGACCTGCATAGCTGTCTACATAGTCTACTTGGCTGTATACAGACCAAGGCGTTTGAGCCAGCTTGTATTTACCACTAAGCATAAATGCGTTTTCGTTATCAGCGGTATTAAAGTCGCTTAGTTGGTATTGACCACCAATAGTTAGCTCAGGAGTGATACCATAAGCACCGCTTAGACGGATAAGGTTAGCATTCTCGCCACCGCCTAAAGTAGTAGTGTCTTTAGCTGCACCAAGCTGATTGGCTTGAATGTAGGTTAGACCTGCTTTTAGCGGCATATCGCTTGGTTCGTATTTTACACCAACACCCCACGCATCGCCACCTAGGTTGTCAGAGCTGTTATTTTCGTCCAAGGTGTACATTGCCATACCTTGTAGACCATTGTAGCTTGGTGTGAAGTAAGCGAATGTGTTGTTGGCACGTGGTGCAGAGATACGAGCTAGAGAATCATCGCCACCCAATACACCACCTTTTACAACTTTGGCATATTGAATGTAGTCATCAATGGCAGACAAACGACCAGCTACCAGAGTACCGTATTGCTTGTTAGATAGACCTAGATAGGTATCACGAGATTCAAAGTTACGAGCTGCATCTTTATCAACGTCTAGGCGATACTCTAGTTGATATACTAGGTCTGTGTTAGCAGTTAGGGCTTCCGAACCTTTAAAACCAATGCGTGAAGCAACTGAATTTAATTGGCTACGACCTCTGTCAGATGTTTTAGTAACTTCGCCAGTCGCAACGTTAGTAGTTTTGGTATCGCCTTCGTTAATATCAAGAGTCAAGAATGCTTTACCGTATACGGTAGGGGCAGCTTGTGCAGCGGTGATAGACAATGCGGCAACGGCTGACGCTAAAAGTAGTTTTTTCATGGGGTTCTCCACATACATTTTTTAGTGATGGGCCGCAAGCTTGCGCCCAGTGCAGTCGGCTACTCGGCATGAGATTGCTCTGACTGCGGTCGTTCGGTATGGCTTATTGCTATGTATTTTATATATTGCTAGACAATATACATCGCTTGATAAGTTGTTGCCATTGTATACAAAGAATGTGACAGTTTCAAGTATTTTTACTACCCGCTGTAACATTTTTTGGGTTCAAGAAAAACTCTTTACCAAACTCATACCTTGGCTACTAGAATACCAACTTTGACACAATTTGCAACACCTTTTGTTGATTTTTTTGAATGTTTTTTTGGGATTTTATTTTTTTGATTAAAAATCAATAAGTTATAAAAATCCTGTTCAAAATAAATTTGTTAAAAATAAGAATTATTCTCTGTAAAATCTGATAAAAACACTCAAGATTGCTGGATAATTTTGCGGCTTTGTTGCTAAAATCTGATGAATGGGTGGGGATTTATGGGGAATTGTTGTAACTTTTTGGGTAAGATGGGGTGAATTTAAATGGCGTGGGGTGGTATAATTTAAGTTGTGGGTTTGCTTTTTTTATCACGCAAGATTGTGTGGTTGGTAGGTGTGGCGTTGGCATAAACGTGGGCTTGTGCCTGTGCTACGGCTGTTTGATTTTTGTTTAACAAACGTGGGCTTATGCTCACACCACAGCTACCTTTTTAAATAACAAGATAACTGAGACAATAATAACATGACACAACAATCCCATCACACTGACCTAGACCACACCGAGCTAAACCATGCCAACCTAGACAACCTTGCCGACATCACCACACGTGGGCGAGCTAGGACGGACATCAGTCATATTCACGCATTTTTGGGGGCGGCTACGTCCGATAAATGGCTGATGGCGGCACGAGAGAACCTACCCCTACTGCTGCTAGACCACGCCAATTGCGAAAAAAAAGCGGCAGGCACGGCGATGAATTTGATTTTTCGTTATGAGTTTCATCGTGAATTGCAAAAACGGCTTGCTCAGCTGGTGCGTGAAGAAATGCTGCATTATGAACAGGTGTTGGCACTCATGCAAGAGCGTGGCGTGGCGTGGTCGCACCTGTCAGCAGGTCGTTATGCTAAGGGAATGCTGACGCACAAACGCACGTGGGAGCCTGCGGCGATGGTGGACGTGCTGATTATTGGGGCGTTTATCGAAGCTCGGTCGTGCGAACGCTTTGGGGCATTGGCGGACGTGATAGACGATGAGCGGTTGGCACGTTATTACCGCTATCTGCTCAAGTCCGAAAGTCGGCATTATGAAGATTACCTTGCCCTTGCTCAGTCGGTGAGTGATGAGCCGATAGACGAGCGAGTGGCGTTTTTTCGGACGGTGGAAGCCGAATTAATCACGTCGCCTGATGAGCAGCTTAGGTTTCATAGTGGTGTGCCTGTTTAAGGTTTTGATGGTTGTGGGATTTTGAAGATTGCAAGAGTTTGATGGTTGAATGCTGGATTAATGATTGATTATTGGGTGGTTGGCTTGCCGATAAGGAAAAAATAATGAAACTATACCAAGCGTCTGCCGTGCGTGCGTGGGAACAGGCGTGGTTTGTGCATAGTGCGTCTTTTGGGCTGATGGCACAGGCGGCATGGCAGATGGCGAATGTCATTCATGGGCGTTTGGCGGCGGCTTGTCATGATAGAAATCAGCCTGCAAATCAGAGTGCGAGCCAGTCTACAAATCAGTATATAAATCGACCCACAAGCCAGCACGCAAATAGGAGTACAAGCCACGCCCACGCCCAAAAAATCGCCGTGTGGTGCGGTGTGGGTAATAATGGCGGTGATGGCTGTCTTGTGGCAGTGTATTTGGCACAGCTTGGCTACAGCGTGGGGGTGTATGCCCCATTTGGCAAGCCTAG
The DNA here is from genome assembly GCA_030538375.1 of Moraxella sp. GTDB lineage: Bacteria > Pseudomonadota > Gammaproteobacteria > Pseudomonadales > Moraxellaceae > Moraxella. Next base: position 8,084 of record JAUNUB010000033.1, on the reverse strand, counting down.
TACGAGAGACGCTGGCAGGGCGTGGCAATGGTGTGATGATGCTGGCATTCGTAGGCTGGGGGCAGATGAGCTGGATAATTGTACGCTGCATATTGATGGGCTGTTCGGCATTGGACTGGATAGAGCGTTGTCTGATGAATGGGCAGCCGTGATTGATGAGTTCAATGCCAAAGCAGGGCAAAAAATCGCCATTGACATACCCAGTGGACTGCACGCCGATACAGGTACGCCCATGCCTGTGGCGGTGCAGGCGGATATGACCTTGACACTCATCGGCACAAAAATCGGACTGTACATCAACCAAGGTAAAAGCCATGCTGGCGAAGTACTGCTATTGCCATTGTTGCCGCCTAATGAGCCAAATGAACAAGGGCAATGTAAGCAAGGACAACGTGAACTGGGACGGCGTAAACAAGGGCAAGCTGTCGCACGGCTTAGCACTGTGCCAAGGCTACCTACTCGCCCTGCACACGCCCACAAGGGGGACTTGGGGCATGTGCTGATTATCGGCGGTCATCGGCAGATGGGCGGTGCGGTCATCATGGCGGCGATGGCAGCGATGGCAAGTGGGGCTGGCAAGGCAACGGTCATCACGCACGCCAATCATCACACAGCGGTACTTGCAAGCTCGCCCAATCTGATGGTGCAGGATATAGACAGCCTAAGTGATGATGAGCTGGATAAGCTGATTAGGGCGGCTGATGGCATTGCCTTTGGTATGGGGCTGGGGCGTGATGGCGGTGCTGATGATGATTGGGGGCATGCAGTGTACACTCGTATCATGCCAAGGCTGCTGGCATGTGGTAAGCCTGTGGTGCTGGACGCTGATGGGCTGTATCATTTGGCAAATTCGCTGGATACGCTGCCTAAGAATTTTTATCTAACACCGCACCACGGAGAAGCGGCTCGCTTGCTTGGTACAAATGCACAGATGATAAGCAATGACCTAGTGGCAGCCATTTACGCCTTGCAAGCCAAATATGGCGGGCAATGGCTGATAAAAGGAGCTGGCTCACTGACTTTGGAGAATGACGAGTTGCAAGTCTGTCCCTTTGGCAATGCTGGCATGGCAACTGCTGGCATGGGGGACGTGCTGGCTGGTATGGCGGCGACGCTGTTGGTGCAGGGCTGTGATTTTGCCGATGTGGTGGCATGGCACGCCTTGGCTGGGGACAAGCTGGCACAGCACGGACAAATTGGGCTGATGGCACAAGACATGCCGCAAGCAATACGCACAGTGATGAATGGTGGGTGATTGTGATGTTCTTTAAGGTATAAGCCGTTTTGTTGGTTTGTGTGAATGAGAGTTAAATAGTCGTGGTGTGGGTGAATTTATGTTTGTATAACATTGTTAAAATGGTGGGCGAACAAAGCACCCTACGAACAATTGTAAGTATAACTATAAAGTGGTGCAAACCCATGTTTATGCCATTGTTATGGTCGATTAAAATAGAAATAAGACAGGCGACAGCGACCACCGTGTAGCCGTAGCGTGGCTGAACCCACGATTATTGGTGAGCTAACGCCGCACCCTACGAACAATCATGAATGGGTATGTATCGGTTTTATTTTAATCGACTATATCGAATTGGGTTTAATAAAAATGTCGAACCCCTGTACACTCTACCAACCATCACAAAAAAAGCAGCCGCTGGGACTGCTTTTTTTGTTGTTTATTTAAGGTGTGTTGTGGTGCGTGGTTTAGGCAGTTTTGCCTTTGAGCCTATTAAACGCCATCTCAACCTGTGCCGAGTGTGCCAAGATTTTGGACTCCACTTGGGCGAATTGCTCTTTCATTTTTTCGTCAGCTTCGTGCAGACGTTCGGCAAATTCGGTGCGTTTGAGTTCGATGGCTTTTGCTTTTAGGGCGTGCCATTCTTCGACAGTCTTGGTAAATGCGTCATACTCGGCACTGATATGCTCTTTAAAGGCGGCAATCTTATCATCTAGCGTCTGCTCACCTTTGGCGATACGGGCTTCGGCTCGTTTGAACTGCATGGTTACTTCAGCGTGCTTGATGGTAAGGTCGTCTACACGCTTTAGACTGCTTGCCAAGCCGACTTTTGACAACGCCATAATCAGCCATTTGGTTGGGTCGTATTGCCACCATTTGACCCCATTGCGATAGTCGTATTGAAAATAATGGTGGTAGTTGTGATAGCCTTCACCCCATGTAAAAATCGCCAAAATACCATTATCACGCGCGGTATTTTCGTCTGTATAAGGACGTGAGCCGAAGATATGGCACAATGAATTAATAAAGAAAGTAAAGTGATGGGTCAATACCATACGCAGCAAGCCAATGATAAGAAACGCCCCCAGCACATCACCAATGGCAAGCCCAACAGCACCCACGATGATGACGTTTGTCAGCACTACCCATAGTCCATAATATTTGTGCTGCAAGGTGAGCAGTTTGTCTTTTTTTAGGTCGGGGATATTTTTGTAGTCGTATTGACCGCTTGGGTACTTACGCAGCATCCAATCCATGTGGCTAAACCAAAAGCCACGACGTGCAGAATAAGGGTCTTCGTATTCGTCATCGACATGGCGATGATGTGAGCGGTGTCCAGAACACCAGTCAAATGCCGAGCTTTGTACCGCCAAAGTCGCCCCAAGCAGCAAGAAGTACTGCACAAATGGGTGGGCTTCGTAGGATTTGTGTGCCCATAGGCGATGATAGCCAGCGGTGATGGACAGACCAGTCCATGCCATAAATAATGAAAAGGCAATCCACAGAGCAGGCGATATGTCGTGTGTCCATAGATACCACGGCACAAGTATCAGTGCAAGCAGTGGCGTAGAAAGTAAAACAATGGCTGGAGTCCAGTTGATGGGGGGATTTTGAAAATCCGCTTCGTTGTGTGTGGTCATAGATTGATTAATCCTGATAATGATGTTGCCGACAGCAAAACGTGCCTACCAAACCAAAACAACCTTAACATGGCAAGCGCTTCACCATTCATTATACGCTAAATAAATCAAGAAGTGAACGGCTATGCACGATATTTTGATAAGAATTTGCTATTAAATGGTCAGATGTTCCTATCTTTTTTGTAAACTTTTTAAGGTGATGATGGGTTGAGCTGATTTGTGGTTTAGGCTGGTTATAGTTTAAGCTGGTTATTTTGGTTGTCGTGATTATTCTGGTTATAAAATAGCATTGATGAGCGATTGCGGATTGTCGCTAATAATCACGTCCACACCAAGACTGGCAAGGTATTTGGCGGTATCAATATCATTCACCGTCCATGCACTGATGGCGATATTGTACCGATGGCATAGTTTGACGGTTGTTTCGTCAATAAGTGGATAGTGCCAGCCAATACGAGTGCAGCCCAGCCGCTGTGCGGTGTTGATGACATGCCTGCGGTCGTGTGGGGCGATGGTATGTGTGCAGGTGCTGTCCGTCTCTACCAGCAAGCCCTTTGGGGTGTCAAGATGTTGCAACCTCTCAAGCAGTCGCACATCAAAACTGGTCAGCGTTATCGGCAGATGTCTTAGATGGGGCAGTGCTTTGGTGATGGCGTGGACAAGGCGGTGATAATCGGTCTTGATGGTGGTCTTTATCTCAAGCTCAATGTACCGATAACCATTAAGATAAGGGGCAATCTCCCTAAGGCTGGGTATCATATGCCAGCGGTGCTGATGGTGAATGGGGTGAGTTTGTAGCCTAACTAGGCTCATCTCACCAAGCTCACTTTGGTCGCCTGTCAGCCGTACAAGATTGTCATCATGAAATACCGCAAGCTCGTTATCTAGCGTGAGTTGTACGTCAAATTCCACGCCAGCAATACCTTGTAGATTACAAGCATACACAAAACCCGATACAGAGTTCTCAAGATGTACCGCCCTTGCTCCACGATGACCCAAAATCATGGGCTGAGTGTGGTGAGTGCTGAATAAGATGGGTGAGTGCATGATGAATTTCCTAATAAATGCTGATGGTGTGATTGTATTCATAAAAATTTTGACGCAATGAACGATAGATATAGCAACACATTCAGCTGTTTTTAGCCAACAGCAAACAAACTTGTCAAATTGCCTGCTCTGTGTCATTAATTTTTGTGTATTTGCTCTGTGTGATTTGGCATAATAAAAGGCGGACACGTCCTATATTTTACAAAAAAACATCAAGTGATTGCAATCATGCGGTAAACTTGGTATAAATACGCAGATTATATAAACTCAAAATTCCTAGGGTGTGGTGGCATGGCGACACGTCAAGAGCAGTTCAAGCGGCGAGAAGAAGAGATACTGATGACGGCAGAAAGATTGCTGCTTGAGTCCTTGGACGGAGATTTGACGCTGGACGCATTGGCGGCACAGCTGGACGTGGCAAAGGGGACTTTGTACAAGCATTTTGACAGCAAAGATGAGCTGCTGCTCAAGATTTTGATTCGTCATGAAGAATGGCTATTTGTGATGAATCGCATTGATGATGGGGCGGCGGCGGCGATTGCTCGTATTGTGCTACAGGCACTCATGTACCCCAATCAGTCGGCATTGTACACACGACTAGAAGAGCGATTGGCGTCTGTGGCAGGGCTTAATCGTACCTTTGCCAGCTTGTATCAGATACGTCGTGAACGCATGGCACGTCTGTCGCAGATTGCCGAGCAATACCTAAGTGAAGCAGCCAGCGAGATGTCGGTGGAGTCTTATTTGGTGAGTTTGTGGTCGCTTGGTCAAGGTGGGGCGAATTTACTCAATTCCAGCTTTTATCAGCGGTACATCGGCAAGCGAGACGCATTGAGCTTGACCTTAGTGGAGCAGGCACTGTTGTTGCCTTATCTGCATGTCAAGGCATCGTCTGCCAAGGCAACAACAACCGACACCGCAGACACTGTTGCCACACCTACCAAAAACAGCATTCACCCATCGGTGGAGCTGCCGATACTATAATCGTATCAGTTTAATCGTTTCAGTTTGCACGATTTTTGCCTTTTCCTTCTCAGTCGTCTAAATTACCATTCTAACTATGACAAATCTTCCTAATTTTACCACACAATCATGGCGTACACACCGCGGCTTTACTATGGTTGAGCTGATGGTGGTGCTTGTGATTTTGGGGGTGATGGTGTCGGTGGTGGCGTTGTCGGTGCAAGGGGGCGGCTATAGGCAGGCGATGGGCTTTGCCGAGCAATTAAGCAGAGCCTTACCTATGGTGGCAAGACACAGCCGTGCCACCAACAACCCTGTTGGCGTGGTGATACAAGACAATCAATTGCAAGTGGTGGCGTTCACAGGCATAGCAGATGATGACAAAAACTTGATGGAGCTGTCGGTCAATCTTAACGAACGCCGCCAATCACCGTGGCAGGATATTGGTTCAAACTGGCTAAAAATGCCCCCTGTGCCAAATGCGGTCAGTGTCGAGATTGACGGACAAGTGCCATCACTATCGGCGGTGAATGCCAAACAAACGCCAGCTGCATGGGTGAGCGAGCCGAATGCCCCAAAAATCATATGGTATGGCAACCATGGTGCGTCCAAGGCGGTCATAAGCGTGCATTACGAAGGGGCTTTGATTGCCCAAATTATCGTGAATGCCGATGGTTCTGTGGTGTTTCAGAGCAAGGAAGAGCGTTGATGAGACGTGATGGCTTTACCTTAATAGAAGTGGTGGTGGCACTTGGCATCTTGGCGGCGATTGCGATTACTGGCAGCAAGGCAAGCATGATGTATATGAACTATGTGGGGCGAAGTGAGACCATGCAATTGGCTCACACACTGGCTCAAAACACCCGCCATGAAATCGTGATGGCAAATGTCATACCTGCCAGTGCAGAGCGTCGTGTGGAGTTTGCCAATCAGCCGTGGCGTGTGCGTATCACGGTGTCGGCGGTTGCCAGTACTTCACTGATGGACGGTGTGGGGCTGGGGCTTAGCGATACCATGCCAAAGCAGGTGCTGGTAGATGTGTACGCCGATGACGATAGGCTGCTTGCCAGCAGTCAGCTGGTGATGACAAGTGTAGTGATGGGAGCTACACCATGAATGTCAGATGTCATGAGCAGGGTTTGACCTTGGCGGAATTGGTGGTGGCATTGGCGTTGTTTGCCTTGGTGGCGATGATGGGCTGGCAGATGTTTGGCGGCTTACAAAACGCCTACGAACGCAGCTACATTCGCCAAGAACGCATTCGTGTGCGTGATGACGCTTATGCACAGCTTGCCTATGACACGACAAGGGTGGTGCGAGCGGTCAATATTCCCCTAGCACAGGCAGGGCAATCAACACAGCCAAACCAAGCAATCAGTGCTACCCCAGCGGTACAGCTAGAAGACAACCGCTTGACATTGGTGATTACCGCTGCGGCAGACCCAAGATTTTTGGCGACTTATCCCTATGCCAAGGTCAGGTATCGTGTGCAAGATGGGCAGCTGTATTATGCTCGGTTTGCCTTTATTCAAGACGATGAACCAGTGAGTGAGATGGTGCTATTGCCTGCGGTAGATAATGCCAAATTCACCCTAGCCACGCACGATGACAAAACCGTGGGCGTGCGTTTTGGTTTTGAAGATAGGCAGATGGATAGGCAGCTTGAATGGGTGTTTTCATTTGCAGTCTTTTAAATACACTTGAATACGTCGTCAAACTCGCTGGTTGTACTACTTTGCAGCTTGAATGGGTGGTTCATTTGGCTCACCGCTGGTTTTTTAAAAAAAACGCTTTTTGCAATATTTTTAGGTAATCAAAAATGCACACTGACAACCGCCAAACCCACGCCCAAACTCACACTCAAACAGGGGCGGCACTGCTGACGGTGCTGCTGCTACTGGTGTTGGTTATGGTACTGGTGGGGAGTATCAGTGTGGCGACACGGCAGATGATGGCGGACAATGCCCATCGGCAGGCAAGTATCACCTTGATGGATGAGCAGGCACGCCAGTCCGCTGTGCTATTGATGTGGCTTAATCAGCATGGTGGACGGCTGTACAGCACGGCGGCACTTGAAAAATTTGTGGTCGCACCGCCCATTAAGCCCAGCATTACAACCACGGTGCAGTTTGGCACAGACAGCGGCAAGCTCAATCTTAATCAGCTGTATCACGACAACAAGGCGGACGACAATTTTATCAAGATTGCCAAAAATGGCTTTGTTGAAGCGGGTATTGCAAGGGCTGAAGTAGATACGCTGACTGAACACATCATCAGTTATATCGATGGCGATAACACGCTACCGACAGGCGGTAATGAGCCAAGCAATGACCCAAGCCAAGGCGTGTATTTTGCCAATCGACCTATGCAGACGCTAAACGAGCTGTTGTATCTACCTAATATGACAGGCGAAAAAGTACAAAAACTTGGTGAAATTTTTGTGGTAAGTCCTATGCTGGGCACGGTGAATGTGAATGATATGACACCGCCAGTGCTAAAAGCCATTGCTCCTATGTTGAATGCCAGTGAGCTTGCGGTGATTGCCAGCTTGCAGACAAAGGGCGAAGGTTTTGTGAGTAATCAAACTTTTTGGCAGCTGCCGCCATTTAATGGCTTGGATTCCAGTCTGCACACACTGACTGATGTACGTATCACACGAGTGTCGGCGGTATTTGCTAGTGCTGATGAGAACGGCAATCGGCTTGTACGGCGGTATCACTTTGCCAAAAATACCGCAGGGCAATTTGTACTCACCTATGTTACAGATGAAGTGGGGATTGGCGATGGGTTGCTGAAAAAATAAGACCAGCTCATGTTTGGTTTTTTATTCTTAGGTGGAATGCTTGTGCCATGAACTTTTTTGGCTGTATTTAATCTTGCGGTTTGGAATGGGGTTTAAGGGTTTAAAAATCCCAAACTTGAACCGCATCCCAAAAGTTAGGTACTAACCTTTGGTGTGCTTTCCTATAAAGTACGCACAATCTTTTAAACTCGATGTCATTGCCTACTACAAGCAAGGATACAGTTACCACCAAACTGCCAAATGCTTCAATATTGCCAGTCATAAGACGGTAGAAGCGTGGGTCAAGCTCTTTGATAGCTGCAATACACCCTACCATTATCTACAGCATCATAGAAAAATACCGCAATGAACATACATAAAAATACCAGATTACTGCCCTATCAACGAGAGGTGATAT
>JAUNUB010000032.1 GCA_030538375.1 Moraxella sp. | reverse complement strand
AAAAATCCATATACCCAAAATCCGTTTCTACACTCTGCAAGATGGTGACATGATGTTTTAATGTTAGTGGAGGTTCTACACTTACTCTATCCAACCTTGTTGTTTCGCCTGTCATGGTTGGCAGGCTTTCATTTTGTGTTTCTGCCTCTTTTGCCAACATCTGGTATAGAAATACCCTCTCTGCTTCGGTGTATGTCGTGTCATCTGGCGATTTGTTATTTTGCTCATCGGTGGTAGCGGTCTCGACTTCTGGTTCGTAGGTGTTGCTACCTGTTTCAATAGTTTCGGTGCTTTCGATAGTTGTTTCGTAGGTATTACTATCTGTTTCATTGGCGTTACCATCTGTTGTCTCATAGGTCTCGCTACTTGTTTGAATATCCTTTTGTTCTTGATATTTTTCATAAACAGGTACCAAAACTGCCGCCCCAATGCCTACAATCATAAAGGTGGCACAGCCTAGCAAAAACCGTACGATTGGCTTTTTGTCCTCATCTTCAATTTTGTCATCATACATTAACAAGAAAATGATGTGTGCCAAAAAGCTAAAGAAAAACGCCAGCACTGCCCACTTGGTGCTATATCGATTGATGGCAACAACCGATGTAATCCAATACCAAAATATCGCAATTAAAAGACCGAAGTAGCTAATGCTAAATAGAATTAATATTATGTCAGCCATTTTTACTTGCTCTTGACGGCAGTTGGTTGTCTTTTCCCACCAAAAAGGGCGGTAGCAACCGCACCACCCACTAAAATAACTGGTAAAACCATGACAAGTCCTTATACTGCGATTATGCTGTTATTGGTAACAAAGTGTTAAGTTATGTAGCTTATCATATCGCGGGGGGGGGTAAGTCAAGTGCTTTGTTAGCTGTATTAAAAGAAATTTATTTTTTATATAAAATTAAATCACTTTTAATTAATTGTTAGGTAACTTTGGCTGTGCTGTAGCGTGCTAGAACCTATATTTTGTCAGCGATTGGTGGGATTATGCCATACCTTGTCTTGTCTGCCGTCATAAACAGCGGTGCATTGGTTTGATTTTTTCTCGCAACAAAACATGCTGGTTAAGTAGGCAATCGCTGGTTGTGCATTGTGCTTTGATGGCTTGCAGATTTTTATTTTTACTTTATCTCAAAAATTGCCTATAATAGGGTGTTTATCAGAATTTCAACTTAGTTGACGAATTAAACGCTTCACATTGAACGTTTTATCACATGATTTTGCATTATTTTCGAGCCACGTTATGAGCCAACCCATCGACTACAAAAACACCCTAAACCTAGCGGATACGCCATTTCCTATGCGTGCCGACCTTGCCAAGCGTGAGCCTAAGTGGCTTGCCGAGTGGGAGGCGGATAAGCTGTACACCAAAGTTCGCACCATCAAAAAAGGCTTGCCAAAGTACATTCTGCATGACGGCCCGCCTTATGCCAATGGGCAGATTCATCTAGGTCATGCGGTGAATAAGGTGCTAAAAGACATCATTACCAAGTCAAAAAACCTAGCAGGATTTGATGCAGTATATGTACCGGGCTGGGATTGTCATGGCTTGCCGATTGAACAAAAAGTCGAGCAAAAAGTTGGCAAAGTTGGACAAAAAGTCAATGCCACCGAGTTTCGCAAGCTGTGCCGTGAGTATGCCAAAAGCCAAGTTGAATTGCAGATGGTGGATTTTAAACGGCTTGGCGTGCTGGGCGATTGGGACAATCCCTATCTCACCATGAACTTTGCCCAAGAGGCCAACATCGTGCGAGCCTTGGGCAAGATTTATGACAATGGGCATATCGTGCGTGGCATGAAACCTGTAAACTGGTGCTTGGACTGCTCATCTGCCCTTGCCGAGGCCGAAGTGGAATATCAAGACAAGGTGTCCGATGCGATTTTTGTGGGCTTTGAGCTGGCGGACATCAAGGGTGTGAGCATTGATGACAAGGCGTTTGCGGTGATTTGGACAACTACGCCATGGACGCTGCCTGCCAACCAAGCCATCAGCATAAATGCTCATGAAGAATACAGCTTTGTCAAGACTGCCAAGGGCGTGCTACTGCTTGCCAGTGATTTGGTGGAAAGTGTGCTGACCGAGCTGGCACTGGACAATCTTGGCGTGTTGGCATGTGTCAAGGGCAGCGAGCTTGAGTACAGCAGTGCCATTCACCCACTCATTCACGAGCGTCATGTACCGCTCATTTTGGGTGAGCATGTAACCACGGACAGCGGTACAGGGCTTGTACATACTGCCCCTGCACACGGTGTGGACGACTACAATGTGAGCTTGAATTATCATCTGCCTATCGAAAATCCTGTGGGCGACACAGGGGTGTATCTTGAGACGGCTAAGGTGTTTGTCGGTGAGCATATCTACAAGGCACAGCCCAAGATTATTGAGCGTTTGAGCGATACAGGCAATCTGCTCAAACACAGCAAAATCACCCACAGCTACCCACACTGCTGGCGACACAAGACTCCGATTATCTTTCGTGCCACGCCGCAGTGGTTTATCAGCATGGACAAATTGGGGCTAAGACAGCAAGCCTTGGACGACATCAAAAACGTCAAATGGACACCGTCATGGGGACAAAACCGTATTGAGGCGATGGTATCCGACCGTCCTGACTGGTGTATCAGCCGCCAGCGGACGTGGGGCGTGCCGATTCCGTTTTTTGTGCATAAAGAAACGGACGAGCTGCACCCACGCACTGCCGAATTTATCGAACAAGCGGCGAAACTGATAGAGCAAGGCGGCGTAGAGGCGTGGTTTGAGGCGAGCTGTGCCGACTTTTTGGGCGATGAAGCGAGCGATTATAACAAGGTAAGCGACACGCTGGACGTGTGGTTTGACTCTGGGACGACGCATTTTGCGGTGCTGGAGCAAGACGACAGTTTGGCAAGCCCTGCCGATATGTACCTAGAAGGTTCTGACCAGCACCGTGGTTGGTTTCAGACTTCCTTGCTGACGAGCGAGGCGATGTATGGACGTGCGCCATTTAAGCAGGTCTTGACCCATGGCTTTGTGGTAGATGCCAATGGGCGTAAGATGAGCAAGTCGCTTGGCAACATCATCGAACCGCAAAAAGAAATTGACAAAACAGGGGCGGACATGCTGCGTCTGTGGATTGCATCTGCGGATTATCGTTATGAGATGAGTGCAGGCGAGACGGTGTTTAAAGGGGCGGTGGACAGCTATCGGCGTATTCGCAACACCATTCGCTTTTTGCTTGCCAATACCGATGACTTTAATCCACAAACCGACGCTGTGGACTTGGACGAATTGGTGAGTTTGGACAAGTTTATCTTGGCTCAAGCACGTGATACGCAGAATATCATCACTCATGCCTATGACGAGATGGAGTTTCACCAAGTGGTGCAGGCGGTGGGCGTGTTCTGTTCGCAGACCTTGGGCGGATTTTATTTGGATATTATCAAGGACCGTACTTATACGACCAAGCGAGATGGCAAACCCAGACGTTCGGCACAGACGGCACTGTATCATATCACCCATGCTTTGTTACGCTGGATTGCACCGATTTTGCCATTTACCGCTCAAGAGGCGTGGGAGTTTATCCGTGGCAATGATAACAAGAGCGATAACGCCAAATACATCTTTGCTCAAACGTGGTACGACTTGCCAAGCCCTGCCATGACGGACATTACCGAGGCGGATTGGGCGAATATTTTGGTGGTCAAGGACACGGTGAACAAAGCCATTGAGACCGCTCGCATGGACAAGCTGGTAAGTAGCAATCTCACCGCACATGCGACCATCAGTGCCACAGGCGAGAGCTTGAACGCATTGAATAAACTGGGCGATGAAGCACGTTTTGTGTTTATCACCAGTGAAGTAACATTGCAAGCAGGGGCGGATAATGCACTTATCACCCCAGCCATAGGCAACAAATGTATACGCTGCTGGCATATCCGAGACGATGTCGGTACGCACGCCCAGCACCCAGAATTGTGCGGTCGCTGTGTGGACAATGTCGATGGGGCAGGCGAGGTGCGACATTATGCCTAATGCCACAACGTCAGCACATAAGCCCAGTCCAAAACACAGCTCCGAAAACAGCCCCAAAAACACAGCCAAAACGGTAGTGATGTACTACCTGCTTGCTGTGGTGGCGTTGATAATCGACCAAAGCACGAAGTATTATTTTAACAATGCTTTTGAATTGGGTGAAAGCGTGGACGTGATTAGCCCTGTACTTAACTGGACGCTGGCGTATAATTATGGGGCGGCGTTTAGCTTTTTGGCGAATGCTGGCGGCTGGCAGAAGTATTTTTTTGCAGGGCTTGGCGTGGCGGTGTCGGCATTTATTATCAATTATTTGTGGCGATTGGCAAATACCGCAAAGCTGCTGTCTTTTGGGCTGGCGTTGGTGCTGGGCGGTGCGATTGGTAACGTGATAGACCGTTTTGTGCATGGCTATGTCATTGATTTTATTCATGTACATTATTACAATGTGTGGCATTATCCGATTTTTAACATGGCAGATGTGTGGATTTGTGTCGGCATGGCGTGCGTGGTGATTGATATGCTGTTTTTTGAGAACAAACGCAAAGCCGCAGCGATAAAAGCGGCAAGCACCGCCAATGAATGACAAAAAACCGAATGACAAAAACCCCAAAAAGCCCACCACCAAAACCATCGGCGATTATTACGAAGCCTTGGCATGTGAATTTTTGTACAAGCAGGGTTTGACGATTATTACGACTAACTACACGGCGGCGAATGTGGGTGAGATTGACATCATCGCCTATGATGATAAGGTGCTGCCAAATGGCAGGCATTACCCCACGGTGGTGATTGTCGAAGTGCGAAAACGCAAGCACAACCGCTTTGCCAGCAGTCTTGAGACCATCACCAAAGCCAAGCAAAGACGGCTTATTGCTACTGCCAGTCATTTTTTGCAAGATGAACGGTATCAAGGGGCGATTGACAAAAATTGCGATTGTCGTTTTGATGTATTGGCGTTTGATGTGGACAAAGATGGCGGCGTACACCAAGAATGGCTACAAGGGGCATTTTTGGCAGAGTAGGGCAGTATGGCGTGGGGCGGCGTAGGGGGTGTAATAAGGGGTTTGGGCTTGCTCATTATGTGTTCGTGTGATACGCTTTATACAAGTTTTGAACATAAGTGCCAAAATTAGTGCCAAAAAAATTAAGGAGTGAATATGAAAAAAATCTTTGGTGGGCGGCTCGTGATTTTTGGGCTGGCGACACTGGGTGTGGTGGGCGTGCTGAGCTTGACAGGCTGTGCCAGTGGTGTGAGCAGCAATCCTACGGTGGACGCTTCAGGGGCGATTATCACAGGGGCGGGGCGTACGTTGCCAGAGAGAATGATTGACTTTGGGGTGCAGCGTAACATCGTGAATGGACTGGACAATATCCAAGGGCTAAATAGTGATAATGTGCGAGTAGCAGCCACGAGCTTTCGTGGCGATGTGCTATTGACAGGCGAAGTGCCAAGCGAGCAAATCAAAACCGAGATTGGCAACATGGCATTGTCTATCCGTGAAGTCAAGGAGCTGTACAACTATCTAACCGTAACAGATATTCCAAAAAGCCAAAGCCACACCAACCACGAAAAATATCTACAAAGTAAAATCCGTGCCAGATTGCTGCGTTCATCGCTCAAGGCTTCGCAGTACAAAATCGTGGTGAGAAATGACATCGTCTATGTGATGGGTGAGATGACCAAAGAACAGCAGGACAACGAAATCATCGAAGTGGTTCGCAATACCGATGGCATTCAAGGGGTGGTGCTTGCCAATAAGATTTTAACCAGCAGTGCCATTGCCACCACTTATGGCACAGGTTCTGACAGTGTAAATACCAATGGTGCTGACGATACGGCTGTGTACCCAAGCTCCGCCAATCACGAAACCTATGGCGATAGCTACCCTGCCAGCATGTATTCTGGCAATACCGCAGCCAAGCCAACGCCTACCGCTCAAAATAACACAACTTATGGTGGCAATACGCCCAGCGGCAGCACATCTAGTAGTGGTTATGTGCAGCTGTATCAAGGCACGAACAAACCTTGATGTTTTTATAGTCTTTTAAATTCAATTTAGTGCGTCGTCAAACTCGCTCGTAAATACTACTTGTACTATCTGCTACTGGTTTTCCTTGTCCTAAAATGAATTTATTTGACTATATTTGACTATAAAAAATTGGGTGGCTTTGCACCAATATTCTTGTGGGTACAATCGGTATTGCTAATCGGTATATTTAAATGGATTTTTTCTTAAAACGCTCCCCTTTGCCTTGTTTTTGCATGCACAAGATAAAAGGTGGGTACGCCTTAACAAAACATGTAATGAATTGTCAATAGACCCTAATTTTTACAAAAAATTTGCTATAATGGTTCATTTTTTATTGATGGATTGAGTAAGTTATGAATGCTGATGATTTGATTGCACTGCTGCGTCCCCATTTTGCCAATGCCGAGATTCAAGCGGTGAATCAAGGCAATAAATTTGAAGTGCTGATTGTCTCTGATGAGTTTGAGAGCAAGCGTCTGGTGCAGCGTCAGCAGATGGTATATGCCATTGCCAACCCCTATATCCAAAGTGGGGCAATGCACGCCTTGACCATTCATGCCCTTACCCCCAGCGAGTATCAAACCAAGCAAGCCCAGTCATAAGCCATAAGGAGTGCTATCAACGATGGATAAGTTTTTGATTACAGGTGGTGGGCGTATCGCTGGTGAAGTGGCAATTTCTGGCTCAAAAAATGCCGCCCTGCCACTCTTGGCAGCCATGCTGCTGCCAGCTGGCGAGACGGTATTGCACAATGTACCTAGCTTGATGGACGTAGACACGCTCATTAAGCTCATCGCAGGCATGGGCGTTGACATCAAAAAAGAAGGGCATACCGTCGTGTGTGATGCCAGTGCGGTATCCAGCTATTATGCCCCTTATGAACTGGTGCGTACCATGCGTGCGTCGATACTGGTGCTAGGGCCGCTCTTGGCAAGATTTGGTGAAGCCGAAGTGTCCTTGCCGGGGGGCTGTGCCATCGGCTCTCGCCCTGTAGACCAGCACCTAAAAGCCCTAGAAGCCATGGGGGCAATCATCACTGTCGAAAACGGCTATGTCAAGGCAAAAGCCCCTAAAGGCGGACGACTTTTGGGCTGTGATTTTAGCTTTGATATGGTAACTGTGGGCGGTACAGAAAATACCATCATGGCGGCAACTTTGGCAAATGGTATCACACGTCTTGAAAACTGTGCCACCGAGCCCGAAGTGGTGGACTTGGCAAATATGCTGGTGGCGATGGGGGCGAAGATTGATGGTATCGGCACAACAACCATGGTGATTGAAGGAGTTGCTCGCTTGCATGGCTGCGAATACCGAGTGATTGCCGACCGTATCGAGACTGGTTCGTATTTGGCTGGGGCGTTGATGAGTGGGGGTGATGTATTGACCACCAACACCAGTGCAGAATTTTTGCAACCTGTGTTAAAGAAATTCGAAGCCATGGGGGCAACCATCAGCGTAGGCGATGACTGGATTCGTGCGGCGATGACAGGCAGACTGCGTGCCGTGGATATTCGCACGCAGCCGCACCCCGGATTTCCGACCGATATGCAAGCTCAGCTGATGGCGGCGTGCTGTTTGGCAGATGGCACAAGTACCATTATTGAGAACATCTTCGAAAACCGCTTTATGCACGTACCAGAACTGGCAAGGCTAGGGGCGGATATCAAGGTGGACGGTCATACTGCGGTGGTAACGGGCGTAAAGGGCTTTACCGCAGCACCTGTGATGGCGACCGACCTGCGTGCGTCAATGTCATTGGTGATGGCAGCGGCAGTGGCACAAGGACAAAGCGTGATTGACCGTATTTATCACATTGACCGTGGCTATGAGAATGTCGAAAATAAATTAAAAGGACTAGGTGTGCAGATTGAGCGGATTAAGGCTTAATCAAGGCTTAAAAATTTAGTCAAAAGACGTACCAATACAGGGCGTACCTTATGTGTAACATGGTGTTTAACGTGGTGTTTACATGGGGTATGCCCATATTTTATGGTTAATGAAATTGCAATGATACTGACGTTTCCAGTACAGTTATTGGTATATGGCGGATATTGTTGCTTTGTCTGGTTTTTATTTTAATCGACTGTAGAAATATAAAAGACGGACACCCCTTAAAAACCTACAAAGTCTCAATCAATGCTTGTTTGAGTGATGTGATTTGCTCATCATGCAGCAGCTTGTTGTCTTGTGCACTGATATAAAACACGTCTTCGGCTCGCTCACCCAAGGTCATGATTTTTGCCCCATGCACCCACACACCCAGCTCACTAAATACCGTACCTATCTTGGCGAGCAAGCCTGCTTTGTCCTTGGTGATGATGGTAATGCTGTGTTCGGGCTTTATGGGGTGTTGGCTAAGGTGTATCTGCGTGGGTACGTCAAAGAACTGTAGCTTGCTGTTTTCTTGCTGGTGGTGATGGCGTAATTTTGGTGCGATAGGCGTATTGCCAGACAGACAAGTGGCGAGAGCGTGAGTGAGTTCATGAATGCGTTCTGGATTTTGTAGCAGGTTGTCGCCCTTGAGCTTGTCGATGACCACATAACTGTCTAGGGCAAAATCGTGCTTATCTGTCAGAATATTCGCCGCGAGGACATTTAGCTCAAAATTATCCAAAATCGCCACGGTCTTGGCGAATAGATTGTTGCTGTTTGGGGCGTAGATGAGAATCTGTGTGGCATCTATCACCAATGAATTGTGTTCACTCAGAGCGATAAGTGGGGTGTGCTGATGAGTGGCTTCGTGCCCCAGTATCAAGTCGGTATGCCATGCGATAATCTCGCCGCCATGAGCCAGCAGATACCGCTTGCCCAATCGTTGCCACAAGGCAAGCACTGCCTGCTCATCATGACCGCCAAGCAGGGCAAGTGCATTGGTTTGGCGATTGGACAAAATGGTACTGGTGCTGTCGTGCGTACTGCCATCATGCAGACGGCGATGGGTGAACAGATACAGCTGTTGCAGCAGTGTTGCTCGCCAGCTGTTGTATAGCTCGCCATTGGTGGCACTCATGTCGGCAACGGTAAGAATGTACAGATGATTCAAATGTGCAATGTCGCCTGTGATGGCGGCAAAAGCGTCTATCACATCAGGGTCGGTAACGTCTTGTTTTTGTGAAATGTGCGACATGCTTAGGTGCTGTGCCACCAGCCACGCCACCAGCTCACCATCATCATTATCAAGCTCATGCACCGTGCAAAAATCTTTGGCAAGCTCCGCCCCCTTGGCACTGTGGTCGCCGCCCAGCCCTTTTGCCAAATCATGAAACAAGGCGGCGATAATCAGCAAATCTTTACGCACGATTTGTCGATACACGCCAGTTACCAGCCCATATCTGTCCGCACGCTCTTCGATACGGTGCAATATTCGCAGCAAAAGCAGTGTATGAGCGTCCACGGTATAACGATGAAACAAATCATACTGCATAAGCCCTATCACTCGTCCAAAGTGGGGCAGGTAATGTGCCAGCACGCCATGACGCTTCATCAATCGCAGGCGATGAAATAGATAATTACGCTCTTTAAGATTGGCAAGAAACAGCCGTTTTAGCTCATGACTGGCATGATGATAGCTGGGTATGTGCGGACTTGCCAAGCGTAGAGCCTGCAAAGTGGTGGGTTCGATGTATTTGATGTCCATCTTACCCATGGTGAGAAATAACTGCAAGATACTGGCGTGTTGGTCTTGAAAAATGGTTAAATCTTTGGTAAAAATAAGTTTGCGAGTTTCTGTGTCATAATCCACGCTCATAATGCCAAAGGGGTTGCCGTGGTGCGTGTCGTCCTTGGTGGTGCATTCGCCCAGCACATAGCGATGATAAAACAAATCGCACAAGAGTTCGGATAAGGCGGCAACGGTCATGGCGTGGCGGTAGTATTGGTGCATCATGGTTTCTGGAGAGCTTTTGGCGAAAGTAGCATGAGCGGAACTTTCGTCGCCAAAACCCATCATCACCGCCAAGGTTCGCTGATGGCTGAATAACAGCCTGTCTTCTGCCTTGGCATTCATCTGATGTAGGTGATGGCGTGCTTGCCACAAAAAGGCTTGAGCATCGCTTAGGCTTGCCACTTCATCAACGCTTAAAAATCCTACCTTTGCCAAGTCCGCCAAGTCTTGCACATCATCAAAATAAAACTTGCCAAGCCATAGAATAATCTGAATATCTCGCAGTCCCCCAGGGGCGGTTTTGAGATTGGGTTCTAGGTTGTATTCGGTGCTGTTGTGAGCAAGATAGCGTGTGCGAGCTTCTGCGGTTTTGGCTCTAAAAAAAGTTGCCGCTGTCCACGTCTCTTTTATCCATTGGCGTGGCAAGCTGGCGAATTCATCACGCCCCATCAAGAACCGAGCTTCTAACAACGCCGTCGCCACCGTGTGCTCGGTGCTGGCAAATTTGCCATCGCTTAGCGTACGCACCGCCAACGCAGGCGTAATACCGATGTCCCACAAGGACGCAACAAATGCCGACAGCTCGGTATTATCTGCCACGGTATCATCACTCATCAGCAGCAAAATATCCACATCAGAATAAGGGGCTAAATCCCCACGCCCATAGCCCCCCACGGCAAATAGGGCAAATTCATCGCTCAAATTCAGCTGCGTGAACAGCTTGCACAAAACACTGTCCATCGCCTGTGTCCGCAATTTCACCACATCGTCAATCAAAATTGCCTGCAGCTGTTCATCAAGCAAGCTATTGATGTGCTGCAAAAACTGCTTGCAAGTTTCGCTGTCTGTGCAAGCCAATGATACAAATTCATCGATAAGCGTCAAAATGCGTTCAATGGCTGGCATGGACTGCGTGGTGTGGGTGGGCTGCATGGACAACATACAAAATCCTGCTAAAAAAAGTGATGATGAAAAATTTTAACACAATTTTTAAAACTAAAAAATCTTTGATTGATGGCAAGGCGTGCTTGCCTTTTATATTCTAAGTGTCTTTTAAATAAATGGCTTTTTAAATTAAAAATTGGACTGCCAAAACCAAACCCTAAAAACCCTCCCCCAAAAACCAACCCCCTAAAAAATCAACATACCAAAACACAAGAATTTACAATCTTTGATTTATAAATTTACCAATCAATGCTACACTTATCGCTTGCATAGGAATGATTATTATGAACAAAAAAACTGCGGTTCTGCTGGTTAATCTTGGCACGCCTGACGCACCCACACCCACGGCGGCGCGACGTTATTTGCGTGAGTTTTTGTCCGACACACGAGTGATTGAGATACCCAAAGTGCTGTGGCAGATTATCCTAAATCTGTTTGTACTTACCACTCGCCCCAAGCGTGTGGCTCATGCGTACGAGAGCATTTGGGGTGAAGATGGCTCACCTTTGCTTGCGATTTTGAATGAGCAAGCCAAACTGCTAGAAGCCAAACTCAGCCCCATCTATGCTGGCACTGTGCCTGTTTATGCTGCCACCACCTACGGCAATCCCAATGTCAAGCAGGTGATGACAGACTTGCAAGCCGCTGGCGTAGAGCGTTTTGTGGTGTTGCCCTTGTATCCACAATATTCGGCAACGTCCACGGCAGCAGCGTTTGACAAAATATTCGACTATGCCAAGCGTGTGCGAGATGTGCCAGAGCTGTACTTGATTAAGGATTATCACAATCACCCTTTGTATATCAAGGCGTTGGCGTATAGTGTGCGTAAGTTTTGGCTGGAGCATGGCAGGGCGGATAAGCTACTTATGAGTTTTCATGGTATTCCTAAGCCCTATGCCGACAAGGGCGACCCTTATCCCATGCAGTGCCATACGACAGCAGAGCTTGTGGCAGCAGAGCTGAATTTGTCCGATGACGCATGGGCGATTAGCTTTCAGTCTCGTTTTGGGGCACAAGAATGGGTGAAGCCTTATACCGACGAACTGCTAAAATCATGGGGCGAGCAGGGCGTGAAATCGGTGCAGATTATGAGTCCGGCGTTTTCGGCGGATTGCCTTGAGACGCTAGAAGAGCTGGCGGTCGAAAATCGTGATAACTTCATGCAGGCAGGCGGACAAGATTATGCCTATATCCCAGCACTTAACACCGATGACGCACATATCGAGATGATGGTGCAGTTGGTCGTGGCAAGAATGGGGGCTTAAATCATGCGAACATTCGCCATTGGCGACATACACGGCTGTCATCAGCATTTGCAGGCATTGCTAACAGCCATCAACCCCACCGCCCACGACACCTTGATATTTTTGGGCGATATGATAGACAGGGGCGAAGACAGCAAGGGCGTGATTGACACCATTCGCCACTACGAAAAACATTGCCATGTCATTGCCATCATGGGCAATCATGAAGAAATGATGTTGAACGCCTTGCAGTATCAAGACGAGCTGAAATATTGGCTAAGATACGGCGGCATTGAGACCTTGCAGTCCTTTGGACAGACAGCAGACATGGCAGGCTTGTCGGCAGTGCCGTTTGAGTATATCAGATGGCTAGATAGGCTAAAGCCGTATCATGAGACCGATGATTTTATCTTTACACACGCCATGCCAGAGCCCTTTGTCGAGATGGCAAAGCAAGGAAGTAATGGGCTGCGTTGGCGATTTATCACAGACGATGACCACGAACACATATCGGGCAAAACCGTCATCTGCGGACACACCAGTCAAGACAGTGGCAAAGTGCTAAGGCGTGATGGCTTGATATGTGTCGACACCCACGCCTATGCTGGCATGAATCTGACCGCCCTAGAAGTGCATAGCATGAGCGTATGGCAAGCCAGCAAAATCAAGAGCAATGCCGATGAAGTATATTCGGTGGCGAGTTTTGCACTGTGAGAGTTTGACGAAAAGTGGTATTTTTTAACATGGTGATAAAAAGTGGCACAGATAAAAAAGGTAGTGCGATTTAATCAAAGTCCAATATTTGCCACTGTCTTTGCTTGGCAACTGCTGCCAATTTTTTATCGGCATTCACCGCACAAGGGTGAGTAACCATATCCAAAAGGGGTAAATCGTTAATAGAGTCGCTATAAAACCAGCATTTATCAAAATCATCTAAAGTTTGATTTCTGTCATCAAGCCATGCTTGCAAGCGTATCACTTTGCCTTCTCGAAAACTGGGTACGCCTGCCACCTTGCCTGTGAACTCTCCTTTTTTATTCACTTGCGGTATAACCCCAATAATATTGTCAATGCCAAATTCATGAGCGATGGGTGTGATTAATAATATATTGCTGGCAGAAAGTAAAAGTAGTGTATCGTGATTTTTTTTGTGTTCATTGATTAAATATTGTGCCTTGGGATAAATATTCGGCACAATAAACTTATTAAAAAATTCAGGATACAAAGCATGAATATCATCTGTGGTTAATTGTATGATACTGGACAATTGAAATTCAATAAACTCACTGGCATTCACACTGCCATTGGCATATTGATAGAATAACTCATCTCGTTTTTTTAAAAAATCTTGATTAACCAAGCCTTTGCTATATAAAAAATCCACCCAGCACGCTTCGGTGTCGCAGCTTATTAAGGTGTGGTCAAGGTCAAAAATAGCCAAATTCGTCATGAGTTATTCATCTTAATCTTATATTGATTTCATGTTAATCTTATAACATCTTGTTGTGGTATGGTCAGATAAACTGGCATACCTGTTGTGAGTGTGCTTAACTCACCAGTATTCAAAACATCAATATCAAGTTCATTTTCTGATGTTTGTACTCGATAACGCACCACGTTACCTAATAGTGTCCTGTCTATAATATTGGCAGCTATGCCATCATTACTGTCTAGCGAAATCTGAATAACTTCGGGACGTATCGCCAACGCAGCTTGGTTGTCTAATTCTATAAAGTCCTTGAAATATCCCACGTTATAATGCCCAATAAACCCAGCGGTAAAATCACTGCTTGGTTGTCTATATAATATCTCTGGCGTACAATGCTGCTCGACACGCCCAGTATTGAGTAATACAATCTCATCGGATATCGCCAGAGCTTCTTCTTGGTCGTGGGTTACGAATACCGTGGTTAGATTTAGTTCTTGTTGAATATCTTTGATTTGACTGCGTAAGTTTTTGCGAATACGCGCGTCCAAGGCGGACAATGGCTCATCTAATAACAATAGTTTTGGTTCAATAACCAAGCCACGTGCCAGTGCCACACGCTGTTTTTGACCACCCGATAAAGAAGCAGGTTTTTTGTGAGCGAAGTCTTGTAATTCTACCAATTTTAAAATATTATTCACTTTATTCAATCTTTCATCGGTGTTTAGTTTTTTTATTTTTAGACCAAATTCGATGTTTTGTGAGACTGTCATGTTTGGAAATAACGCATAATGCTGAAATACCATGGCGATATGACGTTTTTGTGGAGCGGTGTTGGTGATGTCTTTGCCATCTAGCCATATTTGTCCGTCGTCTAAGGTTTCTAACCCTGCGATACAGCGTAGCAAGGTTGATTTTCCGCAACCTGAAGGTCCAAGCAGCGTAAGCATACTTCCTTTTTTTACAGTGATGTTGATATCATCAATCACGGTTTGTTTGCCAAAATTTTTGTTGGCGTTTTTGATAATCAAATCATTCATAATTATTGCCCTTATTACCCTTATTCTATGCTTTATCTTCTTTGTTTTGGCTTATCAAACTGACAAAAATAGAAATTATAAATATCATCGCAAAATAAGAGATGACCACCGCACTGCTAAGATGTCCAGATAGGTTTTTTAGGCTGTATAAATATATCTGTATGCTTTCTATATGTCCGCCAGATAAGATATTGATAAATACAAATTCCCCCATCAAAAATGCAATCGAAATAAAAAAAGAGACGATAAGACCACGTTTAAGATTGGGCAGCAACACATACCAAATGGCTTGCCAATAACTTGCACCAAGCAGTGCAGCACTATCAATCAAATCTTTGATATGAATCGCTCTAAAGTTATTATCCAATGAGCGATATACAAAAGGCAGAACGATGGTAAAATAACAACCCACCAAAATAAAAAATGTCCCCCAAAAGCCACTTAACCAGCCAGAATATAACTGTAGTATACCCACAGACGCTACCACAGGCGGCAGGGTAAATGGCAAAACCAAGATAAGATTTAGCCATTTTTCCCATGCCAAATGTTTGGTATGCACAGCTAATAATACAGGGAATACGATAGCAATCGATAAGAGTGCAGATATCACGCTTAATGCGACTGAATACAGGCTTGCTTTTAAAAATCTAGGATTTGTCCATGTATCTATCAGCCATTTTAATGTCCAGCTTTCTGGTAAGATACTGCGAGACCAGTTCTCTGAAGTGGCATACATCAAAGTAGCAATCACTGGTATCAGCATAGCCACCATTAAGATAAGCAAATAAGCATAATGTAGCATATAAGCATGTTTTTTATGTCTTAGGGCAGGCATAAATTAATCCAAAATCTATGGGCTAAAAATTATAGTCTTTTAAATTCACTTTAATACGTCGTCAAACTCACTTATAAGTACTACTTGTACACGGCGGTCTGTCGTGCTGTCTCATTTTTATTTTAATCGACTATAATCAATAACGCTTTAAAATATATTGATGAATAACGGTAACTATAAACATCAAAGACACGAGCACCAATGCCAATGCAGAAGCCATGTTTGGCTCTAAGGTAAGATTGCCTGCGATAAGCGATGAAATGCGAATGGGTAAAATATTAAAATTGCCTGTGGTAAGTGCATAAGCTGTGGCATAAGCCCCCAAAGCATTGGCGAATAATATGGTGAATGCACCCAAGATGGCAGGCATTAATACAGGCAATGCTACCTTAAAAAAATAACCCACAAAAGATGAGCCTAATAGATAAGCATTCTCCAGCCATTCTTTTTGTAGGGATTCTATGGCAGGATACAGTAATAAAACCGCCAAGGGTATTTGAAAATAAATATAGCTTACCAAAATACCTTGATAAGAATAAATATCGACCAAAGTATCTATGCCAAAGTGCTGGGACAATAAAGTCAATACACCGCTAGAACCAAAGACAATCATCATCGCAAAAGCCAATGGCACGCCACTAAAGTTACTTAATAAGCTGTTCAGACCCACAAGGATTTTACCAAAATAGCTGTCTTTGACTTGATACAAGGAATATGCGCCTTGAAATCCGATAATCAGACCAATTAAGCTACTAAAAAAACTTAATTTTAATGAAACGAATATCGACTGTCGATAAAAAGCACTGTCAAAAATTGCTTTAATATTCGTTAGGCTTAATGAATTGCTGTCATCATAAAAAGCATTGATTATCACCCACACCAAAGGTGCGAATAAAAATAACACTACCAATATTGCAAAAGGGGTTATTAATAAATAGCTGCTGATATTGTTATAAATAGTGTGTATGCGATTTTTGAAAGTATTTTTTTGGGTATCGTGGGCTGTGGTTTTGTCGATTGTGTTGGTGGATTTGTTTTGGGGGCTTGGTTCGGCAGTCATCGCAATAAATCCTTGCAGATACTTTTGTCATGAGAAGCACCCAATAACGTGCAGATTGTGCCGCACAGTTGAGTTTGGCGAATATCGACATCACTCTGCCCAGAAAAACTGTTGCCAAATACATATAAAGGCACAAGACGCTCTGATGGCAATGTACCGCCGTGGCTGTTGTCGTCATTCATGCCGTGGTCTGCAGTGATACATATCTGATAGCCGTCATCAAGCCATGCCTGTAGATATCGTGATAGGTACATATCCGCCTTGCGAGTGGTATTGCGATAATGGCTGCTGTCTACCCCTGCACGATGTCCTGCGTCATCGATATTCATCGAATGCACGAGCAAAAAATCTGGCTGATAGGTTTGACGCAAATGCTCAGCGTCATCGAACAGATGTGAGTCAGGATAATGGTCTGCATAATAAAAATGGGCGTACTGTATGGGCAAATCCGCCTGTACGGTATGGCGGTCGGTGGCAGGCACAAAAGGTGTGCGGTTGTACAGCTCACTCACCCAGTGGTAAGCGGCGGCGGCAGTGGTCAGTCCTGCGGCTTTGGCATAATGAAAAATACTGTTTTGGGTGGATAAGCGATTGACATCATTGTGATAGATACCGCTGTCGCACGGTGCAACCCCTGTCAGAATGCACTCGTACAAAGGGCGAGACATCGATGGCAGCTCACATGCCAGCGTGTAATACGCCCCACGCCCACGCTCAATCAAGGCGGCAAGATAGCCCATACAAGTGGCGGCAGTGTCGGCATTCAAGCCGTCTAGTATCACCAAAATCACTTTATTTTTCATGCGATTACTCACTTATCAATCTTGGCAAAATCAGCCCAATGGATTGATGTGCCAAGATTGTAAAAAGAGCCAATGAAGACAATTATTGATGAATAAGCACTTGCTCTTGCCATTGGGCTGGCAGGGCTTTGGCGGTAGCTTCCCATGTTGTCATGTCGTTGATGGGGCGTGCTTTGGCGTATTGCGACTGTGGCAATAGCTTTTTTTGTACATCTTCAGGAATGGTTAGGGACTCAATGCGAATAGGGCGAGCATAGCCACGAGCCAAATTCAGCTGACCTTTGTCGGACAAGATAAATTCTCGTGCGAGCTTGGCGGCATTGGGGTGCTTGGCATATTTGTTGATGATGGTGGCATAGCCTGACGTTACCGAGCCATCGCTAGGAATGACAACTTCAAAACGATTGGTATCAATTTGGTCTCGGTAGTTCAGCCCATTAAAATCCCACACCACGGCAATTTCAATCTCGCCTTTTTCGAGATTGGCGACGGTGGGGTCTACCATGGCAAGGCGTTTTTGTTTGGCAAGGTCAGCAAAGTAATTAAGTGCAGGGGTCAAATCCGCTTCTGTGCCGCCCAGAGCATAGTTGGCAGACAGTACGCCATTCACTGCTTGGCTGGCACTGGATACATCACCGATGGTAATGCGGTAGGTGGAGTTTTTGAGTGCGTCCCAGCTGGCAGGCACGCTGGTTACTTTTTGTTTGTCGGCGATAAAAGCAATCGTACCTGTATAGGCGATGACCCAATTGCCATCTTTATCCTTTGCCCATTCAGGAATCTGCTCCCAAGTGCTGGGTTTGTAAGGTTGCACCACGTCTTTTTGGACAGCGATAGGGGCGAATGACGCACCCACATCACCAATGTCGGCAGTGGCGTTGTCTTTTTCGGCGGCAAATTTGGCAATCTCTTGTGCCGAACTCATGTCGGTGTCTTGGTGAGCCAAGCCGTATTCTTTATTTAGGTCTTCCCACGTTTCTTTCCAGTTCGCCCAAGTGTCGGGCATGCCTACGCTATTGACTTGCCCTTCTGCTTTGGCTTTGGCGACAAGCTCATCAAGGCTAATCTCGGTGCTGGCGGCGGTATCGATTGGGGTGTCAGCTTTGGCGGCTGGTTCTTGGCTGGCTTTTTGTTCGCCGCTACAAGCGGTCAATGCCAATAAAGGTAATACCATTAACAATGATGAATAACGCATTTTGTCCACTCCTGCAGGTGTGATATTGTTAAAACAATAATTCACAATACTTCAATAAAATTTACTTAAAAATAACACAATTATTGTAATGAATAAATATGGCAGTTTCATGAAATGGCACTGTGGATACAAAATTTTTTTTTGACCAAGGTGTATTTACCTTTTATATTCTAACCAAAGCAAGAAACTTTTAGCATTTTGTCTTGCAGGGTTTTGTGTGCTAAAAATTTAGCACGCCCCAGCCAAACGCAAGGCATTTCTTGGCTTGAATAAAAAACTATAACATTTTTACCCTATAAAGTGTTGCATGATATAATAGTGGCACACTTTAATCACGCCAAATTTTGATAAGCTATTGGGCGTGGCATAAGGTTTTGATAAAAATTTTGATTTTTTTTGCATAATGATGATAGGCTAATTTTAAGCTAATTTTTCATCTTTATAATAATCACCATCAAGCAAGCCAATGTTAATAGTGACAGAATTTGATTTGTGCTACTCCCAACTTCTTTTACTACAGTGCTTGATAAACTTCAATCTTTTTATTAGGAAATTCGCCATGTCAATTCGTAAAACGCTTACCATCGCCATCACTACCGCCGTACTTGCTACCAGTGGTATCACCGCTTA